>DASYOS010000168.1:0-18596 GCA_036007525.1 Chitinophagaceae bacterium | reverse complement strand
TATAATTTACTCAATTGCTATCGGCTTAAGCATGGCAGCAACAGCAATGGTTGCCAGAAGGGTTGGAGAAAAAAATCCCGAAGGTGCAGCAAAAGCCGGTGCACAGGCAATAATGGTTGCGCTTACGTTATCAATATTAATTAGCATATCAGGGATTTTCTTTGCAGGGGATCTTTTGCGCCTGATGGGTGCAACAGAAGAGATCGTACAAACGGGAACAATATATACCAGAATTATGCTGGTGGGTAATGTGGTTATTATGCTGATTTTTTTATTGAATGGAATTTTTCGTGGAGCTGGCGATGCCTCTATTGCCATGCGAAGCCTGTGGCTGGCAAATATTTGCAACATTATTTTATGCCCCATCCTTATTCATTACTTCGGATTAAAAGGTGCAGCAATTGCAACTACCATTGGGCGTGGCATTGGCGTATGTTACCAACTATGGCATTTATTAAAAGGCAAAAAAGGGATCATAAAGATCCATATGAAACATTTTTTACCCGATAAAGAAGTTTTAAAAAATTTATTGAATGTTGCCTCCACGGCAAGCCTGCAATTTATTATTGGTTCTGCCAGCTGGATTGCGATGGCAAGGATAATTACAGATTTTGGAAGCAGTGCTGTTGCAGGTTATACAATTGCTATCAGGTGGATAGTGTTTTTTATTTTACCTGCATGGGGATTAAGCAATGCAGCAGCAACCTTGGTGGGTCAAAACCTTGGCGCCAAACAACCGGAACGTGCTGAAGAATCTGTTTGGAAAACGGCAAAGTACAATGCCATCTTTATGGCTTTTGTTTCGTTGTTGTTTTTGGTTGGCGCTGAGTTTTTTGCAAGCTTGATCAGCACTGATCCTGCGGTGGTGGAAACGGCAGTACTTGCATTACGCATTGTAAGCCTTGGATATATTTTTTATGGTGTTGGTATGGTAATGATGAATGCGTTTAATGGAGCAGGAGACAGCAGGACACCGACATGGGTGAATTTATTTTGGTTCTGGATATTTCAGATTCCATTAGCATATTTACTTGCTATAACCTGGAATTGGGGACCAAAAGGAGTATTTATTGCAATTGTAATTACAGAAACCTGCATTACCATTACAACAGTATTGTTGTTTAGAAGAGGTAAATGGAAGCAGGTGAAGATTTAAAACCTTGTCACTCTTCTGTTGAAAAACTTAGCGACGATACATTGTAGCCGCCAACAGAAGCACCTCCTTCAACAATCATTGCTATTGAAAGATCGTTTTTTGCATCCCGGTAAACACACTCAAAGCCACCTTCACTTCTTCGCTTAAAACTTTCCAGTTTCATAGACCGCCATTTTACACTGAATAGTTTACCAACTGCATCTTTATCTGCAATTTTTAATGCTGCCTTTTTATTTTTTAAATGCCAGTACAGGTAAAGTTGTTGTGCAACTGCCTTTGGATTTTTGTTTTGTGTTTTTTGTGCGTACATGGCAGGGGCAAAAAGCAATGTACAAACCAACAAGCCAAGTAATGCTTTTTTCATAATTATGATTTTTATTAATGAAATATACTGTTTGTTTTTATTGGCGTGCAATGTTCTGATAATATCTCCACCTTATTGTCCTTTTTGATAAGTACAATACTACAACGCTGGTCTTCATCAAAAGCGGTGCCCCTGTAACTGCCTCTGCCTTTCCAGCGTGTGCTAACGATGGCAGTGTTATCCAAAAGTGTTATAGCAAGTTCAGAGCGGCTCATGTCCTGCAATGTATAGGAGTTTTCACCAGCTGTTGCTACAACACTATCCCTGCTAAATGTACTGCCGCTTTGTGTAAAATAAATATATGCTGGCGATAAAACGGAATCTACAGCGTGAAGGTTTTTATTTTCCCAACCATTATCGAATTTATTGATCGCATCAATTACCTCTTCTTTGGTAATTTCCTGCGTTTGGTTACAGGAACACAATGCTGATACCAGAAATAAAAAAAATATTATATGCTTTCTCATAAAAATTATTAGTAGTGCGTTATAAAAAATATGTATTACTTGAATGCTGTAACCGCATTTGTGATTTTATATAAATTGTATACACAATAATAAAAGGAAGAAGAAGTAAGGAAAAAATTGAATAGATAAGTCCAATCAATGCCCATGCGGCAAATAAAATAAGATCAATAAATTGTGGCTTTGTGTTTTTTGAATATATGTCAAGTAATAAAAGTTTTTGTAACTCATTTACTGTCATATCCAAAGCCTGCTCGTTAGAAATGATATGGTAATACAAATTTTTAGTTCTTCTGCCCCGAGCAAATGCTTTTAAAACTCCCCAAAGATTGAAAAGAATGCCCGCCATCATACCGCTCATATCCAACATCCATGCTACCCAATACTTTTTACAACCCGATGCAATTTCCCATGCCCCTATCTCCGTTTCACCTGTAAAGGTTGACGGATAATTTGTAACAATATGATGAATATCATGTTTTAGAACTACTTTTTTTCTTGCAGCAAAGTTGGGAATGTACAGTGCAAAATTTTTTGCTATCTCAATTTTTAGACTGGCACTGTTATTTCCCCCTTCTTCACCCAGGTTATATTGCTTATAAAATTCAGGAAGCAATTCTCTTAATGTTTGGTTGCTCATGTATTAAAATGGCAAAGGTAATATTTGTTCTTTGTAAGCATTTCTAAAGATTCTAGTTATTACTTTCCTCTTCTTCCCTGCAAAATCTTATAAAATGAGCGACTGCGAATTTCATCGAGTGTGAGGCCTGTTACCAATGCTTCTTCTTCCGTTATGGCGCCACAGTTCATGGCTTTAAGAAAGAAGTTTAGCAGCCCCTGCCCTGTTGCAGCATCATCAAAAATATCCCCGGTAAGCGTTGAGATGGCGGCACGGTCAACAAAACTTTTTAAGCGAAATACCGCATCATCATAGCTACTTAAAAAGAAATTATATGTAGCCGCATATCGCATGGGAAGTTGTGCCGGATTAAGATCCCATCCCTGGTAAAACCCATTTATAAGTGAGTGCATAGTATGTTTATAGCCTGTTTGCCAGGCATTGTGCACTGAGTCACGATTCTCTTTTTCCTGCGTTTTACTGAGCTGCTCTCCCCTGTGCGGAGCAACCGGCATTACATTGGTTGCACCGTCTGAAAGAAAAATACCCGTACCTCCCAGCGCAACTTTTGTCATATGATGAGCAAAGTCGCAAACGGGATGATCCATTGTTTGGTATTTTGCGGTGATGCCGCAGGATGCAGTATAATCATAGGTTCCAAAATGCGCTGCAATTAACCTGCCTTCGCCCGCTTTTATAATTTTCATAAGCGGATTGCGGCCATCTTCATCCATAATTATTTGTGTGGCCTCCACCATTGTTTCCATTTTAAGTGTGCCGGGCTGCAGGTTATTCTTTTGTTCAATTATCTCAAATAATCTTACCAGTGTTATTACCTGTTCAGGGATTACAACTTTCGGTAGCATCACTATAAAATTATCGGCAAGCTGACCGTTTGTTTTTTGCAAAAGCGTTGAAAGAAAAATATCAAGTGTTCTTACACCACGATATTTAAGATCTTCAGTAAATGGCTTTATGCGTATTCCAATAAAAGGAGAAATGGTTTTGTTTTGGATGCCTATGGCAAGTTCGTTTGCTGCATTTTCTGCAGTTGTATCTTCTTCTTCATCAGGGCGGTTACCAAAACCATCTTCAAAATCTATCCTGAAATCTTCAACGGCTTCTGTTTTTAATTTCTGTACAATTTTATTATAGATAGAATAAGCAAGCCATCCGGGTTCCTGTTTTCTTTCAGCCTCTGTCATATTATCAAGCTTTTTTGTAAGCTTTTTAATTTTCTTTTCTGATTTTGGGAGGTCACCATATCCTTTAAAATTCAGCACTCTTGCCAGCGCTGTAAAATCAGGAGCGTAGGTTTTTAGATTTTTCAAAGCGATCTCTCCCATTTTTATACAGGTATCACTTTTAAATAAATTAGCACCACCGTAAACGGTGTGAACAGCCTGCCTGTCAGGTTTATCGCCAGGATAAATTTGTTGGAACTGGAGATTTGCAGCCTTAAGCGTATTAAGTAAGCTTTCTTTTTCCTTATCTTTTATTGAAAATTTCATTATTACTATTTTGGGTAATATAAGGTCGGCAAAACTAATACTTTAATAAATATTACAGAGTAGGATTGCATCACATTTGTTTTATTACCACCCATCAAAATAAATAATTATGACACCGGGTATAATTTTAAAAAACAGTTGATTTTTATTATATTTGATAATACAGGTTTGTATATAAATATAATACATCAATATGAAAAAAATAATAAACACAGCCTTTGCATTGGTAATATGTTCGTTTTCGTTTGCCCAAAATATTGAACGCATTTCTGTTAAAGGCACTGAAGTTCCTGCCTTCTATGAAAAATATGAATATAAATACCCCGCTTTTAGACGTGCCAACGTATATTTTATCAATGGAGATTCAGCTCGTGCAAGATTTAATTTTAGTTACTTCGATCAATCTATGCGGTATATAAATGAAAAGGGTGATACGCTTGCAATTGCCAACGAAGCAGATGTAAATTTAATTACTTTCGGCGCCGATAGTTTTTTTTATGATAATGGCTTTTATGAATGGGTTGCCACATCAGCAAAAGTGAGACTTGCAGCGAAACACACATTTAAACTGGCTGAAAGAAAGGTTATAGGTGCTTTTGGAACAAGTTCTCCTGCTAAAAATATACAGGTTATAGAAAAGATATTAGGGGTAACAACATATGATCTTCTTCCCAACGAAGAACTGGTTTATTCCAGGGAGACTACTTATTATATTAGCCCGATAAAAGGCTTAAAGAACGAATTTGTTTTGGCAAATAAAAGAAATCTAAACAATCTTTTTCCAAAGAAAAAAGTTGACGATTTTATTAAAGAAAACAAACTGAATTTAAATAAAGAGGAAGATCTGGTAGATGTATTTATATACGTTAGCAAACCCATATGATCAGGAACCTCTGTAAGTAGAATATCCGAACGGATTTAGCAATAATGGAATGTGATAATGTTGATCCGCTTCAATCTCAAAAATAATTTCCACATAGGGATAAAAAGTTTCTACCTGATATCTATCAAAATAATCTTTGGTTTCAAAACGCATTCTATAAATCCCTTCTGTAATTGTTATTTCTTTTTTTACTAAGTCTGGTATTCTTCCATCTGTATTCGTTTTACCTCTCGATATCTCTGTCCACTCATCATTCCCGCCATGGTATAAAATAATAGTAACATCTGCAGCGGGTTTGCCTTTTGAGGTATCAAGGATATGTGTAGTTATCATGAGAATAATTTTTCAAGTCTGATCTTAGTGATCTTGTTTTGCTCTTCTGCTGCAATTTTTATTTCCTCTTCAGCGATGTTTGGTAAACGCAATTCAATAGAATTTAAAATTTCCTTTGCTGATTTACCGGTGGCATTTATGATAAAGATATATCCAAAATTATTTTGGTAGAGCTTATTACCTTCTGCTAAATTCTGCAATACTACATCTGATGAATCGTTTACCCCAGCCTGTTCTGCGGCTGCCCATTCGGCTGTATTTGCAAATCTTTCTTTTAAGGAATTTATATCTCCAATTTGAGGATGGTGTTCAAAAGCTTCCTTCCAATCTTCTTCGGCACATTCATACCATTTCTCTTCAGCAGATTCTAAGAATTCAACAAGATCTTCAACAGGAAAAATAGCAATCATTTTATTTACCCATGCTTCTGAGCCACAACATTGTTTTAGTAATTCCCTTTTCTTTTCAGTTGGCAAATGATCAAATTCTGCAATGGTCATAATAAAATCCTGGTTTTACTTAACAATCCGTGCCAATAGTCTCATCCTGCTTATTCCGCCATCAGGAAAAATTGATAAACGTACATGGGTGAAAGGCTCTTTACTTCCACTTTCGAAATGATGTTCATAATCTGCACTTAATTTCGTTTGTGGCAATATTGTAGTCCACTTTACTTCTGTAGTATGCAATTTAGTTTCATCACGGCTCAAAATATTACAACCTTCCAGTAAACAACTATCAGGATAATTTCCTTTAAAGTGACACGTATCAATTAATATCTTTTCAATAACGCCTTTATGAGCTAACCTTACAATTACCCAATCACGGTTATTCGGTGTTCTGTTTCGTTTGGTTTCCCAACCATCTCCCATATTAATTCCTCTGCCGGGCATAATAAGATTATCCATGTGAGAGAAAAACATGTCGTTACATAAAACAGATTTAGCGCCATTAACCGCGGAAGCCAGATCAATAATTTCTTCCTCATTTATCAGATTCCAATCTTTAAAAACTTCTCCATAAACTTTTAACCTTGCAATACCTCCGTCAGGGTAAATATTTAATCTGATATATGAAAAAACATCGCGGTCTTTAATCTCATAAAAATTTGGTGAGCCTGCTTTTAAAGTAGATTTAGGAAGAATCTCTTTCCATTGTGCTTTCTCCAGGTCAAGATCAGAATTCTGTTCAATATAACATGCATCCATAGAAGCATGTGGAGGATGATTGCCAAGAAAATGATTGGTATCAATATCAACCCCGTGAATCTTACCTGGTGTTGCTAATTGAATGATACACCAGTCATGCCCCGGCGTTCTTTTACGCCGTGATTCCCATCCATCCATCCATTTTCCTCTGTCAGTATATTTATCTGCAATAAAAATTCCCCTTCCCTGCTTTAGTAAGTTTTCTTTTTCTGCAAAAAAATCATCGCTGCATAAAAGCGTTTTACCTCCTAATCGTTCGGCTGCAAGTTCTGTAAGTTTTGCAAAGGAAGGTTGTGCTGTATCCATGTTATTGAGATAAAATTATTTTGCCTTTATTCAAATGTAAAAACTTTCCTGCATCAAAAATTTTTTCTCCTGATAAATAAGTCTGTTCAACAACTCCAAATAGTTTTTCATTTAAATATGGAGTTGTTTTATGATGATGCAAAATTATATCGGGCGTTACCGAAAACTTTGCAGCAGGATCCCAAACAATGATATCTGCATCAAACCCCTTCTCTATTTTTCCTTTTTTATTTAGGCCTGCAAACTTTGCAGGATTTTCTGATAACCACTTAGCAATATCATTTAAAGTACAACTCCGCTGCATTGCCTCAGTCCACAAGATCGGCAAAGCAAATTGCAGTGAAGCAACACCCCCCCAGGCTTTCATAAAATCACCTTCCTCCATACATTTCAATTCCGGAGGGCATGGCGAATGATCTGTAGCAACAAAATCAATTATTTCATCTTTTAATGCCTGCCAGATCTTTTCATTATTTTCTTTCTCACGTATTGGTGGTGCACATTTGAATTGCGTTTGTCCATCATGAATCTGATCATCAAAGAATAAATAGTGTTGAGCAGTTTCAACAGTAAGGGGTATGCCTTTTTGTTTTGCTTTGGCAATTTGCTCTATAGAATTGGAGGATGACAAATGAACAATATGCGTTCTGCAATTATACTCTTCGCACAAACGTATCATTAAAGCAATCGCATCGTCTTCCCATTTGCGTGGACGGGAATGTAAATAATTTTGATACGACCGGCTCACTCCCGTCCCCTCTCCTTCTGAGAGGGGGGAGGTCAATTCGCAATGAACCAATAATGGTAATCCGCTTTTTGCAATTATAGGCATTGCTTTTCTCAGATCACTTTCTGCAACATTTGGAAATTCATCAATACCGGAATGGACAAGAAATGCTTTGAAACCCAGAACTCCTTTATCAATCAAGGGTTCTATTTCATTTTCATTTCCTGGAATAACACCTCCCCAAAAGCCGCAATTGGTATGCAGCCGACCTTTAGTAGAACCTAACTTCTGCTCAAAGGCATTTGTATTTGTTGTAACAGGTGACGAGTTTAATGGCATATCAACCAAGGTGGTTACACCGCCTGCCAGTGCAGCTTTGGTTGCTGTATCAAATCCTTCCCACTCAGTTCTGCCCGGTTCATTTATGTGTACATGTGGATCAATCACTCCCGGCATTAATACTTTATCATTAACATCAGTTAATCTTTCATCAACGACATCCAGATAAGAAATAATATCAATTATTGTCCCATCTTTTATAAGTACAACACCATTTCTTTCACCTTGCGGAGTTATAATTCTTTTACTTTTTATGGCAAGATCAAACACAGAAAAAATATTAATCTTAAACGAATCATTAAAAATAGAAAACTAAATT
The DNA here is from genome assembly GCA_036007525.1 of Chitinophagaceae bacterium. Lineage (GTDB taxonomy): Bacteria > Bacteroidota > Bacteroidia > Chitinophagales > Chitinophagaceae > Ginsengibacter. The sequence continues at coordinate 10,367 of DASYOS010000168.1, read as the reverse complement.
TTAAATTGAGCGCTTATATGTTGTACTTTATAATTTACAGTGTACTTATTTTTATCCTGGCAATGCTGATATGGATGACGTATCATTTTAGAGCGCTTTCTAATGAACCTGATAGCAGTATAACCGGCGAGGGGGAATCCGAGATTTATAAAAATAAATTACTAGGGTCTCATAATTTTATTTATGCGGCAATTATTCTGGTTATTATTACCCTTTTAGTCTTTACTTATCTGGTAGTAAAAGGTACTCCAATGGAAGGCCATGTTATGGAATGGCTGAATATTGTAGTAAGGGTAATGCATATAACATTTGGCATTGCCTGGATAGGGGCATCATTTTATTTTGTTTTTTTAGAGAATGCTTTGAACAGAACTGAAAATGTAAGGGATGAACTTGCAGGAAATTTGTGGGCTATTCACGGCGGTGGGTTTTATTATCTTGAAAAATATAAAACCGCCCCAAAATCAATTCCAAAACACCTTCACTGGTTTAAGTATGAAGCATATTTTACATGGATTTCTGGTTTTAGCCTTTTATTCATTGTATATTATTTTAATGCAAAGGGATTTTTAATTGATACCAATGTTTTTAAAATGAGTTCGGCTGAAGCAATTGTAACCGGCATCGGATCGTTTGTTGTTGCATGGCTTTTGTATGATATTCTTTGCAAAACTTCTCTCATAAAAAAAGGGATATTATTTACAATTACCGGAGTTATAATTGCCATAGCATTTGCCTGGTTTTATTCTTACGTATTTAGTGCACGTGCAGCATACATTCATTTTGGTGCTATGCTCGGCTCAATTATGGTTGCTAATGTTTTTTTTGTGATCATTCCTTCACAAAAAGCAATGGTAAAAGCTGCCAGGGAAGACAAGCCATTAAATCCTAAGCTTGGAAAACATGCAGGTTTGCGCTCATTGCACAATAACTATTTAACGCTGCCTGTTATCTTTACAATGGTAAGTAATCATTTTCCCAGCACATTCGGGCATAAATACCAATGGCTTATACTTGCAGCAATCTCTTTGGCAAGCGCAGGTATAAAACATTGGTTAAATCTTCGTGAGCAAGGGAAGTACAGTGTTTGGGTAATGCCTGTTTCGGTATTAGTATTACTGGCAACTGCGTATGTTACTGCTCCGCCGAAACCGGGTGAATGTAAAACCAATATAAATTTTATTGAAGTGAATGCAATCGTTCAATCAAGATGTATAAGTTGCCATTCATCAAAGCCAACAGATGATTTAATTACCGCTCCGCCAAATGGTGTTACGTATGATACACCAGATAATATTGTAAGACTGAAAGATAAAATAATGCAACGGGTTGTATTAACTAAAACAATGCCTCAAAATAATAAAACCAATATGACGTTGGAGGAACGTGAACTTATCCGCTGCTGGATAGAACAAGGAGCTTCTTTAAAATAGGCAAGATGTCTGGCCACTTGAGTGGCCTGACACCTCTTCTAACATTTCAGAAAATTATCTTACTACAAATTAACTTTATTACGAAATTCTTCGTATGTTTGATCTTTAATATACTTTTAAACAATTAATTAAGCAAATCAGACCAATCAACGATAATAAATTAAAAATCATGAAAAATATTATTCTTCTTGCTGCATTAGCCGTATCGTTCACACTTTTTGGACAAAACACTCAAAAAGGAGACATTAAAATAACTGATACAGACAGAAATTTAATAATTGAAACAACAATAACAAGCTTAAATGAACATTACATTTCTAACGAATTAGCTGTTTTAATAGGAAAGACGATCCAGGAAAGAAATAAAAAAGGACACTATTCCAGAATAAAATCAGGCTCTGCATTTTCAGATACCCTTACCAAACAATTAAGAGAGATTAGTAAGGATGAGCATCTTGGATTAATATTCAGCGTAGATTCAATCCTGCCTGAACAGAGTAATCAACCAACCGCAGAAGAAAGAGAGAAGTTTAAAAGATTTGCAAGTACCCAAAACTATGGTTTTGAAAAATTGGAACGTTTACAAGGAAATATTGGCTATATGGAATTGGATGGGTTTATCCGACCGGAATGGGGGTCTGAAACTGCAATTGCTGCTCTTAATTTTTTGAGTAATACAGATGCTTTAATTATTGATTTAAGATATAATGGAGGAGGCGAGCCCGGGTTGATACAATTGATATGCAGTTATTTTTTTGAAAAGCCAACTCATTTAAATTCTATTTACTGGAGAGAAGATAAAAGAACGCAGCAGTTTTGGACAATGCCGTATGTATCAGGAAAAAAGTATTTAGACAAACCTATATTTATTCTTACCGGTAAGAACACCTTTTCCGCCGCAGAAGATTTTGCTTACAGTTTACAAGCCTTAAAAAGAGTTGTAATTATTGGAAACAAAACTAAAGGAGGGGCCAACGCAGGGAAAACATTTCCGATTAATGACCATTTTCAAATCTATATTCCAATTGGAAAAGCTATTAATCCAATCACTGGGAAAAACTGGGAAGGCGGTGTCATTCCTGATATTGAAGTAGATTCAAAAGAAGCATTGAAAAAGGCTACAAAAGTTGCTTTACAAACATTAATAGATAAGACAGAATCGCCACAGAAGAAACAGATGCTTCGAGCTGCTCTGCAGGAACTTGATTGATTTACTCTTATATGGCTGACAGGACAAAGCAATGCATCGTACAGACAGAAGGGTATGCACACAACATTGGTATTGCCAATAGTTGGGCTCGTCATTGTAACAATCGGCACAGGTCATAATTCTGTTGTACTTCAGTTCCGGGCTCGACGAACAAAGCCAAACTTTAGTTCTTAATATTATCTTTAGCAAAAAGCCAGGCAACTGTTCCGGGCGGACGAATTTCAAATTCCCAACCATCGGCAATACCTGAACGTGTGCGTCATTTTAAAAAACTCTACTATGCGAAAAGTAATTTTAGGAGTTGCAGTTAGCTTAGACAGTTTTATTGAAGGACCTAATGGTGAGTATGATTGGTGTTTTACTGATCAAGACTATGGACTTTCCGATTTTTTTAAAAGAATTGACACAATGTTTCTTGGAAGAAAAACTTACGAAATGACTTTAGGTATAGGTGACACTGGTGGCAGCGGTTTTCCAAAATTGAAAGAGTATGTTTTCTCAAATACACTTGACAAAGTAAAAGAAGGAGCGACATTGATAAAAGGGGACGTAAAAACTGAAGTTGATAAAATTAAAAACGAAAAAGGAAAAGATATTTGGCTTTTTGGTGGTGCAGGGCTTACCAAATCATTACTGAACTTAGGATTAGTTGATGAATTATCATTAGCTGTTCATCCTATTTTACTTGGAAGTGGCAAGCCTTTATTTAGTAACATTAAAGACAGAATTAAACTTACGCTGGTTGACACAAAAACATATTCAACAGGTTTGGTGTCTTTAACTTACAACCTTGGACAGAAGTAACGATTTACAATTGTATAAGAAACGAACTTACAACAGGCGGTTTGGGAATATGGGGGGCGACGAATATATCTCAGCTTTTTGTTTGTCTCGTCCTGAAATAGGTTTACACAAAACCGTTAACCGTTGTATGCCATTTTAACGGCTGCATTAAGCGCATTTCATCAAGACTTACCATCCCTTCATGTAACTATTATCTTCTTAGAATAGATTACTACTACCTTGTACAAATAAAATATTTATTATGAAACGTATCATTTTTTTATTCAGCTTGCTAACGTTCCTTTTTGCTGGAATGACAGCATCTGCTCATCCTGGCTCTGGCATTGTGGTTGACAAAAACGGAAATGTTTATTTTACTGACACCGGTAAAGGCGTTTGGAAGATTGATACAAAGGGTAAACTCACATATATACCTGCATCCAAATTTCACTGGCTGACTATTGACACGATTGGATACTTCGCAGAATCACAGAAAAATTTTGGGGAATATTTTGAAAGAGTGACAGCACAAAGTTCCAAACCTGCTCTTATTATGTGCCCCAAGTTTCCCCTTGTTGTTAACAAAGACGGAAATATTTACTATGCCGACTGCATACATAGTTTGGCAAGTATCATAAGGAGAACACCAGAAGGAAAAGAATCGGTTCTGGCAAGTGATAAAATATTTCAGTTCACCAGTGGTATAGCTACCGGACAGGACGGCTCTATTTACATCACTGAGGCGAGCAATGCCAATGCCAACACAATCCGAAAGATTACGATGAACGGAACAGTATCTATTATTGCAACTTTCGTTGGCAAAGCTGCTAACGATTTGCCTTGGAAACCGTGCCTTCTTATTGCAGAGGTTTGGCTGTTGATGCACAGGGATTTATTTATGTAGCTGCAACTGGTAGCCGTAGTGTCCTCAAAATTTCACCTCAAGGTGTAGTAAGCACCATTTTGCAAGAACCAAGTCCATGGACACCAACAGGCGTTACAGTGTTTAATGGCGAAGTATATGTGCTGGAATGGCATGATGTCGCTGCTTCGGATTTAGAAGTTCGCACCGCGTATATACCAAGAGTTCGGAAAATTAGCAGTGTCGGAAAAGTAACGACATTGGCAACTGTGTCGCGGTGAAGTGAATTAGAACGTCTGCATAAACCGATTTAAAATTTTATATTTTTCAAAAACATCCAATTAATTATTTTGTATAAAAAAAACTTTGCAATTCTTGTTTTTGTTGTGTTGGCATTTTCTGCTCTTGGACAAAACCCCTTGAAATATCCGGCAGATGCTATTGGCATCCGTTATGCCATTTCTCAACCAGTTATTGGATATACGTTGAGGGTAGATACAAATAATCTTTCTGGTTTTGATGTGGAAATACATGTCACCAATGCTCCTAAAACTTTTCATCTTGCAATGGCAACCCATAAAGAATATGATGACAGATACTGGAGATATGTAGAAAATTTCAGGGCAGAGTCAAAAGAAAAAATAAGTTTTGTAAGAAAAGACAGTGCACTGTGGCAGATAAATTCATCAGGAAAAAATATTACGATAAAATATAGAATTCATCTGCCTGTTTTTGATGGAAGAGTGCGACCGGTTTGGCGTCCCTTTCTTTCCAAAACAGGTGGGTTGGTAGGAGATATGCATTCTTTCATGTATTTGGTTGAAAATGCAGGAATATCCTCTTATATAACGTTTAAAATTCCTGAAAACTGGAAAATAGCAACAGGGTTAGCGTCCACAAGCGATGCTAAAATATTTTACGCTTCATCTGCAAAGACATTGATGAATTGCCCGGTGCTGGTTGGTAATTTTATAACCCGGAGTTTTATTGTACAAGGAATTCCTCATAAGATCGCTTACTGGCCATTGCCGGATGCAAACTTATTTGATACAGGCCTGCTTGTAAATAATGTAAAAAAGATAGTAAACGAAACGATAAAATTATTTGGAAAAGCACCGTATAAAAATTACACATTTCTTTTTCAGGACGGTGCCTATGGCGCATTAGAGCATAGTAACTCAGTTACGATAGGATTACCAACTGCTACTTTTCAGCGTGATATCACTGACATGTACAATGTCATTGCCCATGAATTTTTTCATACATGGAACCTGGTTGCATTGCGACCGGCAGAATATTCTGATCTGAATTATGGGCCTAAGGAAAAAGCAAAGGGGCTTTGGTGGAGTGAAGGAATGTCAATTTTTTATTCTGATCTGATACTCAGGCGTGCCAACCTTCCTACGTATGACTCAACAAGAATTATTCATTTAGAAAAATTGATTGAAAGATATTTCTCCAATTCAGGGAATTATAAAATTTCTCCTGAAAGCTCAAGTCTTGAATCAAATGAGCAACCGGGAGGGCTGGGAGATTATTATCCCAGTGTACATCTGCAGGGAGAGATCACCGGGGCAATGCTTGATCTTATAATCAGAAATGCTTCTAATAGTAAATATTCCATTGATGACGTTATGCGTAAAATGTATTATGCCTTTCCTGAAGAAAAAGGATTTTATGGAAAAGATATAGAACAGAGTGTGAAAAAAATGTGTGGTTGTGATGCTCATTCATTCTTTCAATCTTACGTTTATAATGCAAACATTTTAGATTTTCACCGTTATCTGAAATTGATTGGTAAAAAAGTAAATATTAGCTGGAAACAGGCAGTTGATAAAAAAGGGAATCCAACTCCCGACCTTGATATATTTATCTACCGCAGGGTTGGAGAAACGGGATTTAGTGTAGGACTCACAAATCCGGAAAGCTGTTGGGCAAAAGCAGGCTTACATACAAATGATAAAGTAATTTCTATAAATGATATGCCTGTTACAGGTATGGAGACATTAAGAAATATTCAGCGAAATCTGCATATTGGTGATAAAGTAAAGTTTAATGTCAAACGTAATTCTATTTCACAAAATATTATGGTAACAGTTACCGGATATAATGCACCAACTGCTATTATAACCGATCTAAAAAATACCACAATGAAACAGCAAAGGATATTTCAGGATTGGTATAATTTAAAATAAACCGGCACTATTACGCTTAATAAACTTCATTATTTATTTCGCAACACCACCGCCGTCTTCACTTTTTGTTCGCTGATTTTCTTCTTCCTGGCTAGTTTTGCGTTGACGCTCAGCTTTTACCTGTTTGTTACCAAAACGGTAACTGAAGTTTACTTTAAACAAGCGGCTTTCCCAGCCACCACTTACCCGCAGGTACTGTCCGGCAAAATTGCTTGTACCGGTAAAATGCATAGTATTAAAAATATCACTTACTGCAAGTTTTACTGTACCATTGCCTTTTAATATTGTTTTCAATAAGCCCGCCTCAACCCCTCCTATTGCTTTGGATTTAAAAGTACCCTGCCAAATAGAGGGTGAAGAATAAAAGCCACTTATTTCCCCTGTATAACCTTTGCCTAATTTAAAAGAATGCTGTTGATAGATGTTGAAAGCGAAAGCATCCAGGTCAACAGTTCTTCCTGTTCCAAAATTTGCTTTGTAATGAGAATAATAGGCATTAAGATTGGAAAAAACACTGTACCATTTCCTGCTGAATGGATAACTGACATTTAAGCTGATAACATCCTGCGTAGCAAGATTCTTTTTTGTAATAAAACTTTTTGATAATTCCGCTGTATCTATCAATTGTGTGAATACATCTTTTACATGGCTGTAATTTAAAGTAGTGTTTAGTGTGTATTTATAAGTGTGTGTTAGTGCAAAACTATTGGTGTATTGCGGTCTGAGGTTTATATTACCTTTTTGAAATACATACTCATCTAATTTAAATTCAAAAGGGTTCAGATCCTGGTAAGCCGGCCTGTCAATTCTGCGACTGTACCGTAAGCCCCATTGGCTCATTGGCTTTTTATTAAAAGTAACGGCGCCACTCGGGAAGAAATCGGAATAGTCCCGCTTAAAACCATCTTTGTTTGCGGTAAATTTTGAACCATTCCACTTAAACCCATCCGATACACCTTCAAGATTGGTATTTTCCATACGCACTCCAAATTGTACCATTAAGCCTTTAAAAGCTTTATTATAATTAACGTACAGGGCATTAATATTCTCTTTATAATTAAAAGTATTGCTTCTTATACTGTCATAGAATTTGGCGCCTGAAATTATATCGTATCTATTAAAAATATTTGATGTTTTTACAAAAGATGTTTTACCACCAATTCCTAACCGTCCCTTTTTAAAATTTTGCTCATAATCAGTTTTAAAACTATAAATATCAATATCAGAAGGAGCAATAAAATTATAGATGCGGGTATTGTAAAGAACACCTGCTTTATCATAATAATTATTTGGCTGCAACTGGTTACTTTTTATTCTGTAAAGCCCCCGATCAGCATCTATATTAAAATCAGTGCCGCCAGTTACTGAGTATTTATAGTTAAGGTTAATATTTCCGCTATTTCTTTCTGCTGCTGTTGAGTTAGCTGCAGTAAGAGTTTTAACCAATTGCCCGGAAGGCAAATATGAGATAGGAGTGCGACTGTCGTTCGCAAATTCATTTTCCGAAATATTACCATTCACCATTACACCTATAGTGCTTTTCTTATTAATGAAATAATCCAGTCCCGCTTTAAAATTTTGGCTATTATCCTTAATTGTAAATAGTGATGTCTGCTCAAATAATGTATCAAGCAGCTTTCGTACCGAACTGAAGTTTCTCTCATTGCGGCTTTTATTATAATTGTAATTACCAAATACATTAATGTTTTTATTGCGATGATTTAATGAGAATCCTGCATTGTATTTTGGATAAGTGCCAATGCTATATCCCAAATTAACAGAACCGTTGGTGCCTAATGATTTATTCTTTTTTAACCTGATATTTATAATACCTGCATTACCTGCAGCTTCATACTTTGCAGATGGGTTTGTGATTATCTCAATGGCTTCAATAGAAGATGACTGTAAGGTTTTTAAATATGCTGCAAGATCGGCCCCTGATAATGGTGTTGGCCTTCCATCTATATATACCTGTACGCCATTTTTACCACTTAGGCTAAGGTTATCATCTTTATCAACCATTACACCAGGGGATTTCCGCAACAGTTCCAAAGCATCCTGTCCAACAGCATTTATACTTCCCTCCACATTTAATATGGTTTTATCAGCCTTTACTTCAACCATTGGTTTTGTAGATATAATTGCAACATCTTTTAAAGTACCTGATATCTTTGCCAATGAAATTTGCGGACCTGTTATTACTCCTTCGCCGCTTACTTCAAAAGCAGGAGAATTTGTAATGCCATAACCAACATGAGATGTATTAACAAAATAGCTGCCCTTTGCAATATTTACAAAAGTGTAACTACCTGTTGAGTTGCTTACCGCTAACTTAACAACTGCAGAATCTTTTGCTTTTTTTAATGCAACAGTAGCCCCCTGTAGCACTTTCCCCTGTTCATCTTTTATAATACCCGTAATTTGCTGGGCGCATGTAATTGCTCCTGTGAAAACACATAAAAGCAACAAAAGTAAATTTCTCATTAGAAACATTGTTTAGGACTTGCAAATTTACCCTTCCAGTACCTGGGGAAAGAATATTTAAGTTGAACGGTAATATTTTTTTTATGAATGGTATAATTCGTATTTATATATGTATGGCGAATCAGGTATTGCATGCGTATAATCCGGTGATTATACAGCGTTTGTAAGTTTCATACTTTTGTACTGATGCAGACAATTAATTATTCAACCGAAAAGTTACTTTCAAATTTAAATATTGATGCACTTAATGATATGCAACTTGCCGCGATTTCGGCTATTGAAAATAATAATAATATACTACTACTCTCTTCTACAGGATCAGGGAAAACACTGGCTTTTTTAATCCCCATTTTGCAAAAGCTTGATCCCCAAATTAAAAAAACGCAGGCATTAATAATTGTACCCTCAAGAGAATTAGCCTTACAGATTGAACAGGTATTTAAATCTTTAGGAACGAATTTTAAAATAACCTGTTGTTATGGCGGGCATTTGAGAGAAACCGAAGAAAATAATTTAGTTCAGGCCCCGGCTCTATTGGTAGGTACCCCGGGAAGATTGGCAGACCACATACGCAGGGGGAATATCACAACAGATACTATCCATACATTGGTATTGGATGAATTTGATAAATCACTTGAGTCAGGATTTTGGGAAGAAATTGTTTTTATAATTGAATCATTAAAATCATTACAGAAAAGAATATTAACCTCTGCTACAGAAGCTGTAGAAGTGCCTGATTTTGTAGGTCTTACATCACCGGTTAAACTAAATTTTTTATCTCCGGATGTAGAAAAAGAAAACAGGCTATTTATAAAAACAGTTTTATCGGAGGATAAAGATAAATCTGATACGCTTTTCAAACTTATTTGCTCAATAGGCAATAAGTCTTTAATTGTTTTTTGCAACCACCGGGAAGCTGTTGAACGTACGAGTGGTTTGCTAATTCAAAAAGGAATTGTGAATGAATTTTATCATGGAGCAATGGAACAGCAACAACGTGACAGTGCTTTATGCAAATTTAAAAACGGCACTGTAAATGTTTTGGTAACTACTGATCTTGCCTCCAGGGGACTTGATATTCCTAATATAAAATACATTATACATTATCATTTGCCTGCAACTGAAGAAGTTTATATACACAGAAATGGGAGAACAGCCAGGATGGATGCCGGCGGTACAGTAATACTTATTTTGTCTGCCGAAGAAAAACTTCCTCCCTATATTAAAGAAGTAGAACAATACGATCTTCATGAGAACAGCCCGTTACCCGAAAAACCAAAATGGACAACGCTGTTTATTGCTGCAGGTAAAAAAGATAAAGTAAACAAAATTGATATCGTTGGGTTTTTATCAAACAAAGGACAATTAAAAAAAGATGATATAGGATTGATTGACGTGAA
>DASYOS010000167.1:0-16344 GCA_036007525.1 Chitinophagaceae bacterium | reverse complement strand
TTCTCTTTTAATTTTTTTATTACACGAAGCATTTTTAATTCACCTTCAACAGATAAGCCATAACCACTTTTTATTTCTATGGCGCCGGTACCAAGTTTACTTATTTCTTCTAATCTTTTCCATGCCTGGTTAAATAATTCATCTTCTGAAGTGTCATTTAGTTTTTTAGCAGAGTTTAAAATGCCGCCGCCTTTTGCAGCGATCTCTGCATAGCTCAGTCCTTTTATCTTATTAATAAATTCATTTTCTCTACTACCTGCAAAAACAAGATGGGTATGGCTATCGCACCAACACGGCATTACAAATTGTTCAGATGCATCAATTGTATGAGTGTTAAGTGTGGAATGCTGAATGTTTTGCATACTTCCATACTCCGCTATTATTCCATCTTCTATAATTAAATATGCGTTTTCTATTACTGGAAGTTCAGCCAGCTCGGCTCCACTTAACAAATGAGTTTGCTCTCTTACATTTACAAGTTGCTTTATATTAGTTACTATTTGTGAAGGCATTATTCAGTTTTGAATGCAGGATTATAAATGATGCCGATAATATTATTCCATGGATCTTTTACTGTGGCTACTATAATCTCTTCTCCTACATTCTGCGGTGACTGATTTGCAGCCGCTCCTAATTGTATTAACCTGTTGTAAGAAGCCTCAACATCTTTAACTCCCCAGTATATTTCAACATTTTCTGATTTAGCCTCATTGTTTTCATCGGGCTGTAAACCAAGCTCATAACCGGCAATATTAAACCCCACATAAAAAGGCATGTCAAAATATGGCTGAGTGGAGAATGCTTCTATATACCACTGTTTTGCTTTCTCAATATCAGCCACTTTGTAAATAGCTGTGCGTAATCCTAAAAATTCCTCTTGCATAATGATATATTAAAAAATAAAGATGCAGATTTCTCTGCATCCTTAACAATTTATCTTATAAAGTTAGATCTATCTTGACAGTAATTTTCTAAATATTAGTATTATTTACAGTCCCTGTTCTATTCAACATTCCTATTACAGCACCAACAACAGCGCCCGCAATGGCTGATATTACAGTAAATATTGCAATGTCTGCAAATAAAGACTCCTTACTCATAATATTGGTTGTGCCATACATGGAAAAATCAAAAAAAGCAGAAATTAAAAAACCTAATATTCCTCCTGTAATTAATCCTGACATGAGAGTAGATACACCGGACTTTGTAAAAACGTAAGCAATTAATAACCCCGCAGATAAATTACCCAATATTAATGCCCACCATTCAAAGTTATCCATAACCCTTTCCACACCAGTCGCAGTTCCCGCATGATCATGAAAATACTGCATCATAAGATTACCATAGAATAGCCAGCCAAGAAGAAAATAAATTATTCCCCCAACTATTCCTCCAACAAGAAAGTTTTTTGTGTTCATAAAATTTGTTTTGGTTAAAAAAAATGTAAACAGTTATTGATGTAGAATCACAGAAAGCCTGGTATTATAGATAGGTATAAAACGAACATACATTAAATGAGTGAAGAACTAAAAAAAACAGCTCACATTTTTCCCACAATATATCCATCATTATTCATTGGCTTTAAGCAGCCTCAAAAAATTGCCACCCAAAATTTTGCGAATATCTTTTTTGTTATATCCTCTTGCTAGTAACTCTTTTGTAATTAGAGGATAATCAACAACAGTATTTAAATGCTGCGGAGTAGAATTGATTCCATCATAATCGGAACCTAACCCAACATGATCTACGCCAATTAATTTTATTATATATGAAAGATGATCAAACAATAAATGGAATGGTGCTTTCATTGCCTGAACTTCATCTTTATATTTCGCATATAAAAATTCATTGGCAAAATATGGTTCAGGATTGGCTTTTAATAATGAATCTCTTTCTGCTTTATGTTTTTTATTAAATGCAGCGTCTTTCCTGTCATACGTACTGTCTAAAAATCCTGAATAAAAATTAAGATGGATGACACCGCCATTTTTTCCTACAGCTTTTATCTGCTCATCTTTTAAATTTCTAAACGCTGGGCATAGACTATTGACGCAACTATGAGAAACCAATATTGGTTTTGTAGAAGTATTTATTGCATCCCAAAAAGTTTGCTCGCCCACATGACTCAGGTCAAGTAACATTCCCAACTCGTTCATGCGCTTAACAATTGTTCTTCCAAAATCATTCAAGCCTTTCGGCTGATGGAGTATTGAATCTTTTGTTTCTGTCAACGCCGAAGTGGCCCAGGGTGTAGAATTATTCCACGTCAACGTCAAATAGCGTGCACCCCGGCTATATAATTGATCTAAATTTTTCAGGTCGTTTTCTATCATGTGTCCACCTTCAACCCCGATCATTGCTGCCAATTTTCTGTTTTTAACAGTTTTTAATAACTCCTCAGATGTAAAAACAATATTTGTTTTATCAGGATTGCGTAAGGCAGTGGCATATAATGTATCAATCATGCGGTTAGCATAAGCAAAAGGATTCTTTTGATTTCCATCACACCAGATAGAAAAAATTTGAACATCAATACCACCTTCTTTAAATCTTTTCAGGTCAGAATGTGTTTTCCCGCTTAAGTCCTGATCAAAGCTATACCCTTTATTAAAACATGTTTCAAGAATATCATTATGGGTATCTACTACAATAGCTTTACTATGCAACTTTTGATATTGTGCAAATGTCACATGCATTGCAAAAAACATACATAGCAAAATGCTGAAGCTTTTGTAAAATTTCATTATAAACTATTTGAGAAATAAAGTAAAGCTTTTTTACTCAAAGTCAATTTTTATAACTATAAACATGTTGTAAATTCATAACTTGCCTTTATGAAAAAGATACTTTTTTTATTATTAATAACTGTTTGTTCTTACACCTCTGTTGCGCAAATCAAACCCTTCCGTTTTGCCTTTCTTTCTGATACACACATTGGGTCTCCTGATGGAAAAGCAGAGGAAGATCTCCGAAGAACAGTAAATGATATTAATAGCAGGAATGATATTGATTTTGTAGTTATAACAGGAGACATAACTGAACTGGGGACTAACGAGGAATTACCAAGGGCTAAAAAATTATTTGACTCTCTAAAAATAAAATATTACATCATCCCCGGCAATCATGATGATGGGTGGAGTGAAAGTGGTGGCATGAGTTTTATATCAACGTTCGGAAGCGATAGATTTGTTTTTGATCACAATGGGATCCGCTTTATCGCATGTGCGTCGGGGCCTTATGTAAGAATGAGTGATGGCCATATACCACGTGATGCAATGACATGGATGAAAAATATCCTTGACACAACATCTGTAAATATGCCGGTTATCTTTTTAAACCACTACCCTATGGATAAGCAGATGGATAATTGGTTTGAGGTGATTGATATGTTTAAAAAGCGCAACACTATTTTGTTTTTATGTGGTCATGGGCATGCAAATAAGGCTTTTGATTTTGAAGATATTCCCGGAGTAATGGGTAGATCAAATCTTAGAGCAAAAAAACCTGAAGGCGGATATAATTTAGTTGATGTAAGAATGGATTCAATTTTATTTACTGAAAGAAAACCTGTGTCGGGTGAGATGAAAACATGGACTGCTGTAAAAGTTGAAAAACATAATTATGATCTCACAAAAAAATTTGCAAGACCTGATTATAGCATTAATAACAGCTACTCTCAAGTAAAAGCAAAATGGACATTTAGCTCTGAGGCTAATGTTATTTCTACACCAGCAATAATTAATGACCTTGTTGTATTTGGAAATCAAAAAGGTTCTTTTACCGCATTATCTATAAAAAATAGCAAACAAAAATGGGTATATAAAACAGGAGGTGCTATTTATTCATCACCTGCTGTTTGGCAAAACAAAATTGTATTTGGAAGTGCAGATGGCTATGTGTATTGCATTAATTATAGTGGCAAAGAACTTTGGAAACTAAAGACCGGGGCTGCAGTATTGGGTTCTCCAATAATAGAAATTACTGAAATAGATACTTTTAAAACTGGTGAACTTCGTCCAATATTTTTAAAAGGGATTGTTTACTTCGGAGGAAGTGATCATAATTTTCGTGCAATTGATCTTTTAACAGGAAAAGAAATTTGGAATTTTGATGGACTAAAAGGGCCTGTAGTTAGCACTCCTGTTATCAATAAGAATGATATAATTTTCGGAGCCTGGGACACGTATTTATATTCATTAAATAAAATTACCGGAAAACTAAACTGGAAGTGGAGCAATGGATCATCGGTAAAAAATTATTCACCGGCTGCATGCATACCTGTAATTAAAGATGATATTATTTATGTTGTGGCACCGGATCGTTATTTAAGTGCAATTGATGCAATCACAGGACAAACACTTTGGCGTACCAATGAATCAACCGTTCGTGAATCTATTGGAGTTTCTACTGATGGAAATTTTATTTATGGTAAAACTATGAATGATACCCTGGCAGTTTTTAGCACTGGGAGGCAACCACAAAAAGCCGCATGGAAATTAAATGTTGGTTATGGTTATGAACATACACCTTCTATGTTAATTGAAAAAGGCGGGAACATTTTTTTTGGAACAAAGAACGGGGTAGTGTATGCAATTGATATTATGCAGAAAAAGATTGCCTGGGCTTATAAACTTGATAACTCTATGGTGAATACAATTAACGTAATTGATAAAAAAAATATTATAGCCTCTACTATGGATGGCAAAGTAGTATTACTGCAAATTCAATAATTCAATTTTCTCTTCATCAAATATGCCTTTAAGTAAAAGAAAAGAAGTTGCCCGCTTTGTGCATCGCAAGCTGCTTTTCAGATTAAGAAGACTTGCCATTATTTTTCTTATAATAACAGGAGTGCTTATTTATGAAATATCTCACGATTATATTGCCGGATATCTTGCATGGTTTGGATTTTTATTAGGCATTTTGATTGGATTATTAGTTGCCCGAAGAATGCACAACATTAGCTGGAATGCGGAGACCAATAAAGCCGTAACTAAAATGGACCGCATCGGTATAATTATATTAGTTCTGTATCTTCTATTTGCGATAAGCAGGCATTGGATACTAAGCCATTGGTTACATGGTTATGCATTAACCGCTTTTTCTCTCAGTGTAGCAGCCGGTGGTATGCTGGGGCGCTTATGGACCACCAGGCAAAAAATAAGGCAAATATTAAAACAGAAAGGCTTTCTGCATCCCAAAAAAGAATAAACTCTTCAAAATATATCAATAAGATATAAGGTATATTCGTTTTTATATAAATAATTTAAGGGCATTTAGTTTGCCCGAAATTGTGGATTAATTTCTTGTTACAAATTTTTAAACCGAGAATAATGAAAAAAATATTACTGCACAGCTTACTTATTGTTTCAACAACAGCCTTTGCACAGAATGATCTGGTAAAAAATAAGGCTATTCAATCTGCAGATAAAATTGAATCAAAAGTTATTGCATGGCGGCGTGACTTCCATGAACATCCTGAGTTGGGAAATAATGAAAAAAGAACTGCAGCTATTGTTGCAAAACATTTGCAATCGCTTGGTATAGAAACTAAAACTGGTGTTGCAAAAACCGGCGTAGTAGGAATTTTAAAAGGTGGCAAACCGGGTCCGGTAATAGCTTTACGGGCAGATATGGATGGCTTGCCCGTTATTGAAAGAACGGCGGTTCCATTTGCCTCAAAAGTAAAAACACAATACAACGGGCAGGAAGTTGGGGTAATGCATGCATGCGGCCACGATTCGCATGTAGCTATTTTAATGGGAGTTGCAGAAATATTATCCTCCATGAAAAATGATTTAGCAGGTACAGTAAAATTTATTTTTCAACCTGCAGAGGAAGGTGCACCTCATGGTGAGGAAGGAGGTGCAGAGTTAATGGTGAAAGAAGGAGTTATGGAAAATCCAAAAGTTGATGTTGTTTTCGGCCTGCATATTAATTCACAGACTGAGGTTGGAAAAATAACGTACCGTCCGGGCGGTACAATGGCCGGAGTTAATGACATGAAAATTACGGTAAAAGGAAGACAGGCTCATGGAGCATACCCATGGTCATCAATTGACCCTATAGTTGTGTCTGCCCAGATCATTAATAATTTGCAAACAATAGTTAGCCGTAACCTTAATGTTACGGAGAATGCGGGTGTTGTAACAATAGGTTCTATACATGGAGGAAACCGTTCTAATATAATACCTGAGCAGGTTGAAATGTTGGGTACCATAAGAGCATTAAGTGCCGAAGACGAGAAAATGCTGATTGAAAGGATAACACAAATTGTAACAAAAACTGCGGAGGCCAATGGGGCAACAGCAGATGTAAAAATCCCTTACTCTTCGCACTACCCTATTACGTTTAACGATGTTGCATTAACAGAAAAAATGTTACCCTCCTTACGTGCAACTGCAGGAACAGAAAATGTTTTATTAAAGGCGGCAGTAACGGGAGCAGAAGATTTTTCTTTTTTTCAACAAAAAGCGCCCGGATTGTTTTTCTTTTTGGGTGGAATGCCAAAAGGGAAAGATCCAAAAACTGCACCTTCACATCATACACCCGATTTTTATCTTGATGAAAGTGGTTTTAAACTGGGCGTAAAGGCTTTAACTAACCTTGTGTTAGATTATATGAATATGACGAAAAAATAAAGCCCTCCTGAAAACAGGAAGGCTTAACGATTGCTTGCCATATGAAAATCTTAGTTATCGCTGGCAATAGGCGATGAACAATTATTACTTCTTCATTTTATCTTTGTTCTCAACAGCGTCTTTTAAAGAATCGCTTTTTCTTTCAACTCTGTCAATTGCAGTATCTGCTTTCTCCTGAATTTTGTTTTGAGCCGAATCAGTCTTGTTCTCTATTGAATCTGTTTTGTCATCAGTAGTAGTTGTAGTTGTTTTGTTTTCATCACAAGCAACAAAAGTAGCTGCGATAACAAATGCTAAAAAAATCTTTTTCATGTTTATTTTATTTTAAGTTTATGCCTTTTATACCCATTTCGGTAAAAAGTAACCCATACCAATAGAAATATTTTACTTCCATGCAATTCAATAAAAAAGCCACTAAACTTAATTAGTGGCTTTTGCGTTAAACGCAGTCAGATATCTTGATGAACAATTCGGTTAACCAATGGTTACCGAAAGTGCCCATGATTGATCTGTAGATTGCATGAATACCTCCTTTTTATTTGGTGAATGAGGTATAAATTTAATACAAAAAATTATAAAAAATTGATTTTTTTAACTGACAATAATCTGTTACTGTCGCTGATAATCCTTACATGTTTCCAGGGTAGATTCAATCTTATCAACAATATCCGTTAACCCAAAAGGTTTTTCTATATAACCATCGGCACCGCACTTTTTAGCATTGGCAAGTGCTTTGGGAGAAGTAGAAAACAATAATATGCAGAGGTATTTGTGTTCTTCCGATCTTCTTAACTCTTTACAAATTTCCCTTCCGTCTCCTCCCTGGAGGAAAACATCCAAAATTATAAGATCCGCAGAAGATGATCTAAGTAAAGAGAAAAGATCCTGCTGGCTGGTAGCTATCTCTACCTCATAGCCTTTTTCCTCAAGAAAAAATTTCATTACTTCCAGCAGATCGATTGAGTCATCTACTATAACTATTTTACTCATACGCTTATCTTGGCAACAAAAACCAAATATATTATTAAAACGAATACATTAAAAAATTCTTTTACTCTAATATAGAAACAATGGTTTGATTCTTGTGGCGATAACTCTTTTTTAGAACATGAAGAGAATATTAGTAGTAGATGATGATATAGATATCCTGACAGTTGTTCAACTATTGCTGGATTCAAAGGGGTTTGAAGTAGTTGCAATATCTAATTGGCAACAAATTTATAGCAAGATTGATGTTTTCAAACCCGATTTGATATTGCTTGACGTAGCATTAGGCACGCAGGATGGTAGAAACATTTGTAAGCAATTAAAATCAGGTAATGATACCAAACACATCCCGATAATTCTATTTTCTGCAAATCACAACGTTGAAAAAAGCATACCTGAATGCCTGGCAGATAGTTTTATTTCCAAACCATTTGATATCAACCATCTGATAGAGCAAATTAATGATCAACTAATAGAAACCAATGGGTTTAACTAGTGATTTAATCTCTCCTACTTAATATTATAAACAAAGGCAAGGCCTTTATAATCTTTCCCAATTTGAGGAGTAAAGCTGAGATTTTTATGACCTTTACTTTTATGCCATTCCGGAATTAAAATACCGGACGCAGCTCCAAGCACATAGCCTAATAAATTATCACTCAAAAAATGAAAACCCGATTCATATCTCATGTATCCTACAAGAGCGGGAACAGCAGCAGCTGCTATCCACACATAAGGTTTTGCTTTTGAATCAGGATTAAGATCCTGAAAAACTTTTGCAGCAAAAAATGTAGCAGAAGCCGTGGCAGCGGTATGCCCTGCATAAAAGGAACGTTGATTATTCTTGTTTATCCTCTCGTCAGTTGGTGCATTTGTTCCATATACTAAAGGCCTTGGACGATCCAAAGTACCGGCAGCCATGGTAAAAAGAGCGCTTGTAATTGACAAACTCTCTAAATACATTACAAGTATATGCGAAGCATTTCTACCCTCATTCTTATTTAATAACATCACTAACGGTACGGCAAAGGAGCCAAGGAAGGGAATATAACTTGCCCTGTCAATATCCTCATCATAAAAACCTGCATTACCACGATCAAATGAAGGAATTTTATCTCTTGTTTTAGTTGCCAACTCTGCAAGGGTTAGCGGATCTTTATTCTTTATAAGTGTATTGCCCAAATATGTTAAACCAACTCCTATTGCAATTACCGGTGCATCTCTTTTAAAAGAAGTCTTATATGGATATCTGGAACTTTCTTCCTTGGTTTGAGTAACCGAACTGTAGGAGGAGATACTTTGGCTCACAATGGAAACAGAATCTTGCGCCTGTGAGAATATTACACTTAACAAGCTAATAAATAGTATAAGTACTTTTTTCATGGATCAAATTTAAGATTTAATATTTAGAGCTCAATTATGCAAAAACAGTGCAAGATTTTATTTGAAAACCATTTTCTACAAGATTTATCATTAAAACCACCTCGTATTTTTTATATTTAAGCATGGAATATTTTGTAGAAAAGGGTTCAGTTGTAAGGGAGATTTGGGGGAAAGGTGATACAATCCTATTTATTTTTGCAGGCGCTTCTGCTGAGTTTGCTTTAAATAAGGCTGTTGATTGGCTGTATTTTACGGGTAAACTACCTGCCGATCCTTTGGGAAGGCTGTTTTCTACAGTAGCCTATGCCAGGAGTATTGTTTTTTTAGAAAAAGAAGCTGCCTGTAAGGCCATAGATAAAATTACTTCCATCCATTCTGCTGTAGAGAGCAACCGGGGAGCATTAATACCTGATTGGGCTTATAGAGATGTTCTGTTTATGCTGATACATTATTCCATTGCTTCGTTTGAAGTTTTGGAAAGAAAGCTCACTAATAATGAAAAGGAAGAAGTATTTGATGTATTTCACCGTCTGGGCATACAAATGCATTTAAAGGGGTTGCCTGATAATTTTAATGATTGGGTGATTATGAGAAATGTACACCTCCATCAGAATCTTGAAAAAAGCCATTATACAATTGACTTATATAAACAATATAGAAAACACCTGGGAGCTTTCAGGTATTATCTCTTATTGAAATCCCAAATACTTGTGGTACCACCTCGGGTAAACCAATTATTAAGTCTTGGAAAGCCTTCATTCCTGACGTCTCTTATTGCAGTCTACAAATTCTTCCGGAGGATTAAAATTGATTGGATTTTAAAATCCATCATACTGCCCGATAAATATAAGAAGGAGATAAAGGATTTAGATACTGTGCTATAAGCCACCTGATTCTGCTTGACGATCGAACAGATTTCACTAATATTTTACAATGGATAAAGAAATTAAAAGTTAATCCGTATATAAATTATATATATATGTGTATATTAATTTAATAATTAATTTTATTATATTATTATAAATAACTGTATATCAAATAAATTTAGAAATAATTATATTAGTAAATTAGAAAATATAATTTTAAAGAGACAGGTAAAAAACAAAGCATCAATTTACTTTAAAATGATGAATTAACATTAATTATACCACATAACTAATTGATTATTATATAAATATTAAAATAATAAACAATTTTAATTTTTAGTATACCTTTATAATCCAGAAGAATACTTGAGTACTAAATTTATTAGCTGACTTTATACACCTAAAATGATAAAATTTTTCGTCTCAATTTTTGGCTATACATTATTGTTGACATCTTTGGGCTGCTCCTCCCCTAAGGACCTGGAGTACCAGGACTATAAAAATTTCAAGTTGGAAAAGCTGGGATTTGGCACCTCCCGGGTATCATTAGATCTTCAATATTATAATCCTAATAATTTCGGGCTTCAGCTCAGAAAAACCGAGTTGGACATTTTTATCAATAACAATTTACTGGGGCATAGCTCCTCTGACACCTTGATAAATATCCCCCGCAGAGATACCTTTCTTATCCCATTAAAGTTTGATACAGATATGAAAAATATCATTAAAAATGCCTGGAATTCAATGATGGGAAATGAGGTTTCAGTAAAAGTTACCGGCAAAGTAAAAGTTGGTAAAGGGAATGTATTTATGAGTATGCCTGTAAATTATGAGGGAAAACATAAGCTTTCCTTATTCTAATGCTTAGGATGGCCATGTAGCAGGGCTTTCTCGCCAATTTAATAATGACTTTTCATTTTCCGGAGATACAATGCCTATTTCTATTGCCAGGGCTATTAAAGTATCATAATCCGTAAGGGATTTATAGGTAACATTTGCTGTTTTAAAGGCTTCATGAGCCATTTTAAAGCCATAATTAAAGATAGAAACCAATCCATCCACTTCTAAACCGCTCTCTTTTAAAACTTTTACCACATC
Organism: Chitinophagaceae bacterium; assembly: GCA_036007525.1. GTDB lineage: Bacteria > Bacteroidota > Bacteroidia > Chitinophagales > Chitinophagaceae > Ginsengibacter. The sequence continues at coordinate 5,369 of DASYOS010000167.1, read as the reverse complement.
AAGGCTGCTTTTTCCTGTAGAAATCAAGTCTTCTATAACTACCACTTTCATCCCTTTTTCATAATAACCTTCAATTTGATTACCTAAGCCATGCTCTTTAGGTTTAGGACGGACATAGATGTATGGAAGTTTTAATTGATCGGCAGCCATTGCCCCCCAGGGTATTCCTGCAGTAGCAACTCCTGCCAACAGATCAGCCCCTGAAAATGATTTAGAGATCGTATCACACATTTCCGATTTAATAAAATCTCTAATAACTGGATATGAAAGGCTCTTGCGGTTATCGCAATATATCGGGCTCTTCCAGCCACTTGCCCAGGTAAATGGTTTATCCGGGCTTAGCTTTATTGCATTAATTTGTAAAAGTTTTTCAGCTACTGCCCTTTTATTATTCATGCCGCTAAGATAATCTATGTTTATAAAGATCTATTTTTCACCACAGGGATCCTCTGGAGAAGATAAGCCACTGTTTCTCTGTGATAAAATCGATAAGATTATAGATGAATATTTGCATCATCCCGATGCCGTATTTATAGATGAGATATCAACAGCTGCTATCAATTCCTTACTTCATGAGATAGCCAAACCTGAGTTTCATGCAGGGATATTATTTGATAACGACTTAGCTAAACTTAAGAAAGCCTTCTTTAAACATTTTAAAATAATTATTGCTGCAGGCGGAGTAGTGCTGAATGAAAAAAAGGAAATCTTAATGATATTCAGAAGAGGGAAATGGGATTTTCCTAAAGGCAAAATAGATAAAGGTGAAAGTATTGAGCAGTGCGCTGTAAGAGAGGTTAAAGAAGAAACAGGATTAACCGCGATTGATATAGGAGAAAAAATTACCACTACTTATCACACTTATAAAGAGTTCGGAAAACATATTTTAAAGGAATCTCACTGGTATAATATGAAATGCAATGCTAATCAAAAATTAGTGCCGCAAAAAGAAGAAGATATTACAGATATTAAATGGGTAAAGCAAAACGATCTTAAAAAATATACTTCAAATACTTACCATACAATAACTGAAGTAATAAGCTGTTTAAAAAAGTAATTTATTTTTTTGGGAGGATAGCAACTGTCAATCTGCTAATGCAAATAAGTTTATCACTTTCATCATAAATTTTTATATCCCATACATGCGTTGTTTTACCAATATGTAATGGCCTACAGTGTCCTGTAACTATCCCTTCTTTTGCACTACGCACATGATTCGCATTGATCTCTAAGCCAACACAAATATTTTTATCCCGGTCAATTACCAGCGCAGAGGCAACGCTGCCAACAGTTTCAGCCAATGCACAAGAAGCACCACCATGCAAAAGGCCATATGGCTGCCTGGTTTTTTCATTTACCGGCATTGAAAGCTTTAAAAAATCTTCGCCTATCTCCACCCATTGCATGCCTAAATAATCAGCCATGGTTTCTTTGCCAAAGTCTTTTATATCATCAAGGGTAATTGATTTATTGAACCAAATAGACATGAGCTTTATGAATTTATTGTAGCGGCCACTTCCTTTGGCAAGAATTGAGAAACATCGCCACCGTTTTTTATAACATCACGAACAAGTGTGGAGGCAATAGAAGTGAACTGGGGTAGGCAGGTAAGAAAAACAGTTTCAATATTTTGATCTAAACTGCGGTTCATATCGGCAATAGCTTTTTCATATTCAAAATCGTTTACGTAACGGATACCGCGTAAAATAAAATTAGCCCCTACAGATCTGCAACAATCAACGGTTAGTCCATCATAAGCAAGTGCATCAACATTAGGTTTGTTCTTATAAATTTCTTTTAGCCAGTTAAGCCGCTTCTCTTCAGAAAACATTGGCTCCTTGCTGCTGTTTCTTCCTATGCCAATAATAAATTTATCAAACAGCGGCAATGCCCGGTCAATAATATCAATATGTCCCAATGTTACAGGATCAAAAGTGCCGGGAAATAAACAGATACGTTGCATAAATATTAATATATTAAGTCAGTAGTCAATGGTCATTTAGTCATTAGGTAAAAGCACACAACTCAAAAACTTAATGACCATTGACTATTGACTATTGACTATTGACTTTTTTCTGAAAGTAAATATAACACAGCCATCCTTACAGCAACTCCATTTTCTACCTGTTGTAAAATTATTGATTGGCTGGAATCTGCTACATCACTGTCAATTTCTACTCCCCTGTTAATAGGTCCCGGGTGCATGATAATAATTTCTTTTCCTAAACTATCCAGCAGTTTTTTGGTTACTCCATAAGCAAGGTTGTATTCACGGAGTGATGAAAATAGAACTTCGTTCTGCCTTTCCAGCTGGATGCGTAAAACATTAGCGACATCACACCATTGTAAGGCTTTTTTTAGATTATACTCAACCTGAACATCTAAAGCTTCTGTTATATGTTTTGGAATTAATGTTGGCGGGCCTGCCACCATAACTTCCGCACCCATTTTTTTCAAAAGAAAAATATTGCTTAATGCAACCCTTGAATGCATAATGTCTCCAATCAATACAACTCTCTTTCCTTCCAGGTTTCCTACCTTTTCCTGAATTGAAAATCCATCAAGCAAAGCCTGGGTAGGATGCTCATTTGTGCCATCGCCTGCATTAATAATTGCCGCAGTAATATGCTTCGCTAAAAAATGAGGAGCCCCGCTTGCACTATGGCGCATCACAACCATATCCACTTTCATCGATAAAATATTGTTCACAGTATCCAATAATGTTTCGCCTTTTGTAATTGATGAACCTGAGGACGAAAAATTAATTGTATCAGCACTTAATCTTTTTTCTGCCAGCTCAAAGGAAATTCTTGTTCGGGTAGAGTTTTCGTAAAAAAGATTTACGATCGTAGTATCTCTGAGAGAAGGAACTTTTTTAATCGGCCTTTGCAAAACTTCTTTGAATTGTTTTGCTGTGGTAAGAATTAATTCAATGTCTTGCTTTTGGAGGTCTTTAATGCCAAGGAGATGTTTGGTAGAAAGTTGCATTAAAAATCAAAGCTAAAGTAAAAGGAACAAAAAACAAGAAACAAGGAACAAGATTGTTTCATTGTGAGAGTTTAATAATGATAGCTGATAAAATTTTTCTTATTTGATTGCCTTCATCAATTAAAGCTGTCCTTTCTAATTCCAGACTTGGATCATTATTGGTCAACAATAGTTCGAGCCAATAAACAGATTCTTTTGCTTCCCTCCTTGCTATCTTTATTTTCATTCGTTCATCCAGCTTTCCTAAGTCGTCAGATGCTTCAATGTAATTTGCCCCAACAGAACCACTTGCTCTTATAAGTTGACGAATATATTCACGGTTGATGACATCTTGTTTAATCTTTAAGCAAAAGTCTCTAATTCCTTTCGCAAAATTCAAAAATCTATCTTCTAATTGCTGCGACATAACGTTTAAAATGAATTAAGTTCTTGTGCCTTGCTTCCTTGTTCCCTTGTATCTTAGAAGAGTACGACTTCTTCCCTATCCCATTTTATTTTTACTGTTTCAGAAATTATTGAATCAATTGCCTTTCCGCAATAATCTGGCTGGATGGGCAATTGGCGGCTTGATTTTCTGTCAATTAAAACACAAAGCTCAACTTTTTGCGGACGGCCAAAATCCTGTAAGGCATCCATTGCTGCTCTGATCGTTCTGCCGGTAAATAGAACATCATCTATTAAAACCACTTTTTTATTATCAATGGAGAATGGAATATCTGTTTGATTGGGCACATGCAATTCTCTACGAATATCATCTCTGTAAAATGTGATATCAAGTTTACCGTATTGAATTGTTTTGCCTTTGCTAATCGTTTTTAAAAATTCTACTATTTTATCAGCAAGGTAAATTCCACCGGTTTGTATGCCAATTAAAGCAGTGTTCTCAAGATCAGGATGATTCTCTATCAATTGATGCGCTAACCTTTGTATGGTAAGATGCAATTGCTTTTTATCAAGGATGATCTGCACTTTCTTATTTCTTATTTAAAATTTCTTATTCCTTATTTTAAATCGCTCCTTCATCCTGCATAAACGGATAACGGTAATCTGTAACTGGTACAAACGTTTCTTTTATGGTTCTTGCACTCAGCCAGCGATAAAGATTTAAAATGCTTCCTGCTTTATCATTGGTTCCGCTGGCTCTTGCACCGCCAAACGGCTGTTGGCCTACAACTGCACCAGTCGGTTTATCATTGATATAAAAATTACCTGCAGCATTGCGAAGTCTTTTTGTTGCCAATTCAATGGCAAACCTGTCCTGTGCAATCACAGCACCTGTTAATGCATAAGGCGAGGTTGAATCAACCAATTTTAATACATCTTCAAATTTATTTTCATCGTACACATAAATGGTAAGTATCGGCCCAAACAATTCCTCACACATGGTTACATAACTGGGGTCAGTAGTTTCAATAACAGTTGGCTCAATAAAATAGCCATTTGTTTTATCACACTTCCCTCCTGTTAATATTCTTGCATCCTTATCTTTTCTTACTTGCTTTAAGTATCCCTGTAATTTATCAAAGCTTTTTTCATCAATAACAGCATTTACAAAGCAACTAAAATCTTCAACACTTCCCATCTTCATGGTTTTGATTTCTGCCACCAGTTTCTTTTTTATTTGTGGTGCAAGATTAGAAGGTAGGTAAGCTCTTGATGCAGCAGAACATTTTTGCCCCTGGTATTCAAAAGCACCACGGCAAAGCGCCGTAACTACTGTATCAACATCGGCGGTTTTATGTGCTATCACAAAATCTTTACCCCCTGTTTCGCCAACAATACGTGGATAGGATTTATAAATTTTTGTATTCTCTCCTATCGTCTTCCACATACCATTGAACACTCCTGTGCTTCCTGTAAAATGCACGCCGGCAAAGTCAGGACTATTAAAACATACTTCACCAATCGTTGGTCCGTCAACAAAAATTAAATTGATAACACCATCAGGCAATCCGGCTTCTTTTAAAACCTGCATAAACATTTGTGCGCTGTAAACCTGTGTGTTGGCGCATTTCCAAACAACTACATTGCCGCACATGGCAGCACTTGTGGGTAAGTTACCTCCTATTGCTGTAAAATTAAAAGGTGTTACAGCCAGTACGAATCCCTCCAGCGGACGATACTCCATCCTGTTATAAATACCCGGGCCACTGATTGGCTGCTGACGATATATTTCACTTAAAAAGTGAACATTAAACCGAAGAAAATCTATGAGTTCGCATGCTGAATCAATTTCTGCCTGGTAAATATTTTTACTTTGCCCCAGCATGGTTGTACCAACAATGTAAGGACGATATTTTGTTGCCAACAATTCTGCAGCCTTTAAAAAAATGTTCGCCCTGTTTTCCCATGTTGCATTAGCCCACTTATCTCTCACTTTC
>DASYOS010000166.1:0-4509 GCA_036007525.1 Chitinophagaceae bacterium | reverse complement strand
TAAATAGTGAATATATTTTTAAGAAAGGAGCCGATCCCATGGCAGGGATGGATATGAGCAATATGAAAATGTAATTTATCTCCTCATTAAATTAATTTTATAACATCAATATAGAAAGATGGTTTATATAAAAAGGTTTTTAATGTTTTTACTTTCGTTATTTACAAAAAAAAATTGCTGCAAATAAATTGATATGCAACTCTATATAAAAAATATGGTTTGCAGCCGTTGCAAAATGGTAGTTAAAGATGAACTGATAAAATTTGGGTTGCATCCAAAATCAATAGAATTAGGCGAAGTGGAAATAATAGAAGATTTAAATGCTCAAAAGAAAAATCAACTCGATAAAATTTTACAGTCTTTCGGTTTTGAATTGATTGATGATAAAAAAAGCCGTCTTATTGAACAAATAAAAAATACAATTGTAGAACTTGTACACTATTCTCAGCATTCATTAACGAATAATTTTTCTGAACACATCAGCCAAAAACTGCATCACGATTATAATTATCTGAGCAATCTTTTTTCAGAAACAGAAGGCACAACTATTGAAAAATATTTTATTGCTCAAAAAATTGAAAAAGTAAAAGAATTATTAAAATATGATGAGCTTTCACTTTCTGAAATCGCAGACCAATTAGGTTATAGCAGTGTTGGTTATTTATCTAATCAATTCAAAAAAGTAACTGGGCTAACAGCAAGCCATTTTAAAAATTTGGGACAAACCAAGAGAAAGCCCTTAGATAAAATTTAAATGGATTTATTCTCTACATCTAAAATATTATTATGAAAACTATTGGCCTACTTGTTCTTTTCTTTTTAAATTTTTTAATAACTCATAGCCAGAAAGGAGGTACTGATCTCATTATTGCTAAAGGCCAGATGCCTAACATCGCTAAGGATAAAAACAACGATATTCATATAGTCTATGGAAGCGGTGATAATATCATGTATATTTTTTCTAAAGATGGGAGATCTTTTTCAACACCCACATTAGTCGCAGTTTTGCCAGAATTATTTGCTTCTGCAATGCGTGGCCCGCAGATAGCTGCGGGAGCTAATGGGCTCGTGGTAACAGCATGTACTAAAGCAGGGAATATCTTTTCTTATAATAAGAAGGCTTCAGGTAAATGGACAAAAGCAGTAAGGGTAAACGATGAAGATGAAAGTGCTAAAGAAGCATTGATGAGTTTAAGTGCTGATGGTGCAAATACTTTCGCAGTTTGGCTTGGTGTTAGAAATCCTAAAGGGCAAAATATTATAGGAGCCAAATCCAATGACGGAGGCAAAACATGGAAAAAAAATATTTTGGTGTATGCTTCACCCGATAATTCAGTTTGCGAATGTTGTAAACCGTCGGTTGTGATGAAAGGGAATAATGTGTATGCAATGTTTCGTAACTGGTTAAATGGGAACAGGGATTTATATTTAATTAAATCTACTAACGGCGGAAATTCTTTTGGAGTGGCACAAAAGTTAGGTAATGGAAGCTGGACATTAAAAGGTTGCCCAATGGATGGGGGAGGGCTTACCATTAATAAATACGGGATTCCAGAAACGGTTTGGCGTAGAGAAGGAAAGATTTATGCTTCAACACCCGGTCTTTCTGAAAAAGAAATTGGTGAAGGTAGAAGTTGCTCAATGGAAACCATAAATAATAAGAAAATTTATACGTGGACAGAAAGCGGAAATATAATTGTTATGAAACCCACTGGCACTAAGATAAATTTAGGTAAAGGAAGTTCGCCATTAGTGAAAGCGTTTAAAAATGATCACGTGGTTTGTGTTTGGGAAAATGAAAAACAGATCCATGCTGCTATATTGGAACTATAGTATGAACCTGTAAATGTTACAACTCTTTTACATAATTTCATAAGAGCTATCTTTTTTACAGTTCTAACTTTGTGTTATTAAAAATAATTTTATGACAATGAAGCCCCGATTAAGCAAGCTCATACTAACCTCGCATATCACTTTTTCTGTTGGTTGGCTTGGTGCTGTAGCTGTATTTTTAGTACTCGCCATAACTGGTATAACAAGTAACGATACTCAATTGGCACGTGCCTCTTATTTTGCAATGGAGTTGAGCGCCTGGTTCGTGATAATACCTCTTTGCATAGCTTCATTGCTCACCGGAATTGTTCAATCAATGGGCACTAAATGGGGGTTATTTAAATACTATTGGATAATTGTTAAACTGTTTCTGACTCTTGCAGTAACAATTTTATTGTTATTGCACATGCAACCTATTAGTTATCTAGCAGGTATTGCGACTGATACATCTTTTTCAAATACTACGGAATTTGGGTTGCGTATACAAATTATAATTCAAGCCGGTGCGGCTATACTGGTATTACTTGCTGCAACAGCAATATCAGTATATAAACCTTGGGGCAAAATCCAGCCGAGATTGAATAACAATAATGAATATATTCTTATACAAGGCAAGGTGGGTACAAAAAAATCCTTGGGTTTTTACATAATTGCCGGTGTTATAATTTTGGTTATAATTTTTCTTATTATGCATCTTCTGGGTGGTGGTATGGGCAATCATTGAGTTTAAAATATGTTCCCACACCTTACTATACATTTTAATTTACTATGACACATACATATAATATTAGCGGAATGAGTTGCAGCGGATGCCAGGCAACAGTACAAAAATTATTATCGGGAGTACCGGGTATTAAAAGCGTTTCAGTTGATCTTCAGAAAAAAGAAGCCACTATCGAGATGGATAAGCATGTGCCAACCACTCAACTTCAGGCGGCATTGAAAGATCATCTGAAATATCAATTGGATGAAAAAAAAAATTCTGATAAAGGGCAACCCCCTTCATTAACCCAGGCAAAAGCTAGTATAGTAACTGATTCTTCTGAACAAGGTGAAGGAAAATATTATTGCCCTATGCATTGCGAAGCCGATAAGACTTATGATAAGCCCGGCAGTTGTCCTGTATGCGGAATGCATTTGGTAAAACAAGCTTCCGATGGGATTAAAGAAATTAAACCCCATGCTCATCAGCAAACAGTTTCAAAACTTAATAATAATAATTCTGGGGAATATTATTGCCCCATGCATTGCGAGGGCGATAAGACTTATGATAAGCCAGGTCAGTGCCCTGTGTGTGGGATGAACTTAGAAAAACTTGCTTCTCTTACTATTAAGAAGAAACAATACACTTGTCCTATGCATGCTGAAATTATCAGGGATGCGCCGGGTTCATGCCCTATTTGTGGAATGGATTTAGTTCCGTTGCAACCTGCAGAGGATAATGAAAATAAAACATACTTCGACCTTTTAAAAAAGTTTAAGATAGCTGTACTTTTTACCGTTCCCATTTTGCTGATAGCAATGTCTGATATGCTTATGCCCAATCCGCTTACTAAAATAATGAGTCAGCAAAACTGGAATTGGGTTCAGTTTGTTTTGTCAATCCCTGTTATGTTTTATGCAGGATGGATGTTCTTTCAAAGGGCATGGAGATCTGTAATTACCTGGAACCTGAATATGTTTACACTTATTGGCATTGGTACAGGAGTGGCTTTTTTATTCAGTATTGTAACTATGTTATTTCCTGGTATTTTTCCTGACCAATTTAAAACCATGAGTGGGACTGTGTTTGTATATTTTGAAGCTGCAACCGTAATACTCACGCTGGTTTTATTAGGGCAAGTAATGGAAGCAAAAGCACATAGCCGTACAAGTGGCGCTATAAAGGAATTATTCAAACTTGTTCCGTCAGAAGCAACTTTATTAATTGATGGAGAAGAAAAGATCATCTCCATTGATGAAATAAAAAAAGGGGATAGGCTTCGTGTTAAGCCCGGAGGGAAAATTCCTGTTGATGGAAAAGTAGTGGAAGGCGAGAGCAGTATTGATGAATCGATGATAACAGGTGAACCCATTCCTGCTGATAAAAGTGCAGATGATAAAGTTACTTCCGGTACCATCAATACCACCCGTTCGTTTGTGATGGAAGCAGAAAAAGTTGGCAGCGAAACATTGCTCTCTCAAATAATACAAATGGTGAATGATGCCAGCCGTTCCAGAGCGCCCATTCAAAAACTAACAGATAAAATTTCAAAATATTTTGTACCGATTGTTGTAGTTGTTTCTGTGCTCACTTTCTTCGCCTGGGTCATGGTTGGTCCCGATCCAAAATATGTTTATGCTTTTGTAAATGCCATTGCTGTGCTGATCATTGCCTGTCCGTGTGCATTGGGTTTAGCCACGCCAATGTCAGTAATGGTGGGGGTTGGCAAGGGTGCACAAAATGGTGTGCTGATAAAAAATGCAGAAGCGCTTGAAAAGATGAATAAGATTGATACGCTGATAGTTGATAAAACCGGAACATTAACTGAAGGAAAACCATCTGTTGAAAAAATAGTTGTTGAACAAGGATTTAATGAAGCAGATGTGCTGCAAAAAATCTCTTCTTTAAATAAATATAGCGAACATCCATTGGCTGCTGCCATTGTAAAATATGGTAAGGAAAAGCAAGTTTCT
>DASYOS010000165.1:0-2707 GCA_036007525.1 Chitinophagaceae bacterium | reverse complement strand
GTGTTTAAGAATGTAATGATAATAAGCCCCAGCGCCGAAGTATATTTTTTAGATACCACTGGTAAAGTGCTGGACTTTTATGGATCAAAGAAAGAAGTAAAGCTCTGGCAGGTATCTTTAAAAAATATTGATGAATACATTACTGCTAAAGGGCAGGAATATATAAAAGCGCCTGACCCGAGAGATCCATCATATCCAAAAATATTTTCTGCTGCAGCAGTTACCAATAAAACAAAAAAACTTGGGTATATCTATGTTATTCTGGGTAGTAATGAATACAGAGCAGTTGGCGATATGCTTTTCGGAAGCCACCTGAGCGGCCTAGCGATAAAGGCTTTTTGTTTTATTATTTTATTATCAATTATCCTCAGTTTGCTCTACATAAAAAAAATAGAAAAAAGTTTTGGCAGGATGATCAATGTGCTGGAGAGTTTTGAAAATGGAGATCTTAATGCAAGGTTTAAAATAAAAGATAATGATGAACTGGCTCCGGTTTCAAGAGCTTTTAATAAAATGGCTGATATGCTGATCTATAACGCAAATAAGCTTTCAATTTCTGAGAAGGAAAGAAAAGAATTTATTACAAATATTACCCATGATTTAAGAACACCACTAACCATTGCGAGAGGCTATGCAGAAACGCTGCAGATTAAAAAGGAAAAAGGTGAGCTAACAAATAATGAGCAGGATAATTATATGCAAATGATACTTAAAAAAGTATTACAGGTACAACATATGGTTGAGCATTTATTCGAGATTTCTAAAATGGAAGCCGGAGAGTATAAGCTTCAAAAAGAACCATTTGTTCTTTCAGAAATCGTTCAGGAAACGGTAAATACTTTTCAATTATTCGCTTCAGAAAAAAGGGTAAAATTAAAATGCACTCAATGTCAGTATCACGTTTGGATAAATGCTGATATCAGGCTTATGGAAAGAGTAATTCAAAACCTGGTAGAAAATGCTATCAGCAGTACCCCGGCTAATGGAGAGATCGGTGTAGCATTAGAAGTTAAAAACAACCTGCTTATTTTCAAAATCGAGAATGATGGTCCGTCATTACCAGATGACTTATTGCAATGGATAAACAGCAACCAAAATAATTACGGGCAACGCATAGATAAACCAGGAACAGGCCTCGGATTGGCGATCGCAAAAAAAATACTTAGCCTTCATAACTCTTCTTTAGTGGCCATCAGCCCAGTTAACAACAGTAATAAATTTTCATTTGGTATTGAGATATATAATCAAAAAAATTAATTACTGATCTCTTTCTCTTCCCCACATCAACCGTATGGGGATTAATATCCTCGCTATATTTTTAAAATTCTTTCAAAAAAGACTTGTGTTTTTAATGTATACTAATAATATAATTCTGTGACAAATTAGTAATTCAATACACAGCCTTCACGAAAAAAGGGAATATTTTATAAAATTTTCTCGGCGCATTTATTTACCGGTACTATTTAAAGAATTAAAATGTTATACATCTGTGATATCTATTTGGCATACTGGACTGCTATTTGTTCCCGCAGCATTAATTAAAAAGTAACAATTAAACTATTTAACAATGAAAAAAAGTATTAATTCTCCCGGGTTATTGTCAATAATTTTTATAGCAATGATAATAACGCTTTTATCGGCAACCATTCTCTCATGTGGTTCGGGCAGTAAAACTTCAATGCAAGATAATTCTACCATGAGGAATGAGGATGGCAACAGCGAAGCAACGAAAGAGGCTTCTTCAATTTTAGCCTCTACTGCCCGGCAAATGAATATGAGCCAAGGGGATTTTATGAAGAAGCTAGTTAATAAAAATAGATTCACTGCGAGTCAAAATGTTTTTTTGCCGAGTGTTGTAGCTATTGATTTTACAAAGAAGTGGGTTACTCTGCCTGTTTATAAAGGTATTGGGCCTAGTGGAAATCCAACATATTACATTATTACCGAAGCAGCTGATTATGATGTGGCTAAGATGATGGGATTAAATTATGCTCCGAAGCTCGCGAATGGTCGTGGTACAGCCGGAAGTCAGCAGGTTTCTATGGAAAATGGAATGATCAAATTTAAGGGAGATGTTGATTTTAGTCCAGTACGGTTACTGGTACCCGGACCATTTCCCAATACATTTCCCCCGGCAAAAGCAGTACCCGGTTCTGTGGGTGATGCGGAATATTCTCCTCTTATCGTTTTGCCAAGTGGTTCAGTGATGAGTGCCTCAATTGTTGCAAACGGCACCGGCAAGCACGACCATTTAATAAGTATTGATTATACTAAAGGTACAGTTGTATTCGAAATACTTGATGGATTTGAAGGTGGGGAACAATATTATTATCACCTTGTAACAGAATCATCTGATATGGGTGCAGCTACTATTGAGCGAGGTACATTTACACCACGATTAGCTAACCTGCCTATGTTTGGCAAGAGCATGCCAAATGATAAATCAGCTTTGTTAGGTTTTGCGCCAACGGCCAATGGAGAAACAGGCGCTAATAATCCTGAAAGGCAGGGATTAAATTCAACAATACTTGATGGCAATGCATTTGACCCTATCAACGTATTTCCTCTTGATCCCGATAACAACAAACGCAACAATAATAATTACAGCCCAATGTGGGATGCACATATTTATGTTTGGACAGACGCTGCAATAAAGGCTGGTAAACGCAGAAGAGTTAAAAGCATTGATGACTTAAAGGGCTTACTT
>DASYOS010000164.1:0-22337 GCA_036007525.1 Chitinophagaceae bacterium | reverse complement strand
GGCAGTAATGTAATCCTTTGCTGCCACTGCTTTTACGCCAACACTGCCCGCCTCGCTTTTAATGCTTGTGCCTGCGGCAGAGGGCTGTAAGGTGTTTAATAATTTAACCGGGATATTAAAATACTGCGCCGGCCATATACTAGCAGGATGTAAAATTTTTGCTCCGAAATAGGCAAGCTCTGCAGCTTCTTCAAAACTTAATTGCTCAATGGGCTTAGTGTTTTGTACAATCCTGGGATCACTGTTATGCATTCCGTCGATATCGCTCCAAATTTCACACACCGAGGCGCTTGTTGCTGCCGCTATTAGCGAAGCTGAATAATCGCTCCCGCCTCTTTTTAAATTATCCACTTCCCCCTTTGCATTGCGGCAAATGTAACCCTGCGTAATAAAAAGTTTTGTTTCTTTATACTGGTTAAGTAGTTGGGTCAGCTTAACTTTTATGCTGCCTATCTGTGGCTCATCGGCCATGTCAATCGTCATAAAATCCAAAGCAGGAAGCCACACATGATCTATCTTTTGTTCTTCAAGATAAATTCCAAATAGCTTAGTGCTTAATAATTCTCCCTGCGCAAGAATATCTTTGTTCAGCGCCTCACTGTAAGAAATTTTAAGTATAATATTAAGAAATTCAAAGTGTTCTGATAAAACACTTTTTGCTTTATTGTATGCTGCTTCTGTTTTTACTAATTGAATTATAAAATTCTGGTAATGCTGCTCTAAGGCATCAATATGTTGTTTTGCCGCAGCCCTTTCACCTTTTGATAAACAATTGCTTATTTCAGTTAAAGAATTTGTTGTGCCGCTTAATGCGCTCAATACAACTATCTTGGTTTCATCGCTAGCGGTTATCAGCTTCGCTATCTCAAACATTCTTTCAGGCTTGCCAACACTGGTGCCTCCAAACTTCATTACTTTCATTGCCAATCCGCCTCCGGCGGAGATTTTATTTTAAATTATTAAGAAGGCAAAAGTATTGCAATAGCTAAGAATTAAAAAAATCAATTTGCAATTAGCTTAAGAGAAACAGGATTAATAGGATCAGAAATATCATAGAGTAAAATACCTGTAGTTACATAGCAGATCAATAAATTACCATAGGTGATCACATCTTTGTAATTAGCATCAGTTAATACTTTTCGCTCAACTGGCTTATATGGATTAGTTACATTATAAATCCGTAATCCGTTAGTGTTACAACAAACATACAAAGTGGTATCCTGTAAACCCAGCCCTTCGGGTGTTTTTATTTTGATTAGAGTATTAAGCAGAGGTTGAAAAATATTTTTAATATCATACACGTATAAACCGTCTTCTGCAGGACCACACGCTGTTCCTTTAAGCGTTGCATAAGCTACTGAATCAGTTGCTACAACAGGGTCGCAGCTTCGTAAATGCCTTGCTTCTCCCAGTTTTGAAGGAGCCGAAGGTGTATCTATGGAATAAATATATAAGCCAACCCTGGAACCAATGAATAACCTGTTTTTAAATGAATAAATTGTTTCAAGATCAAAATTTATAGCAGTGGTATTTGTTTTTACCGGGTTTTTAGGGTCAGCAATATTATAAGAATATAAATAACGATTATCCACAGCATATAAATAGTTGCCAACGATGGTAAAGCGTGCCAATGATCCGCCTTTACCCACATCAGCTGAGCCCGCTGAATTTTCAGTTGCTGAATTTAGAGCCTCCTTAGTGCAGGAAAAACTAAATACAATTATTATAGTTGATAAAAAATATTTGAATGAAAATTTCATAGATAAATCCTGATTGTTTATTTATCGTTTATAACACAATGCTTTGACTGAATCTTTACGCCACCCGATTACAAGGCTGTCATAATATTTTGGACATTCATAATAGCCTGAATCCAGCGGTTGAACGTAGAAATAGTTTCTTCTTCCTTCAGGAAAAGCACCTCTTACCCTGCCAATTTCTCTTACATTACTTGCATCCGAAATATCAATTACTACAAGGTCTTCATAATTATTGCTGTAAAGGTTATTTCCTTTAATTGATATCTGAGAACATCCGTTAATAGTTATAAAGCCAATTCTATGTGCTGCAGAAGGAATAGTATTATTAATAACGTGCAGGCCTTTGCCAATTTCAGCCTGAAAAATATAATTTCCTTTTGCATAAATATTTCCTGGTACTACAACAGGTTGAGGCTGGCTTGTGTAGGTGATCTTTTTTGCCGTAGAGTCAACGCCGTAAATCGGCTTATTACCCCACACATTCTTTACAAGAATGCCTGGTGCAGGTACAGGGTCGGGGGGATCAATCTTCCATTTCCAGCAGGAAGAAAATAATGACATTAAAAGAAAACATGTAAGTATTCTCATAACCATTTTTTTAACAGAGCCTTATTATCATAAAAATGCTGCTTTGATAAAAATTAAAAAGAAATTTCAAACTTACTAGCTAAACTTTTCAGATCATCAATTACCTGCTGTAATAAAGGAATTCCTTCTTTCATTCTCACATCTTCCATCTCTCTTTCAATATCACCCGGTATTAAAACCTGCTTCTCTCCTTTTATAGTTTTTGCCGACCTGAATCTTTGTATCCATTTATCCATGTGCAATTTAAATTCTGAAGCCGAACGAAAAGCATCAATCCTCATTGCCCCAAAAAAATGGCCAATACCTTCTCCCGGCATATTTTCGGGCATAGCAATATAAGCCGGAAATGGCGGTACCCACGGACCATAATTAGCTCCACTTAAAACAGCAGAAAAAATATCTACAATTGAACCTAAGGCATAACCCTTATGGCTGCCATGTTCCCTGTCGCCTCCCAAAGGCAATAATGCGCCGCCTTCTTTTAATGCATGTGCGTTGGTTGAGGATTCTCCATCTTTTGTTTGCGCCCAACCGATGGGCATTGGTGCATTTTTTCTTTGCAAAATTTCAAGTTTGCCGTTGGCGGCTGTTGTTGTGGCAAAGTCAGCAACAAAAGGCGGTTCCTCACCTGCTGGTATGGCTACAGCAATTGGGTTTGTACCCAACATTTTTTCAACAGAAAAAGTGGGAGCAACCAAAGCCGATGCATTCGTCATGGCAATACCTATCATATCATTTTGCAAAGCCATCATTGCATGTGAGCCTGCAATACCAAAATGGTTGCTGTTCTTTACGCTTACCCATCCTGTACCCGCCTGTTTTGCTTTTTCAATTGCCACGCTCATTGCATATGGCGCCACCACCAATCCTAAGCCTGCATCACCATCAATCGTTGCAGTGGAAGGGGTTTCATGAATAATTTTTATTGCAGGGCTTGCATTAACTCTTTTCACTTCCCACAACCGCACATATCCGCTGAGCCGGGCAACACCATGACTATCCACTCCACGTAGATCTGCTATGAGTAAAGATCTGGCGGCAGTTTCAGCCTCTATGTTACTGCAACCCATCTTTAAAAAAATATTTTTAGAGAATGTAAATAATTGCTGATAGCTGAATTTTTTTGGCATGAAGCAAATGTATGAGTAATAGATTTTAGAATTTAGAATTTAGAATTTAGATTTGCCAGACTTTATAAATCCTGGTATACCTATAACTTTTTAACCAATTAACCGATTAACCTTTTAATATATGGGAAGAATTTTTGAAGTCCGTAAATCAACCATGTTTGCCCGGTGGGATAAAATGGCAAAACAATTTACCCGTATTGGTAAAGAGATAGACATGGCAGTAAAAATTGCCGGGCCAGACCCTGACAATAATTCTGCTTTGCGCCGCTGTATGATAAATGCCAAGGCGGTTAATATGCCGAAAGACCGTGTAGAAGCAGCTATAAAACGGGCAATGGGGAAAGATAAAACCGATTACCATGAAATGCTTTACGAAGGCTATGCACCACATGGTGTGGCGTTGCTGGTAGAAACAGCGACAGATAATGCTACAAGAACGGTTGCCAATGTTCGCATGCATTTTAATAAAGGGCACGGAAGTTTGGGAACCACAGGCAGCGTGGCTTTTACCTTTACCCGCATGGGAGAATTTAAAATAAAGAAAACGAATTTAAATATTGAAGAACTTGAACTGGAATTGATAGATTATGGCCTGGAAGAAATTGGTGAAGATGCTGATGGCAATATTGTTATCCGCACGGCCTATAATGAATTTGGGAACATGAGTAAAGCACTTGAAGAAAAAAAGATAGAGGTAATTACTGCGGAGCTAACCCGTATACCCACTAATACAGTTGAGTTAAATGAAGAACAGGCTACCGAAGTTTTAAAACTGGTGGATAATTTAGAGCAGGACGAAGACGTGCAAAAGGTTTATTATAATTTAAAGTGAGGAAGATCAACCAAGGAACAGCCAATTTGTCGACACGACAGCCTAAACGCTTCGTGTTAATTTTTTTTTGCCAACCCCACAAAATATTTTAAAATTCTTGGGACACACAATTGGCACATTTGCAAGCCACACAAGCCAACGGCACAAACCGAAGCTTGCAAAAGAGCCAATTCTCCCTCACACCACAGACAAAAGGCAGACATTATTAACTACTTTAGAGGAGAAATGAAAGAAGCATCAACTAAGAAAAATACAAGCAGTATTCGTGACAACTTTTCCAATGGAAGTGTTGGTGAATTTCTAGTTGACCACATTGAAGATAATTCCAATTTATCATTTGTAACAGCATACTTTACTATTTATGCTTATGAAAAACTCAAACCGCAACTTGACAATGCAAACTCACTCCGACTACTTTTTGGTGAGCCTCGATTTATTAAGAATGTTTCTTCCTCAACAGATGCCAAAAACTATCAAATAGAGGACGACAAACTTGTAATACCGGTTGAAACCAGATTACAACAAAAAGTATTGGCTAAGCAATGTGGAAACTGGATAAGAGAAAAGGTTGAAATTAAGTCAATGGTTCGTCCTGACTTTTTACACGGCAAACTTTACCATATAGAAAAACCTAATGGAGTTGAAGATGCCCTAACCGGAAGCTCCAATTTCACGGTTAACGGACTTGGGTTAGGCACAAGACCAAATATTGAACTGAACCTTGTCGTAAACGACCGTAGAGATTTATCTGATCTGAAGGAGTGGTTCGACAAACTCTGGAACAATAAAATGGAAGAAGTGGAAGTGGAAGATGTAAAAGACCAGGTTCTGAAATACATCGAACTACTCCATCGAGATAACAGCCCAGAGTTTGTTTATTATAAAACATTGTTTCACATTTTTGAGCAATATCTTAACGAAACAGACGCTTCTGGTCTCTCAGACTTGAAAGCTAATTTATATGATTCTGAAATATGGAAGACTCTTTTCACCTTTCAACAACACGGAGTTAGAGGTGCAATAAATAAGATTTTAAAATTCAACGGCTGCATCATTGCCGACAGTGTGGGTTTAGGTAAAACTTATGAAGCCTTAGCTGTAATCAAGTATTTTGAAATGCTTAATTATCGCATTCTTGTTTTGACACCCAAAAAATTAAAAGATAACTGGACAATTTATCAGGCACATAAAAATCACACTTTAAATCCTTTTCAACAAGACCGTTTTTCATACACGGTTATGTATCACACCGACCTAAGTCGTGAGAAAGGATATACTGAGGCAGACAATATAGATTTGTCCAATTTCAATTGGGGTGCTTATGACTTAGTGGTAATTGACGAGAGCCACAATTTTAGAAATAACAAAAAAGGAAAAAAAGACGAAGAAGGAAATACCATTCGCAAAAGCCGTTATGAAAGATTGATGCAAGACATCATTCTCGGTGGCAAAATAACAAAAGTGCTTTTATTGAGTGCAACTCCTGTAAATAATGAGTTGAAAGACTTGCGTAATCAGCTAATGTATATCACGGCAGAAAATGACCAAGCTTTTTCAGGTGAAGACGAAGGCAAGTTGGGAATTGAAAGCATAACTGAATTATTAAAGCAATCACAAACCCGTTTTACCAATTGGGCAAAAGCAAGAATCAAGGAAGAAAAGACTACAAGAGATTTATTGAATGATTTAGATTCTGCTTTTTTCAAATTATTGGATGCCTTAACCATTGCCCGTTCAAGAAAACACATCACAAAATATTATGCAAATGAAATGCAGCGTATCGGTGGCTTTCCTGAACATGAACCTGTTCATTCCATCTATCCTGAAATTGATACTGAACATAAATTTCTTTCATACGATAAACTGAACGAGAAAATAAGCAAATACAAACTGGTTCACTTTACGCCAAGTTCTTTTGTGCTGCCAGAATTCAAAGCCTTGTATGAAGAAAAGGTTTTGAAAAAATCAGGTCCTGCGGCTGTTAAAATGTTTTCACAGGAGCAACGTGAAAGTTACTTGATTGGAATGATGAAAGTGAATTTTATGAAGCGATTGGAAAGCTCCATTTATTCCTTTCGTGAAACCTTGCAACGAACCATTAATCGTATTGAAAACTTAGAAAACAGAATAGACCGATTTCAAAAATATAAAGATGAAAATCCTGATATAGAAATTGAAGACATAGACATTGATGCAATTGAAGATGATGATTTTAGAGAAGCATTGGAAGTAGGGGAAAAACTTACTTTTAAAATGAATCACTTAAAACTTGATGAGTGGAAAGCCGCTATGCAAGAGGACAAAGACCAATTGTATGAATTGCTTTTAAGAGCAAAAGATGTGGATGATAAACGGGATGCAAAACTTAAAGAGTTAAAATCACTCATTAAAAAGAAAGTTCAAAATCCAACCATAACAAAAACCGGAAATGAGAATAAAAAGGTTTTAGTGTTTACTGCCTTTGCCGATACTGCTAAATACCTTTATGAGCATTTGGAAAAATGGGCTAAGGAGGAACTTAGAGCAAACATTGCTTTGGTAACGGGTGGTAACGAGAACAAATCTACTTTCAAGCCAAAAGGCTTTTCAGAAAATACGGAATACAATCACATCTTGAGTAACTTCTCGCCCATTAGCAAAAGGAGAAATGCCATGATGAATATGCCAAAAGATGAAGATGGTGAAATTGATATTTTGATTGCAACAGATTGTATAAGCGAAGGACAAAACTTACAAGATTGCGATTACTTAGTGAATTATGATATTCACTGGAATCCCGTTCGTATCATTCAGCGTTTTGGTCGTATCGACCGTATTGGTTCTATCAATAACAAAGTGCATTTGGTAAATTTCTGGCCTACTAAAGATTTAGACAATTACATCAAACTTAAATCAAGAGTTGAGGCTCGAATGGCATTGGTAGACATTAGCGGAACCAATGAAGATAACCTGTTAAACAAAGAACAGATTCAGGAGTTAGTAGAAGATGATTTGAAATTCAGAAATAAACAACTCTTGCGTTTACAGGAAGAAGTGTTGGACATGGACGAATTGAATGAAGGTGGCGTTTCGTTGAGCAACTTCTCATTAGATGATTTCCGTATGGACTTGCTCAACTTCATCGAAGCAAACCGCAAAGAATTAGAAGAAGCTCCTTTAGGAATTTATGCCTTAGTTCCACATAAATTAGATTCCACTCTGTTCAATCCTGATGCTTCGGAAGTTGTGAAACCCGGTGTGATTTTCTGTTTACGACAACTGGGTGACAGTGCTGGAAACGAAAAGGTAAATCCTTTACAACCATACTTCATGGTGTATATTCGTAATGACGGAACGGTTCGCTACAACTTTACACATCCCAAGCAGATATTGGATATTTACCGTTTGCTATGCACCGGAAAAAATGAACCAATACAGCAATTATGCGATTTGTTTAATGAAGAGACCAACAATGGTTTAGATATAAGCCAATACACTGCCTTGTTGCACGAATCCATCAAGGCCATTACAGGCACATTTAAAAAGAAGAACTTGGGAATGTTAACAGGTAGCAGAAACGCTACCATTGTGCCACAGGAAAAGCAAGTGGATAGTGCAAATAAATTTGAATTGATTTCTTGGTTGATTATGAAATAATATGGCAAAAAATAAAACAATAACTGTTAGAGGAACAGAGATTACAGTATTAAGGCAAAATGCTATTGACTACATTTCTTTAACTGATATGCTAAAAGCTAAGGACGGTGATTTTTTTATTTCCGATTGGTTAAGAAACAGGAACACGGTTGAGTTTCTTGGTATTTGGGAAAGCGTATATAATCCCGATTTTAATTATGGCGAATTCGCCATAATTAAAAGTAAGGCGGGTTTGAACAATTATAAGATAAGCGTTAAAGAATGGCAGGAAAAAACCAACTCCATTGGCTTAAAAGCTACAGCCGGCAGGTATGGTGGAACCTATGCCCATCCCGACATAGCTTTTGAATTTGGAATGTGGATTAGTGCAGAATTTAAGATTTACCTGGTAAAAGAATTTCAGCGTCTCAAAACTGATGAGAACGACCGATTAAAATTAGAATGGAATCTTCAACGCACTTTAGCCAAAATAAATTACCACATTCATACAGATGCCATCAAAGAAAATTTAATTCCAACATCACTATCTAAAGACAAAATAAATTTTGTGTATGCCGATGAAGCCGATTTATTAAACATGGCTTTGTTTGGTATTACTGCTAAGCATTGGCGAGATGCTAATCCCAAAGCTGAAGGCAATATCAGAGATGCTGCCACCATTGAACAATTGGTGGTTCTTTCAAATATGGAAAGTATCAATGCAGTATTAATTCATCAAGGATTACAACAAAGTGAACGATTGCTACAATTGAATCAAATTGCCATTACCCAAATGAAATCTTTGGTGGGGAACAGAAGCCTATATAAGTTAAAATAACAATGACAGATAAAGATTACGATAAACTCAAACAGATAGAAGAAGCTATTCAGGCTTTCAACAGTAAAAAGCTGTATGAAAGCAGTATAGCTTTATTCAAAGCACTGGATTACCAAAGTAACAAAACCGAACGCATAAGCCCCAATAACTTTGATGGCTTGGTTGATAGTTTTAGTATTCCTAAAAATACAATCAACAAAGAGAAAGCTCTTGAAAGTCACTGGCAGCATATTGAATTTATCTTTCAGGTGGCCGATTCAGAAATTACCCGTGTGCAATCGTTGTTTGACACAAGGGAAGTGGACAGAAATGAATTTCAAAGTTTTCTGTTTTTTACCATTCAACTCAAAGAAGAAAGCTATAAACGTAGTGATTTGGTAAAAATTACCCGTGAACTGAATGTGCCTTTTAAAATGCCGGTGATTATTCTGTTTCACTATGGTACAAAAATCACCTTATCCATTATTGATCGCAGATTGCATAAAAAAGACACAAGCAAAGATGTATTAGAAAAGGTTACTCTAATAAAAGATATTGACATTGCAAATCCGCAACGGGCACATAAGGAAATACTTAAAGATCTTAGCCTGAATGAGCTTTACAAAAAGTTTGAATTTCACAGTTTTGTAAAACTGCACGAAGCTTGGAAATCAACACTTAATATTTCCGAACTTAATAAGAAGTTTTACAAAGAGTTGGCATATTGGTATTTCTGGGCATTGCAGGAAGTAGAATTTCCATCTGATGAATTGAACGATGATAAAACCCGAAATCCGGTAAACGTTATTCGCTTAATTACCCGTTTAATTTTTGTTTGGTTTTTGAAAGAGAAAAATCTAATTCCTGATGAACTTTTTAACAAACGGGAACTGGATAAAATACTCGATTACAAAGACAAAACAGGCAGCACTTATTACAAAGCCATTTTACAAAACCTGTTCTTTGCTACGTTGAATACTGAAATGAACAAGGATGTAAAAGACAAGAATAAGATTAGCCGGACTTTTGTAAACCGCAACACCGGCGTACCGCATTATTTCCGTTATAGCAAATTGATTAAAGACCAGGCTAAGTTTGCGAAATGGATGGACAACATTCCTTTTTTAAATGGAGGTCTGTTTGAATGTTTGGATAAACGTAGTAAAAACAAAGACATTTATATAGATGGCTTTACACAACAGGTAAAGAACGAACCCATTGTTACCGTTCCCGATTATTTGTTTTTTAGCGATGCTCCCCAAAACATTGACCTGAACAATACCTTTCATACCAAGGGAAAGAAATACGAGGTAAGAGGGTTGATTGATATTTTGAGCCGATACAAATTTACCATTGAAGAAAATACTCCGGTAGAAGAAGAGGTTGCACTTGACCCTGAATTGCTGGGTAAAGTTTTTGAAAACCTATTGGCAAGCTACAACGAAGAAACTGAAACCACAGCTCGCAAACTCACTGGTTCGTTTTATACGCCTCGGGAAATTGTGAATTATATGGTAGATGAAAGCCTCATCACCTATTTATGCAACAGCATTGTTAAGGAAGATGATGAGAAGCAACAGAACGCACTGAATGAAAAATTGCACCATCTGTTTTCATACACAGTCGAAGAACCACAATTTATTGATGCAGAAAAAAACCAATTGATTGATGCCATTGACACCTGCAAAATTCTTGACCCTGCTTGCGGTTCTGGTGCTTTCCCAATGGGTATTTTGCATAAGCTGGTTTTTATATTAGGGAAGCTTGACCCCAACAATAAAAAGTGGAAACAAAAACAATCTGATAAAGCCAAACGAGACAAGGCTTTGGCAGAAAGGATGGAAGATGATAAAAACCGAGATGCTGCCATTCAGGAAATAGATCTGCGTATAAAAGATATTGAAAAAGCATTCGACCAAAACAATCACGAATTAGACTTTGCCCGTAAACTGTATTTAATTGAAAACTGTATTTACGGAGTTGATAAACAACCCGTGGCCATTCAGATTTCTAAACTACGTTTCTTCATTGCCTTGATTGTTGACCAAAAAACCGAAAACAATACCGAACCAAACAGAGGTATCAGACCCTTACCAAACTTAGAAACAAAATTTGTTGCTGCTGATACATTGGTAGGTTTGGAAAATAGAGTACAATTAACTCTGATAGACCCAAACCTTGAAAAACAGATTGAAGAGAAAGAAGCAGAAATACATGATGTAAGGGAAAGGCACTTTAGAGCACGGACTCCGGAAACAAAAGATAAGTATAGAGCTAAAGATGAAATTTTAAGAGGTGAATTAGCTAAATTATTAGAACAAGCAGGATTATTCTCTCCTACAAATGCTAAACGTATCGCATATTGGAATCCTTATGATCAAAATAAAGCTGCCGATTTCTTTTTCAAGGAATGGATGTTTAGTTTGAAGGTGGGATTTGATATTGTTATTGGAAACCCACCATACATTGAGCACAAAAAATTAAAATCAATAAGCAGTGTTTTAAAAGAGCAATATGAAACTTATTCAGGTACAGCAGATATTTATGTTTACTTCTATGAGAAAGGAATAAAACTATTGGCAGAAAACGGAGTGCTTAGTTATATCACTTCAAACAAGTTTATTAAAACAAGTTATGGTGAAAAGCTAAGGGAGTTTTTGGTAAAAAGAAAAGTTGAACAAATTATTGATTTTACAGAGGTTCACGTATTTGAAGCGTTAGTTTCAAGTTGTATTGTTATAACATCAGAAGCTAAATCAAAGAATAATGTTTTGGTTTCATTCGCCACAGATGAACTTACAAGCTTTGGTAATTTAAATGAATTCATTTCATGCCATAACCTACTTATAGAACAAAAGACACTTGGAAAGGAGATTTGGCAATTGCAAAGCATGGGTAATCTTGATATTAAAAAGAAGATTGAATCTAGTGGAAAGTTGTTGTCTAATATTAGAGGTGTTAATTTCTATAGGGGTGTTACAACAGGTTACAACCCAGCATTTATAATTAATGATGAAATAAAAAGAGAATTAATTAAAGCAAATAAAATAAATAAATCAGTTATTAAGCCATTAATACAAGGGCGAAATATCAAGAAGTGGGAAATTAAAAATAATGGTGAGTATCTTCTTTTTATTCCTTGGCACTTTCCCCTTCATGAAAATCCTGAAATAACCGGCAATTCAGCTAAAGCGGAAAAGGCTTTGAGAGAAAATTATCCCGAACTATATGAACATCTAAAATCACACAAACCTGATTTATCAAAACGGAATAAGGATGAAACTGGGATAAGATATGAATGGTATGCTTTGCAACGATGTGCAGCATCTTATTACAAAGAATTTGATAGAGATAAAATTGTTTGGGGGCTGACTGCTGATAAATGGGCTTTTGCTTATGATGATAAAAAACATTATTTACCTAGTAATGGATATATATTAACAGCAAGCAACATTGATTTAAAGTATTTATTGTCACTTCTCAATAGTAAACTATCACAATTCTATTTCAGTTTTATTGGTATAATGACAGCTGGCGGGGCTTATACATTGAAACATGAAACTATAAGTGAAATGCCTATTGTTGAAGGAAATGAAATTTCTAGAATATTATTCATTTCAATAGTAGATTATATTTTATTCCTTTATGAAAAAGAAGAAAATGAATCAGGAAAGATTGAGGAATTTGAAAAGATATTAAATGGCTGCGTTTACGAACTCTACTTTGGAGAAGAAATGAAAAAAGCCGGAGTAGACATTTTGGTTTTAGTAGAAAAAGATTTGGAAGCCGTAAAAAAACTAAGCTCCGATAAAGCCATTAACAAATTGTATGAGAAATGGCAGGAGCCAAAGAATGAAGTCCGCAACCGGTTATTATTAATGACTACCCGTTGCCCTGATACTATCGGGGTAATAGAAGCAAGTGTAAGTTAAAATGAAAGGCATTGAAAAAATAACCATACAAAATTTTAAAGCTTTTAGGAATGAAAAAACATTTAACCTGAAAGGCAAACACCTGTTGGTGTATGGCCCCAATGGTAGCGGTAAATCATCCTTGTATTTTGCACTTTACACCATTTTGCAATGCGATACTAAAGCACCTGCAAAAATTAAAAATTATTTTGACCGTTTTAAAGATGAAAATCTATTAAATGTTCACGAACCCTGGAACAAAGCATCTTATATTAAACTAGTTCTTACAGATAACAAAAAGAAAATTTATACCCTTAACAATAAAGGACTTTCGCCAGCAGACCCCAGGCAAAGACCAGTATTAAGCGAAATGAATTTAGCCAGCGAATTTATCAGCCATCGCCTACTCATTAATTTTTACAATTTCCGCAATTCAAAAGAAATAGACCTTCATCAGGTTTTCGAAAGGGATATTTTTCCTTTTGTGCAAAGAGAAACAGGCAGTAAAATACTGTTTGATGAAATCATAAAAGACCTGAAAGCCAGAGGAGAGAATGGGTTAAAAGGAAAGAAACAATTTGATACTTGGAAAGCGGAAATTACAGCCCTTAATGCAGAACTCGAAAAACTCATAAATTACATTGATAGAAACGCCACAGACTTTTTACATACTCATTTCCAATTTAAAAACTTAAAGATTGTTATTAAAGTTAAGAAAGGTTATGATTTCCGTAAAATAGCAACCACTTCAAATTATGAAATACTTCCTCCATTCATAAAATTGTCTATTCAGCAATTGAAGCCACCTGCAAGGGCTAAAAATATTGACAGGCCACAATCATTCCTGAATGAAGCTAAACTAACAGCCATTGCATTATCCATTCGTTTCACCATATTAGAAAAGCGTCCAAAAAAACCTGAAATAAAGATTCTCGCTTTGGATGATTTGCTTATTAGTCTGGATATGAGCAATCGTGTGGATGTGTTGAAAATGATTTTTAAACTCTACGAAAAAGATTATCAACTGTTCTTCTTTACGCACGAAAGAGGTTTCTATAATGAAATAAAACGCTGGACAGAAGGCAACGATACAGCCTGGAACTATGTTGTTTTCAAAGAACCCGTTGACAATAAAATTCAATCGGAGAATGACAAAGAGGATATTGACAAGGCAAAACAATTTATGAAAGACAATGACTTTGATTCTTGTGCTTTGACATTGAGAAAAGCAGTCGAGGGTTCGATAAAAGAATATCTGGTTAAGATGAAGCATTATGAGGAAGGGAAGTTTCATCCATTAAGCAAACAAATCGGAACAGCTATAAACATTTTACAAAGAGAAACACAACAAGCAATTCAGGAAATTATCGGCAGTTTTGAATTACCCCACGAAATTTTAAAGAAGTTTCCGGTTGCAACCAATGCCGACATCGACGCAATAGCTGGCATTACACCACAAGAGAAATCAAAACTTAAGAAAATTCGTGCAGCGGTTTCTAAAGTAGTTATCAAGCATCACAAAGAGAATATCAAAGTTGTTGAACTAATAAAGAAAGCCGACCATTTCGTTGAACGTTCTTTGAATTTAGGTGCACATACATCAGTTGCTCCAATTTACAAAGCAGAACTTGAAGAAGCATTAGTGACAGTGGAAGCATTGAAGACAAAACTAAAGGAGATACAATTATGAGCCATCCCACAATGACATGGTGGACAGAAGGTAAGCAGGTAACAAGTTATTGCCAAAATAAACAGACTGCTTAAGTTTAACTGGGCACTTTTATTCAATTTGCAAAATATTTACTCTCCTTGACAACAACAAAATAACTTTAGTAATGTTATCCTTACTTCTGCGAAATTTATTTTTTACCATTGTACAGCCTGGTTTAGTGGCAGGCTTAATACCCTTTTGGATATTAGGCACTAAAGCGAAAAATTTATTTACTAACCATTTTGGGTTGTATCAATATGCAGGTGTAATTGTATTTATTATTGGTTTGATCGTGATGCTGCATTGCATCCTTAATTTTGCAATTAAAGGCCGGGGAACACTTTCACCCGCCGACCCGACGAAGCAATTGGTTATAACCGGGCTTTACAAATATTCCCGTAACCCAATGTACGTGGGAGTAATGTTGATCTTAATCGGGGAAGCCATCTACTTTCAATCTATTAATTTATGGATCTATTTACTGGTGATCTTTATTGCTTTCAATATATTTATATTGCTTCATGAAGAACCACGCTTAAGAAGAGATTTTGGAGAGGAGTATACTACCTATTGCAAAAAAGTAAGAAGATGGATTTAGATATTCCGCTTTAAGAAAGCGCTCTTTATAATTTAATAGTCCTTCTGTTTTGAAAAAAAAATGAATGAAATAAATATTATTTATGAGATATACAGCAAGCATATTTTGGGAAAAGAAAGTCACAGAATCTTTTACTGATAATAAATATAGCCTGAAACATACATGGGCATTTGATGGTGGTGCAGAAGTGCCTGCATCTTCCTCACCACAGGTTGTGCCAACTCCTATGTCTGATGCTTCAGCTGTGGATCCTGAAGAAGCCTTTGTAGCAGCAATTTCAAGTTGCCACATGTTATTTTTTTTATCTATTGCAGCAAGCAGTAATTATATAATAGAAACCTATGAAGACAATGCCGAAGGGATAATGAGCAAAAATGAGAGCGAACAAATGGTAATGGCTGATATTATTTTAAATCCCAAAATTATTTTTTCCGGATCGAATATTCCATCTGCTGAACAAATAACTAACCTGCATGAGTCGGCACATAAAAAATGCTATTTAGCAAACTCCGTCAAAACAACAATCAAAGTAATTCAATCTTAAAAATTACTAAGCAAAAGCATCCCAATGCATACCCTTATTTATGAGGAGCTTCTCTATCCAAAATAGATTTAAGTTTTTTTTCATTGGTTTGATACACAAGATGTGTTATGAGGGCAGACAATACAACAGATAGCGGTGCAATAATGTAAAAGCTCGTCCAGCCGCCCATACTTCTATCAGACATTAAAACTTTGAGTAAAAAGAAAACTGACAGAAATATAACAGTAGTCCAGGCAATAATATATTGCAGATAATATTTCCATTTGGGCCCTTCTTTCTGAATTTCCCAATCTCTTATAAAATTTTTTTCAGCAGTAGTCAGCATTATATTTCAATTTCTCCTTTCATGTAAAACACACAACTTCCTCCCATTTTTACCCTGTCACCATTTTGCTCACATAAAATTTTTCCCCCACGCCGGGATAGTTGAAGTGCAGATAATATTTTTTTGTTCAATTTATCTGACCAGAAAGGAATGAGTTGCGAATGAGCAGACCCCGTAACAGGATCCTCATCAACACCAACTGTAGGAGCAAAAAATCTTGAAACAAAATCAACATCTTTTCCGGGAGCAGTAATTATGATTTTATAACCTGATTTATTGATCATTGAAAAATCAGGGTTGCATTTTTTTACGGCTTCTTCATTTATTAATTCTACCAACAGATCCCTGTGTTTATAAACGCCGACAATTTCTACATCACCCAAAGCTTCCGGTAATTCCACAGGATAATCATTAAATCTTTCCGGCTTCCAGGAAGGAAAATCAAGCCATATAGTTTCATTTTCATTCGTAACTTTTAATGTTCCGCTTTTGCAACTAAACTTAATTTCTGCTTTTTTAAATTTTATAATATTAAATAATACGTAGGCAGAAGCTAATGTTGCATGTCCGCATAAATCTATTTCAGATGTGGGAGTGAACCAACGTATCTCAAAATCAGCTTCCATATTTTTTACAGGTACAATAAATGCGGTTTCAGAAAGATTATTTTCCATAGCAATTTTCTGCATCATTTCTACATCAAGCCCTTTTTCCAAAGGGATAACAGCAGCAGGATTTCCACTAAATAGTTTATCTGTAAAAGCATCGATTTGGTAAAGCGTAAGTTTCATTTGCATATTAATAATTCACACATCATTCAGATATCATTTCTTTCGCCACTTTAATAATATCTTCCACATTGGGTTTGCTGAAATAATCGCCATCGGTTCCATAAGAAGGACGGTGAGCCTTTGCTGTAATTGTTCTTGGAGATACATCCAGATATTTATAACCCCCCTGTTCTTCCATCACTTTATTAAACATATAGGCAGCAGCGCCTCCCGGTACATCTTCATCAATAAATACAATCCGGTTTGTCTTTTTTAAGGATTCAAGAATTTTATGATTGATATCAAATGGCAATAAGGTTTGTACATCAACAATCTCACAACTGATACCTGCCTGTCCGGTAGGCAGGTTTTGTTTATCTAAACTTTCTGCTGCTTCCTGAACAATTCTTGCAGTAGAACCGTAAGTAACCATAGTGATATCAGTTCCCTCCTTTATAATTTCCGGCACGCCTAACGGCACTGTATATTCAATCAAATTAGATGGAAGTTTTTCTTTTAAGCGATACCCATTAAGGCATTCAACAATTATTGCGGGATCGTTTGCCTGTAACAAAGTATTATACATACCAACCGCCTGCACCATATTACGTGGCACACAAACATACATCCCACGCAGTGCATTTATTGCCATCCCCATTGGTGAGCCGCTGTGCCATATGCCCTCCAGCCTATGCCCTCTTGTACGAACAATTAACGGACAACTTTGCTGGCCTTTTGTTCTAAAATGAGTGGTTGCAACATCATCGCTCAAAGGCTGTAAACCATACAGCAAATAATCGAGGTATTGTATTTCTGCAATAGGACGTAAGCCCCGCAAAGCAAGGCCTATCCCCTGCCCCATTATAGTTAGTTCTCTTATTCCTGTATCAAAAATCCTTTGCTCGCCATACTTTTCCTGCAAGCCGCTAAAGCCCTGGTTAACATCTCCTATATAACCCAGGTCTTCACCAAAAGCAATAACTTTTTCATTGGTGGCAAACAATTCATCAAAATATTTATTGAGCACTTCGTATCCATTTACTGTTAGTGCACCCTCGTTATAAGAAGGTTTTATCTCGGCAACTTTTAATGCTGATCTTGCACCTTCGTTATAGAGATGAGTATTGTATAGATCTTTATTAATAGTAGTTAGCTCATCATAGTGTTTTGCAATAGCAGGATCATTATTAAATTCAATTGCTGTGGCCAGAGACTTCATTACATCTCTTCTTTGCGGTTCTCTGTGAGCAGATAATTCATCCGCTATTTTTTTTATTTCAGGATTTTTGAATTCCAGATTTTTTAACAGATCTACCGTTTGCGTCACCTGGTCTTTTATTGGGTTAATATATTTTTCCCATGCGTTTTTTTTACTCTCTCTTACAAATTTTTTGGCTTCAGTTTCAATATGCTCTAATTCATTTTCTTCTGCAAGAACATTAGATAATATCCATTCCTTCATTTGCCTGATACAATCCCAGTCTTTCTCCCACTCTAAACGTTGCTGCTCCTTATACCGCTCATGACTACCGGAAGTAGAATGACCCTGCGGCTGTGTTATTTCCTCTACATGAAACAATGCAGGAGTATGCGTTTGACGCATTTCTTTTATCGCACCTTCCAGCACTTCACACATACCGGCATAATCCCACCCTTTTAAATTATAAATTTTTATACCGTTTGTATTTTCTTCTTTTTGAAAACCTTTTAATGCCTTAGAAATAGATTCTTTAATTGTTTGATACTTTTTAGGAACAGAAATTCCATACCCATCATCCCAAACAAAAACCGCCAAAGGAACCTGTAGCACTCCCGCTGCGTTCATTGTCTCCCAAAAATGACCTTCAGATGTAGAAGCATCACCAATGGTGCAAAAACATATCTCATTTCCGTTATCGCTTAAGTTTGTAAGGTGATGCAATGTATTTTCATTCCTGAATAATTTAGATGCAAATGCAAGCCCTAAGGCCCGGGGCATTTGTCCGGCTGTTGGTGCAATATCAGCTGATACATTTTTTTTAGCTGTAAGATCAAGCCACTCACCATTTTCATCAACGAATTTTGTAGCAAAATGTGCATTCATTTGCCTGCCTGCACTAAAGGGATCATGCTTTACATCAGGATCTGCATATAATTGAGAAAAGAATTGTTCAACAGTGGACAGACCTGATGCAAACATAAAAGTTTGATCCCGATAGTACCCTGAACGAAAATCACCTGGTTTAAAAAATTTTGCCATTGCCACCTGCGCAACTTCTTTTCCGTCACCAAAAATTCCAAACTTAGCTTTGCCTGTTAACACTTCTTTTCTACCCAATAAGCTTGCTTCACGGCTTTCACAAACTACCCGAAAATCATTCAGCACTTCGTCCCTAAATTTATCAAAAGATAATTTTTCGAGGGAAGCTTTAGTTGTGTCAACTGTATCCATATCGGCAAAAATATTAATAATGAACGATGATTGTTAAAAATGTGATAACCTATACATAATTTAAACCTATTAAAGACGTTTTTGTATCTTTGAAATCAATATGAAACATTAAACTAAGATAAAATGAAAAAAATATTATTCTCTTTATTAGCTTTTATTTTTGCGACTGCTGTTTTTGCACAGAAGAAAGCAAATGATGTAGCTAAATTTAGTACAGAAACTTTTGACTTTGGGAAAGTAAAGCAAAACGTTCCGGCTACTGCAACTTTTATTGTTACAAATACCGGCGCTGAGCCCCTAATAATACAAACGGCGAGTCCAAGTTGTGGATGTACAGCTTCTGATTATACGCAATCTCCAATTGCCCCGGGCAAAACAGGATACATAAAGGCTGTATTTAACGCTGTTGCACTTGGCGGAATTCATAAATCAGTAACTGTAAAGTTTGCAGGTATAGATGAAACCAAAACTATTAATCTTGCTGGTGAAGTATTAGAGCCCGCCGCTTATGATACATGGGCTGCTACAAATAAAACTGATAATAAAACCACTGTAAAAGTAAAAGATGATAAAGTGAAGACAGAAACTAAAACTTCAACAGGCACTACCAAAGTAAAGACTAAAAAAGGTAAAAAGGTTGTAGAAAAAAGCGTAGTAAAGAAATAAGAATAAAATTTAATTAATAAAGGTCCCTTCCCAAACAGGAAGGGTTTTTTATTTACACATTCTTCATCTCTCCCAACAGATCCTGCAAAACCTTTTTTGCATCACCAAACAGCATAGATGTTTTTGGCTGAAAGAAAAGATCATTTTCTATACCGGCATAACCCGGTTTCATGCTTCTTTTGTTTACAATTACGTTCTTAGCTAATTCAACTTCTAAAATCGGCATGCCATATATAGGAGAAGCGCTATCATTTTTTGCAGCCGGATTTACTACATCATTAGCACCCAGTATTAAAACAACATCTGTCGTTTTAAATTCATCATTAGCCTGCTCCATCTCCTGAAGTTTTTCATAACTAACATCAGCTTCAGCAAGCAATACGTTCATGTGCCCCGGCATTCTCCCGGCCACCGGGTGAATAGCATATTTTACTTCAACACCTTTGTCATTCAAAGCTTTTTCTAATTCATGACACGAATGCTGTGCTTGTGCAACCGCTAACCCGTAACCCGGCACAATCATTACTTTATTTGCATAACTCATAATGGTTGCTGCATCATTTAATGAAATTTCTTTGTAATGCCCCTGATCTTTTGCACCAGGCGCAGAAGCGGATTTGCTTCCTCCGAAAGACCCTACCAACACATTTATTAAACTGCGGTTCATTGCCTTGCACATTAAAATTGTAAGCAGGGTTCCGGCAGCTCCTACTAAAATTCCACCTGTTAGCATTACTTTATTATCATATAAGAAACCGCCACATGCTGCAGCTACTCCCGTAAAAGAATTTAGTAAAGAAATTACAACCGGCATGTCGGCCCCGCCAATAGGCATAACAAACAATACTCCATACACTAACGAAAGAGCAAGAATCCCATATAACAAAAAACTATTTTCGGGATGAATTACAAGGCACACTCCTGCCCCAAGTGCAATTGCTAAAAGCAAGAGGTTAAGAATATTTTGTCCGGTAAAACTGAAGTCTTTTACCTTGCCATTCAACTTCCCCCAAGCGATCATACTGCCGGCAAAAGAAACCGAACCTATGATAAGGCCTAACACAATAATTAATACTGTTGGCTGAATACTGCTTACGTATTCACTGCTGTTATTAGTTGCAAGTTGTTTAGAAATATGATTAAACTCTACAATGGAAATAAGTGCGGCACAAGCGCCGCCCATACCATTAAAGAGACTTACCATTTCAGGCATCGCAGTCATCTTAACTTTTCTCGCAGCTAAAGTACCTATCACACTGCCGATCAATAATCCCCCAAAGATCCATTCATAGTTGCCAAGCCTGTTTCCATTATCTTCATACAGAAAAATGGTTCCTATAATTGCGATCAACATTCCGGCGGCAGCAATTAAATTTCCTTTTCTTGCAGAAGCAGGATTGGACAACATCTTAAGGCCTAAAATAAAAGTTACCGAAGCAATTAAGTAACAAACTGTCAAAAAAATTAATCCCATAATTCGTGTAATTCGTATTAATTCATGTTAGGTTTTTTCTTTGATTTAAACATTTCCAGCATTCTGTCAGTAACAACAAAGCCCCCAACTACATTTAATGTTCCTAAAATAACCGCAAGAAATCCCAGTATCAATGCCAGGTAATTATCACCTTCTGCTTTGCCCATTACAATAATTGCCCCGATTATTACCACACCATGAATTGCATTGGCACCACTCATTAGCGGCGTGTGTAAAACACTTGGCACTCTGCCTATCACTTCTATACCAACAAAGATCATCAGTATAACAATATATATTATCTGCTGATTATTTGTGATCCATTGAAGAACGTTTTGCATAATTATTTTTTTGTAGTCAGCTATCTATCTTTAATCAACTTCATTGGCAAGTTTATCATGAGTTTATCGAAGGACACTCTTGTACTTCACAGCTTTATTCATCGAAGCTTAGACATGTTCAGTCTGACACAAGACTTTGAACCCTTTCATTCGTTATTTTTCCATCGTGAGCTATACAAGTTCCTTTTACAAGATCATCTTCAAAATTCAAATTTATTTTCCCTTCTTTATCAATTATCAATTGCAAAAAGTTTAAAATATTTTTCCCATATAATTTGCTGGCATCAGAAGGCATCGTGCTTTGCAGATTAGAATTTCCCACGATACTTACGCCATTGTGTACGAATGTTTCTGCATTTTTTGTAAGCTCAGTATTTCCCCCGGTGGCAGCAGCAAGGTCAATAATTACAGAGCCGTTTTTCATTTGCTCCATCATTTCTGTGGTAATTAATATAGGCGCTTTTTTGCCCGGTATTTGTGCTGTGGAAATAATAATATCTGCTTTCGCAACACTCTCAGCAATTTTTGCTTTTTGTTTTTGTAAAAATTCTTCTGATTGCTCAACAGCGTAACCACCGGCCTGGCTGGCATCTGCTGCGCCTTCTACTTCTACAAACTTTGCCCCGAGACTCATAACCTCTTCCTTAACGGCAGGCCTTGTATCAAATACTTCTACAACAGCTCCCAATCGTTTTGCTGTTGCAATCGCTTGTAAACCTGCAACACCCGCCCCCAATATCAAAACCTTTGCCGGCGGGATACTGCCTGCTGCAGTCATAAACATCGGAAAATATTTTGGAAATAAATTAGCGGCAAGCAATACC
>DASYOS010000163.1:0-5466 GCA_036007525.1 Chitinophagaceae bacterium | reverse complement strand
GCCAAGTTTGTAGGCTTCATCTTCATAATCTCTCATAAATGCATATACCCTTTCCGGTATGGAAGCAAAATAATGATCTTCCAGTTGTTGCCCTTTTGCCGGGGCATGTCCAAAAACAGTTCTACCTGTCATAACCAGATCCGGGCGTGCATTTGCAAGGCTTGCATCTACCACAAAGTATTCCTGTTCCCAACCAAGTGTTGCATTCACTTCTGTAACATTCTTATCAAAATATTGACAAACATCAACAGCTGCTTTATCCAAAGCTACAAGTGCTTTTAACAACGGAGTTTTCGTATCTAAAGATTCACCTGTATAGGAAACAAATATGGTAGGGATACATAAAGTTTTTCCCTGCCCAATCTCCATAATGAAAGGTGGTGATGACGGGTCCCATGCAGTATAACCTCTTGCTTCAAATGTTACTCTTAATCCTCCGCTGGGGAATGAAGATGCATCAGGCTCCTGTTGAATTAAAGCGGCACCGTCAAATTCTTCCAATGCACTTCCATCTCCTTTAATTGTAAAAAAGGAATCATGCTTTTCAGCAGTTGCGCCTGTTAGTGGCTGAAACCAATGTGTAAAATGGGTTACACATTTTTTTTCTGCCCATCCTTTTAGGCCTGCTGCAATTTGATCTCCCATCTTACGATCAATTCTACTTCCACTTCTAATGGAAGCCAATAAACTTTTATAGCCTTCATCACTTAAAAATTCCCTTGCTGTTTTTAAAGTGAAAACATTTTCTCCAAATATTTGTGTGATTTTTTTTGATCCTTTCACATCGACAGATACCGGATTGGCCGTTAAATTATGAATTGCATCAAATCTTAAAGATTGCATTTTTTTAATATTTAAGTTGCAAAAAAAGGTTATTTATAGGAAATAAAAAATATTTTATAACGAAAAACTGTTTTTTATTAGTAAACAGGTGATAAAGTATAATATTATAATTTTTTATAATATTCATCATTTTAAGTGTGTGGGTAGTTGGTTTAAATAATTTAAATCTGTTGTAAACACTGCATTTAAAGACATAGTATGTTTGCTTTACTATTTTGAATATGGAAATAACTGTTGATGTTGCCCAAAAATTAGGTTTACAACCCGAAGAATTTTCTCAAATTATAAAAATACTAGGACGCACACCCAACTTTACAGAGTTGAGCGCTTATTCAGTAATGTGGAGTGAGCACTGTAGTTATAAAAATTCAATTAAGTGGTTAAAAACATTGCCACGTGAAGGGTCCAAACTATTAGTAAAAGCTGGTGATGAAAACGCAGGGCTGATGGATATTGGAGATGGTTATGGCGTGGTTTTTAAAATTGAAAGTCATAATCATCCATCTGCAATTGAACCTTTTCAGGGAGCAGCAACCGGTGTGGGAGGCATTCATCGGGATATTTTTACTATGGGTGCAAGACCAATTGCAGCATTAAATTCATTAAGGTTTGGAAATTTAAAAGATAGTAAAACACAGCATTTGGTTAGTGGTGTAGTGCATGGTATTGGTCATTATGGTAATTGCTTTGGCGTGCCTACCGTGGGTGGAGAAGTTTATTTTGAAGACTGCTACCATACTAATCCGCTGGTAAATGCAATGAGTGTAGGGATTGTGCGTTTGGAAGAAACAGTAAGTGCCACTGCAATTGGAGTTGGCAACCCTGTTTTTATTGTTGGCAGCGCTACCGGCAAAGACGGTATGGGCGGTGCTGCATTTGCCTCTGCTGATATTACTGAAAATAGTATTGAGGATTTGCCAGCAGTACAGGTTGGTGATCCCTTTCAGGAGAAAAAATTATTGGAAGCATGTCTTGAAATAATCCCCACAGGGGCCGTTGCGGGGATGCAGGATATGGGTGCTGCAGGAATTATTTGTTCAACTGCAGAAACTAGTGCTAAAGGAGAAGTAGGAATGAAAATAGATCTTGATAAAGTTCCTACACGTCAAAAAAATATGAAGTCATGGGAATTATTATTAAGCGAAAGCCAGGAAAGGATGTTACTGGTGATTAATAAGGGTAGAGAAGAAGAAGTAATTAAAATATTTGAAAAATGGGATATCCCTTGTTCACAAATTGGTGAAGTAACAAATGGAAGAATGCTTAGCTTTTATATGAATGGGGAATTAGAGGCGGAACTTCCTGCAGAAAGTTTGGTTTTGGGAGGAGGTGCACCGGTGTATGAAAGAAAATATGATGCGCCGAAATATTTTGAGAAGTCAAAGGCTTTTGATCTTGACAAAATTCCTGTTCCTGAAAATATAAAGAGTATTGCTGAACAAATAATCTCACTACCAAATATTGCTTCCAAACGATGGATATATAATCAATACGATAGTATGGTTGGTACGGGAAATACAGATACCAATCAGCCTTCAGATGCTGCAGTGGTTCTTGTAAGAGAAACCGGAAAAGGGTTGGCTATAACAACAGATTGTAATAGCCGCTATGTATTTGCAGACCCTTATGTTGGCTGTATGATTGCAGTAAGTGAGGCTGCCAGAAATATTGTATGCAGTGGAGGTCAACCCCTGGGAGTAACCAATTGCCTGAATTTTGGAAATCCTTACGACCCCGAAGTATATTATCAGTTTGTGTATTCGATTAAGGGAATGAGTGAAGCTTGTGCAAAATTTGATACTCCTGTTACAGGGGGTAATGTTAGTTTCTACAATCAATCTCCCTCAGGTCCTGTTTATCCAACACCAACGATAGGTATGGTTGGCATTTTGGATGATATTGATGATAAAATGACATTGAATTTTAAAACACCGGGTGATGTAATTTATCTTTTAGGAGAGAGTAAAAACGATATTAACTCATCAGAATATTTACATAAGATCCTTGGAGTGGAATTTTCTCCTGCTCCCTATTTTAATCTTGAAGAAGAATTTAATTTACATCAAACAATAAGTGGATTAATTAAAAATAAAATGATCAAATCGGCACATGATGTTAGTGAAGGAGGTGTTTTTGTAACACTTGCTGAAAGCGGATTCAACAGGGATCTGGGTTTTAAGGTTAGCCAATGCGAAACTGAAATTCGTAAGGATGCTTACTGGTTTGGAGAAGTACAGGGTAGGGCAGTGGTAACTGTATCAGAAAATAAAGTAAATGAATTTGAAAAATTCATGAAAAGCAGGCCTGTTAAAAAGATAGGAGTAGTAACAAATGATGTTGTTGAAATTGATGATGAAAACCTGGAGAATATTTCTTTTTGGAAAGAGAAATATGACACAGCAATTGAAAAGTATTTTAAAAATTATCTTCCTGAATAGATGGTAAGTAGAGAATCAATAATAGTTGTAACAGGTGCGGCGGGTTTTATAGGAAGCTGTATGGCAGGCTATTTAAATGAACATGGATTTCAAAATCTAATTCTTGTAGATGAATTTAATGAAGATGAAAAAGAACTGAACCTGCACGAAAAAAATTATGCTGTAAGAGTAGAAAGGGAGAATTTTTTCGAATGGTTGAATAAGGAAAAGCCTGATATTAAATTTGTTTTTCACTTGGGCGCCAGAACTGATACCACTGAATTTGATTATGCAGTTCATCAACATTTAAATGTAGAATTTTCACAAAAA
Organism: Chitinophagaceae bacterium; assembly: GCA_036007525.1. Lineage (GTDB taxonomy): Bacteria > Bacteroidota > Bacteroidia > Chitinophagales > Chitinophagaceae > Ginsengibacter. The sequence goes on along the minus strand of DASYOS010000163.1, from coordinate 1,876 downwards.
ATATGGAACTATTGCTCCACAAATAATGTTCCTTTGGTTTATGCATCATCTGCTGCAACATATGGCGGCGGAGAGTTTGGATATTCTGATGAACATGCAATTATTGAAAAATTGCAACCACTAAATCCGTATGGCATCTCAAAAAATGAATTTGATAAATGGGCTCTTCAGCAAAACCAAAAGCCACCTTTTTGGGCAGGCTTAAAATTTTTTAATGTATACGGCCCAAATGAATTTCACAAAGGCAGAATGGCAAGTATGATATTTCATGGCTTTAATCAAATAAAACAGAATGGGTTTGTGAAACTTTTTAAATCTCATAAAAAAGATATTAAGGATGGGGAGCAATTGCGGGATTTTATTTATGTAAAAGATGTAATTAAAATGTGTTATTGGTTTATGGAAGCTGGTCAACAGTCAGAAGTCAACAGTCAACAGAAAATTCAAAATGGAATTTATAATATTGGTACAGGGGAAGCCCGCTCATTTAAAGATCTTGTAAAAGCAACTTTTACTGCGTTGGACATGAAACCTGAGATAAAATATATTGATATGCCCCAAGACATCCGGGATAAGTATCAATATTTTACAGAAGCTGAAATGAACAAGATAAGACTGGCAGGGTACTCCTCACCACTTTATACTTTGGAAGAAGGAGTAGGTGATTATGTGAGCAAATACCTTTCACATAACAGATTTTTATAGGTAAGTATCAGAAATTTTCCACAAAATCACTTTCATCCTTTTTCATGCAAAAATTAAATGTAAGTTTGCATGACCTCCCTGATTTTCTATTTCCAGTTTATAAGGTCAACATTCTAATTTTAAAGTAAAATGTATGGCTAAATATATTTTTGTTACAGGTGGAGTAACGTCCTCATTGGGCAAAGGTATTATTGCTGCTTCGCTGGCAAAATTATTGCAGGCAAGAGGGTTGACAGCAACCATCCAAAAATTTGACCCTTATATTAATGTTGACCCGGGAACTATGAATCCTTACGAGCATGGGGAGTGCTTTGTAACAGAAGATGGCGCCGAAACCGACCTTGACCTGGGACATTATGAAAGATTTTTAAACATACACACTTCTCAAGCAAACAATGTTACAACAGGTTCAATCTATCAAACGGTAATTAACAGGGAAAGAGCAGGAGACTATCTTGGTAAAACAGTTCAGGTTATTCCGCATATTACCGATGAGATAAAACGCAGAATGAAATTGTTGGGGGATAGTAATAAATATGATGTAATACTTACTGAGATCGGTGGTACAGTGGGTGATATTGAAAGTTTACCGTTTGTAGAAGCGGTTCGTCAATTGCAATGGGAAATGCCTGAAGAGGATTGTCTTGTTATTCATTTAACCCTAATACCTTATTTAAAAGCTGCAAAAGAATTAAAAACAAAGCCAACCCAGCACAGTGTAAAGTTGCTTAGCGAAAATGGCGTGCATCCGGATATACTGGTTTGCAGAACAGAAAAGCCACTGAGTGAAGAAATAAAAAGAAAGCTTGCCTTGTTTTGTAATGTAAAACAAGATTCTGTAATAGAAGCAGCAGATGCTTCTACAATATATGAAGTGCCGATAGCGATGCTTAAAGAAAAGCTTGACATAATTGTATTAAAAAAATTGAATATTACAAATTATCACGAGCCGGAATTAGATAAGTGGAAAGGTTTTCTTGATAAACTTAAGCATCCTAAAAATAAGGTTACTATCGGTTTAATTGGTAAGTATATTGAATTGCAGGATGCATATAAGTCCATTCTGGAATCTTTTATTCATGCAGGCGCTATGAATGATTGTAAAGTGCAGGTGGTTAATGTGCACAGTGAATTTATTACAGAAGAAAATGTTGCGGAAAAATTAAATGAA
>DASYOS010000162.1:0-4872 GCA_036007525.1 Chitinophagaceae bacterium | reverse complement strand
TCTGTTACGATTCCACTAAATCCGCCCAAGGCATCAATTTCCCTTATGATCTGCCCCTTAGCGATACCGCCCATTGCTGGATTGCAGCTCATTTCACCGATAGTTTGAAGATTCATTGTGATTAGCAGAACCTTGCTACCTAAATTAGCGGCTGCACATGCCGCTTCACAGCCTGCATGACCGGCTCCAACCACAATTACATCATACTTGGGAAACATTACGCAAATTTACACGAAGGGCCACTCTTCTCCAATTTGTTCCACGTGGAACAAAATAGCCTAAGTTTCACGTGGAACAAGAAAGGCGCCTAAATATTTCTCTTGTTGGGTTTTCATCTTCGTCGCGGCCGATTTCGGCTTATCCAAATAACCACAAAGGTGTAAACAGCCGTGTATAATTACCCGGACTAGCTCAGTCTGATATGGAGTTTCGAATCTTTTTGCATTAGAGATAACCCTGTTTGTGCTAATGTAAACCTCACCTTTAATTGGTTTGCCTACATCAGATAAAATAAAACTTAAGGTATCCGTGTAATAATCATGATTTAAAAAATTGGTATTAAGCGTCAATAAATAATCATCAGAACAAAAGATGATATCTACCCTGTTAATCTTCACTTTCTCTTTTTCAAAAACTAAAAGGAGATGCTTTATTAATTCACTTTTAAATAATAATGATGACTTAATATTTATTTCATGAAAATGTATTTTTCTCAAATGGCGTTATTTCTAAACTCGAAAATATAGAAGTTAAGAAGGAAATATATTTATGGCCTGGATGCTAAAGAAATTATCAGAAATTAAGGCTGGAAAATTTGTTAAAATAAATTCATTTATTAAAAATGATGTTTATCTGAAACTCATGGAAATGGGTTGTTTGCCGGGAGAGGTTATATGCATTGAAAAGATCGCTCCTTTTGGGGATCCTATTTCTATTAAAGTATTAGGTTATCATTTGAGTTTGCGCTTAAATGAAGCCGAAAGCATACTTGTTGATGAAATGTAAACACTTGATATTCAGAAAGTTAAATGAAAATTGGTCTATATTTTGGTTCTTTTAACCCTGTTCATATCGGGCATCTGATAATTGCTAACCACATTGCTTATAATATAGATTTAGAACAGGTATGGTTTGTTATATCTCCTCAAAACCCTTTAAAATCCAAAACAACTTTATTAAACAAATATCACAGAAAATACCTCATTGACATTGCTATTGAAGGTGAAAATAAATTAAGATCCAGTTCTATTGAATTTACATTACCAACCCCTTCGTATACTATTGATACATTAATATATTTAAAAGAGAAATTTCCGGATCATACTTTTTCTATTATTATTGGCAGTGATAGTTTGCAAAATATAAGTAAATGGAAAAATTATGAGCAGCTAATAAAAAATTATGAGGTATTGGTTTATGAAAGGCCGGGATTTATTATCAATAATACTTATGGAGAAAATATCAAATTATTAAAGGCGCCACTACTTGACATTTCTTCAACCGGAATACGAGAGCGTATAAAAAAGGGGAAGTCAATAAAATTTCTTGTGCCTGAGGTGGTAAAAGAAGAGATTGAAAGAAATCATTATTATAAATAGAACCCATTATAAATAGAACCCATTAAAAATCCAGCCGAGTAATAAACAACCAATTACAACATAAGGAGATTTTATTTGGGTAAAGGTTAATAAACAGAAGGTTCCCGCAATTACACCGATATTAATAAAACTTACGGTTTTAAAATTAGCAATAGAAATATCATGTAATAAATAAAATGTTGCTGCCCACATAATACCTACAACAGCGGCGTTTATCCCTTCCAGTGCCCTGTAAACAATTGGATATTTTTTTAGATTATGCCATACCGGGTAAAAGAACAAAACCAATAATGCACTGGGCAAAAAAATTGCGATGGCCCCAATTAAACACCCAAGTAACTGCATTGCTTTTCCTTCCGGCCGCATTACCAACCCCCCGGTATAAGCAGCAACAGAAAAGACAGGCCCGGGTATCGCCCTAACCATACCCCAACCGGTTAAATATTCTTCCCTTGTTGTATTGTATTTTATTTTATCTCTTACAACATATTGATCATACATCATCGGCATTAAAACATCACCCCCTCCAAAAACCAAACTTCCAAAGCGATAAAAGTTTTCAAATAAGGCAAAGCTTCTTTTGTTTTCCCAGTTTTGGGTACGTGAAACCTCACTCAATATTCCTGCTATCATAAAAATTAAAACAAACAACCAAATGTTTGTCCATTTAACCAGCTTTGGCTTTAATGCTTTATTGCGGGGAAAGCGTTTATTACTGAAATTGGTAACCACGCCGCCCAGAATTATCAGGATCGGGAAAACCCAGGGTGTTTTAAATAGTATAAAGGTTATTAATAAAGCAATAAGCATTATCACATAGGTGATCAGATTTTTTATTGAAGTTTTATAAATCCTGTATGCAGCAAACGCTAGAAATCCTACAGCCATTGGTTGAATAAATTTAAAAATACTTAAGCCGGAGTGGCTGGTATCTATATATTTAATAGCAAAAGAAAAGGCAGACATTAAAACAACAGCCGGCAATAGCCAGATAAGTAACGTTAGTACAGCTAAGGAAATTCCGCCTCTTTTATATCCAATAAGGGTAAGGGTTTGCGTAGAAGAAGCCCCTGGAATAAGTTGACAAAAAGAAATATAGTCCGTTAACTCTTCTTTAGTAACGTCCCTCCTTTTATCAACAAAGGTTTTCATCATCATTCCGAAATGACCTTGGGGTCCACCAAAAGCAGATATGCTATGTAAAAAAACAGATTTTAAAAATAGGCCATGACGCATCAGCATAGCTGAAAAGTACTAACTAAAAAATAAAAAATCTGTATTAGTTAAAGTTTTTATACAGAAGGTTTATATTTTCTTTGGAATGTAAATTTGCGTATGAAAACAGCGAGAAGAAAAAATTTATTATTGAGGTACCGAAAATTATTTTACCTGCTATTAATTACAAGCGTAATATCCTGTTCGCCAAAACAAATTGTTCAAAAAACCAGCAATCAACCAAATGTTTCTCCGGCAAAGCCCATATATTCAAATATAAATTATTGGGCCTCGCATCCATGGAAAAAAGATGCAGCAGATAATATTCCTTCTTCAATTCAAAATAAAAAAACAGATTCATTGGCTGATGTATTCTTTATACATCCTACAACATATACGGATGTAACAATGCCTTTTGGATTGAATGCGGAAATTGATAATTATTCTTTGAATAAAAAAACCGACAATGGAACAATTTTATACCAGGCAAGTGTGTTTAATAAAGTATGCAGGGTTTTTGCCCCACGTTACCGGCAGGCTAATTTAAAAGCATTTTATACAAACGATAAAGGTCTTGCTGATAAAGCATTTGAAGTTGCCTATGAAGATATAAAAACCGCATTTGAGTTTTATTTAAAAAAATATAATAATAACAGGCCGATAATTATTGCTTCGCATAGCCAGGGAACGTTACATGCGGGGAGATTACTGAAAGAGTTTTTTGAGAACAGACCATTACAACAACGGTTGGTATGTGCTTACATAATTGGCTTACCGGTTTTTACAGATTATTTTCAAACCATACAACCATGTAAAGATTCAACAGCAACCGGATGTTTTATTGGTTGGCGAACTTTTGAAGAAGGTTATGTTCCTGAATTTGTATTAAATGAAAAACAAAAAGCCATTGTTACCAATCCACTCACATGGACCTTGTCTGTAGAGCTTGCATCTTCTGATTTAAATAAAGGCGGAATTTTAAAAGATTTTAATAAAGTCATTCCCGGGCTGGTACATGCACAGGTGCATGAAAATATTTTGTGGGTTAATAAACCTAAATTTTTTGGAGATGTTTTTTTAACAATGAAGAATTATCATATAGTTGATTATAATTTATTTTATATTAATATCAGGGAGAATGTAGCAACAAGGGTAAATTCTTTTTTAAAAAATAGGAAGTAGTTAAAACTCAGCACTCTTCGGAGTTCTCGGAAAAGGAATCACATCTCTGATATTTGTCATACCCGTTACAAACTGCACCAAACGCTCAAAACCAAGCCCAAAGCCTGCATGAGGGCAGGTTCCAAATCTTCTTGTATCTAAATACCAATCTAATTCTTCAGTGGAGATATGCATTTCATTCATTCGCTCTGTAAGCTTATCCAGCCTTTCTTCCCTTTGTGAGCCGCCAACAATTTCACCAATGCCCGGAGCTAAAATATCCATGGCGGCAACGGTTTTTCCATCCTCATTCTGTCGCATGTAAAATGCTTTTATCTGCTTTGGATAATCAGTTAAAATAACAGGTTTTTTAAAATATTTTTCAACAAGATATCTCTCATGCTCGCTTTGCAGATCAACACCCCAATCTTCAATTAAATATTGAAATTTCTTTTTCTTATTATGATTTGATTCTTTTAATATTTGGATTGCTTCAGTATATGTTAGCCGTTCAAAATTATTATTAATAACAAATTCCAATTTTTCGATGAGACCCATTTCACTTCGCTCATTCTGGGGTTTTTGTTTTTCTTCCTCAACCAAACGCTGCGATAAAAATTCCAGATCTTCTTTATTATTTTCTAAAGCATATTTTATGATGTACTTAATAAACTCTTCAGCGAGGTTCGCATTGTCTTCAAGATCATAAAAAGCCATTTCGGGTTCTATCATCCAAAACTCTGCAAGGTGGCGTGCGGTGTTAGAATTTTCAGCACGAAAGGTTGGTCCGAATGTGTAAACATCTGCAAGTGCCATTGCCGCCAGTTCCCCTTCTAATTGTCCGCTAACTGTAAGATTGGTTGCCTTGCCAAAAAAATCTTCTTTATAGTTTATTGAG
>DASYOS010000161.1:0-6124 GCA_036007525.1 Chitinophagaceae bacterium | reverse complement strand
GTGGCCCAATTGCCCGGATCCATATAACCTACACTAATTAAATAGGCAGGGCCTAAAAAAGAAAATATTCTCCTCCAGCCAACGAGTTTTTTTGTATCAATGCTTTCGTGAACTTCACTTAAAGAATTATCATTTGTTATTTTATTAGTCATGGTATACAAATATATTTTTTGCTACCTGTTCACTAATTATGCAGGCAGGTTGTTTAGGTAATTTTATTTCTAAAGATTTATCAAAATCGAACGTTTTATTAATTTTTATTAGCGACCCGATGCCAATACCATAATGATTCAGCATTTCAAGCATTTGAGTTGATTGATTGCTCACTGAACTTACAACTCCCGTTTTATTTAATGGCAATGCAAATAAATTTATTTGTTTAATGGAGGGAAGTTTGCCATTTACATCCGGTATGGGATCACCATGCGGATCAATTTTTGGATTGCCCAGGTAGCTATCAAGTTTCTTAATTAACTCTATACTGCTTACGTGTTCCAGTTCTTCGGCAATAATGTGTACTTTATCCCAATCGAAACCAAGCTTTGCTACTAAAAAAAATTCCCAAAGCCGATGGCGGCGAATAATACTTAAGGCAGTTTGCGTGCCCTTTTCATTCAGTTTAAATCCATAATAGCGCTCATATTGAATAAGTTTTTTTGTCTTTAATTTTTTAAGCATATCTGTTACTGATGCTGCTTTTGTATTTAATTCTTTGGCAAGAGCATTGGTGTTTACAGTTTCAGCCGTCTTTTGAAGGTGGTAAATACTTTTAATATAGTTTTCTTCGCTTGTAGATAAATTCATGTGTACTAAAATAAAATTTAGACAAACCTAAAAATTATACTTGAGATAAAAAAATAAACTTTTTATTTATTTTAGCCTGTATAAAAAATATTTTATAAGTTGCTGAGTCTTACCAAAACTTTTTTATGCAAACTATTACTGTACAGCCCATACAAACTGCCTATAGAATTCAATCAATAGACCTATTAAGAGGCTTAGTAATGATAATTATGGCACTTGATCATGTAAGAGATTATTTTCATGCATCGGCTCAAATATATGATCCACTTGATCTGTCTCAAACCAGCCCCGTTATTTATCTTACAAGGTGGGTAACACATTTTTGTGCACCGGTTTTTATGTTCCTTGCTGGTACCTCAGCTTATTTAATAGGGCAGCGTAAAACCAAAAAGCAATTATCATTTTTTTTATTTACTAGAGGATTATGGCTTGTGTTCCTTGAATTAACATTCGTTTACTTTGGATGGTCTTTCAATATTCATTTTCCGGTTAGCGCATTAATTACCATTTGGGCATTAGGTATAAGTATGATCGCTTTATCCGGGCTTATTTATTTGCCTTTTAAAATTGTTCTTGCAATAGGGATACTAATTGTTGCAGGGCACAATTCATTAGATAATTTTCATGTTCCCGGGAATGATTTGAAAGCATTTATATGGGATGAGCTGCATGATCCAAGGCTTTTAAATTTTTACGGGCATATTATTATTACAGGTTATCCAGTTTTATCATGGATTGGTATTATTACTCTTGGTTATTGCTTTGGAAGGTTTTATAAAAAAGATTTTAATGCAATAAAAAGAAAAAAATGGTTACTGTTGATAGGGAGTTCAGCTATTATTTTATTCATTACATTAAGATCAGCCAATATTTATGGTGATCAGCTGCTTTGGGCTAATCAAAAATCAGGATTGTTTACTTTTTTATCTTTTATTAATGTTACCAAGTATCCTCCATCATTATTATATACATTAATAACATTAGGCCCTGCAATTATCTTTCTGGCATTTGCTGAAAAGCCATTAAATTCTTTTACCAGTTTTATAAGTGTTTATGGAAGGGTACCTATGTTTTATTATTTACTGCACATTTATTTAATTCACTTTTTGGCCATGATTGCCGCTCAATTAACAGGATTTGGTTGGAAGTCAATGATAGCCGATATTTTTCCACAAATAAAAGGATATGGTTTTTCTTTGGTTGTTGTTTACCTGGTATGGATGGGAGTTGTACTGGCATTGTATCCATTATGCAGATGGTATGATAAGTATAAAATGCTACATAAAGAAAAGTGGTGGCTGAGTTATTTATAAGTTAAGGAATTATAGTATGAAACAATTTAATTGAAAATCCCCATTTATTTTTTTCATTTTATCTTGCGCCCTCAATAAAATATAAAGACAGGATATGCCCTTTGAAAACTATAATGTTCCTTACCCCGTAGAGGAACGCTACAAAAAGAAGATCGCTTATTTCTCAATGGAATTTGCAATTCATCAACCATTAAAAATTTACAGTGGTGGCTTGGGTTTTTTATCAGGCTCACACCTACGCAGTGCATATGAACTAAAGCAAAATCTTATAGGCATTGGCATTTTATGGAAGAATGGATATTACGACCAGGCACGCAATGCCGACCAAACCCTGCAGGTACAGTGGAATGAAAAAATATATAATTTTCTGGAAGATACCGGGATAAAGTTCCAGGTAAAAATTCATGATCATGATGTTTGGGTAAAAGCGTTTTACCTTAACCCGGAAACTTTTAAAAGTGCTCCGCTGTTTTTATTAAGTACTGATCTCCCTGAGAACGATTATGTTTCTCAAACAATTTCTCACAGGCTGTATGATGGAAATGTTGCTACCAAAGTGGCACAATTTATTTTGCTTGGGGTAGGAGGGGCAAAGCTTATTGATGAATTAAATTATAATCCTGATCTGTATCATCTTAATGAGGCGCATGCGGTAAGTGCTGCATTTTACCTGCATAATAAATTCGGAAATCTGGATGATGTAAAAAAGCGGTTGGTGTTTACAACGCATACACCGGAAGAAGCAGGAAATGAAAAGCATGATATTTATTTATGTGAAAAGATGAGTTATTTCTGCGGCATGCCGTTGGATAAAGTAAGAGAATTGTCTGGCATGACAGACGATCAATTCAGTCATTCACTGGCGGCCTTACGCTTTGCACATTTGGCAAATGGAGTTTCACAATTACATGGAGAAGTGAGCAGGAGTATGTGGAGCCGCTATCCGGGAATATGTGAAATAAAAGCAATAACCAATGCACAAAATTGGCGGTACTGGGCAGATAAGCAATTGTATAAGGCAAGAGAAGAAGCGAATGATGCCTGGTTTGATGACAGAAAATGGCATTTGAAAAAAAGAGCGCTTGATATTGTTGCAGATCAAACAGGCAAATTGATGGATCCGAATGTATTAACCATTGTTTGGGCAAGAAGGTTTGCAGGATACAAAAGAGCAGAGCTGATAACAAGGGATCATAAACGCTTTGAAGCTTTGTTGAGCAATACGAAATATCCAGTGCAAATAATTTGGGCAGGAAAGCCTTACCCACTGGACTATCCGGCAATCTCAGATTTTAACCAGTTGGTACATTTAAGTAAGCAATATAAAAATGTAGCTGTATGTATTGGTTATGAGCTTGGATTGAGTAAAAGATTAAAACAGGGTGCAGATGTATGGCTTAATAATCCCCGTATACCACGGGAAGCCAGCGGAACCAGCGGTATGACGGCAGCCATGAACGGCGCTGTTAACTTTAGTACCAACGATGGATGGATCCCTGAATTTATTAACCATGGCAATAATGGTTTTGTAGTGCCGCCGCCGGATTATCTAAATATGAATGTGCAGCAGCTGGATGAGTATGATCTGAATAAAATTTACGAGATACTAGAAAATGAGATACTGCCTTTGTATTATGATAACAAGGAAACATGGCGGCAGGTTGTTAAGAACGGAATGAGAGATGTGCAGTTTCAATTTGACAGCAACAGAATGGCGAATGAGTATTATGAGATAATGTATAAATAAGAAGAAGTATTTCTAAACTTTTTGGCACTCTTTTTCGTATGTGGTTGTATTATTATTAGCCATGAAAAATACAGCCATTATAAAACGTACAGCATTTCATCCACTACTATTTGCAATACTCATACCTGTATTATTTTCGTGCAGTAAAAAAAATATGAGCCAAACAAACTCAACAGATCTCTCTGCAAAAACATATCTGGCCTTAGGAGATTCATACACTATCGGTCAATCTGTTGCGGAAGCAGAAAGATTTCCAAACCAAACAGTAGCATTACTCAGGGCGCAGAATATTAAAATAAATGATCCTAAAATAATTGCAACCACCGGCTGGACAACCAAAAATCTTATTGATGCATTAAATGCAACCCCCCCTCAAAATAATTATGATGTTGTTTCTTTATTAATAGGCGTAAATAACCAATACCAGGGGAGAAGTATTGATGAATATAAAACTGAATTCACTTTGCTGCTGAACAGAGCCATTCAATATGCAGCTAATAAACCTACACATGTTTTTGTTTTATCAATTCCTGATTATAGTGTAACGCCATTTGCACAGGGTTCAGACAGAGCAAGAATTGCAGCAGAGATAGATCGGTTTAATGCGGCTAATATAGCAATATCATTACAGCTTGGAGTAAATTATCTTGATATAACTCCGATCTCAAGAGAACCTGATCCAGCGCTTGTTGCCAATGATGGCTTACATCCCTCGGGTAAACAATATAAAAGATGGGCTGACCTGTTAGCGCCAATGATGAAGCAGGTTCTTTAAAGTTTATCTTTGTCTTTCTTTTTATTTCATGTTAACTAAAACTATCTCTCTTTATAAAAGTGCTTATGGCGGCTTATCACGCAGTACATGGTGGCTATCGCTAGTAATGCTTATTAACCGAAGCGGTACAATGGTAGTTCCTTTTATGACGATGTACCTTACACAGCATATTGGTGTAAGCATTAGCAAAGCGGGCTTTGTAATGGGGCTGTTTGGGTTAGGGGCAATTATTGGCGCATTGATCGGTGGAAAAATCACTGATAGGGTTGGGTCGTATTATGTTCAGATATGCACGTTAATAGGCGGTGGTATTATGTTTATTGTATTAGGGCAAATGAGATCGTATACTGCCATTTGCGTTTTTACATTTTTACTGGCAATGATAAATGAAGCCTTTCGTCCGGCAAACTCAGTGGCAATAGCGAATTACAGTAAAGAAGAGAATCGTACAAGATCATATTCTTTAAACCGGTTAGCAATAAATTTAGGCTGGGCATTTGGTGGAGGCTTGGGTGGGCTTATTGCATCATATAATTACGAACTGTTGTTTTGGGTAGATGGAATTACCAATTTATTAGGAGCTGCCTTGTTATATTTTGTTTTAGCACCATCCCGCAATGTGGCTACTGAAGTGAAAATGAAAAAGAGAAAGGTATCCGGTAAAACAGCATATAAGGATAGTAATTATCTAATATTTATTTTCCTGCTTTTTTTATTTGCTATGTGCTTCTTTCAATTGTTTACAACCATCCCGGTTTTTTATAAAGAACAGTTTCATCTCTCAATATTTTTTATTGGGATGATAATGGCGATGAATGGGCTACTGATAGCTTTGTTTGAAATGATAATGATTTTTAAGCTGGAAGGCAGGCGGCCGCTTCTTCATTTTATTTCCTCCGGTGTTGTATTAATAGCCATTGCTTATTTAATGCTTAATATCCCGGGAGTTGAAAAAACCGTATTGGCCATAATAATTATGCTGTTGTTTACTTTCGGCGAAATCATTTCAATGCCGTTTATGAATTCTTATTGGATATCACGAACACTTCCATACAATCGTGGCCAGTATGCTGCACTGTATACTGTTTCCTGGGCATCTGCGCAGGCAATTGGGCCATTTGCAGGTTCATTAGTTGCCGAAAATTTTGGATACAGTGTGTTATGGTATGTTGTGGCTGGTATATGTGTGTTGATCGCTTTATTATATAGGTTGCTGCATAAAAAAAATGATATCAGCTCTTTAACAGACAATTAATTCATTGCAAAAAGCACTGCAAAAATTTGCGGGACTTTTACTTTTATAAATTTTTTTTACAGGTTTTTTACAGTGGTTACAGAAGTGACTTTCTTTCTTTTATAAGCCCGGTAGTAAGATCAACAATACTTTCTGAAGAGATTTTTGAATCCATGGTAATCGTAAGTTCTGCACCCTGGGCATTTACTGTTTTATTAATGCTGGATATTGTATTTATGATAATGGTGCCT
>DASYOS010000160.1:0-9370 GCA_036007525.1 Chitinophagaceae bacterium | reverse complement strand
GCTTAAATAAGTAAGTAATCTTTTGCGTTTACCCACCATTTGCATTAACCCTCTTTGTGTAGAGAAATCTTTTTTATTGGTTTTCAGATGACCTGAGATATGATTAATTCTTTCTGTAAGCATAGCAACCTGTGCTTCAATGGAACCCGTGTTAGCTGCTGCTGCTCCGTATTCTGTGAAGATATTTGCTTTTTTTTCTGTTGTTAAATAAGACATCTTTTTAAAATAATTTTTTATTTAGATTTTATCAGGCTGCGAAGGTAAGAATAAAATAGTGAAATGTGAAATTTGAGCGGTAAAACATGGTCAAAACTGAGCTATTCGGTTTTAACCAAAAACCGTCTATTTCATGCTTTTGATATTCATCGCATAAAAAATAACAAATATAATTCCGATAAAACCTTGAGCTCCCACTGATAGGTTGGTTAGAAAGTTAATGCCAAACAGGTAAAATGGAAGAACAATAATGAGTATAGTCCCAATAACATAAATGTAAAATCCCACCTTGCGCAGATTCCACATCAGGATTGCGCCCAGCAAACATAGTATTGATGAAATAACAGTTCCAATCGCCATTTTACGAAGATTATCTGGAGTTGCCATAGCAGACATGTTATTTACCACGTTGCCAGCAAAGCTTACCGATATAGTATCGTTTGTTTTTTTCTTTTTACTAATTTTATTCTTCATTTCAGCCTTCACTTCCGTAACAAATTTAGAAATATCATTTGCCTTAAAATAAGTAACTACACCATTAATGATTCCATACCCGCTACCAATAAAAGTTAGAATGCACAATACTTTTAAAAACACTGGCCTTTGTGGAGGGATGGTATCAAATTCCACTGCATCTTGTACCATATTTAAATTTCTATTGTGTCCGAATCGGGTAGCACTTAGGCAATAGATATAGTGGCATTGTCATGAACCTTGCCTCCTTCAGTTTTGATTGTTCGTGCCGGAAATTTTGTTACCACTATGTAATCATGGGATGCCATAACTACAGCTGTTCCAAAATCACGACTGATATGAAATAACAGTTGCATAATTTCATCAGAGGTTTCCGGATCAAGGTTTCCCGTTGGCTCATCAGCAAGAATTAATTTTGGAGAATTAAGTAATGCTCTTGCTACATCTACTCTTTGCTGCTCACCGCCACTTAACTCAAAAGGCATTTTAAAACCTTTGGTTTTTAACCCCACCTTGTCCAGAACATCAGCAATTTTTTCGTCCATAAGCTTTTCATCCTTCCAGCCGGTAGCTTTTAAAACAAACTTCAAATTATTATTTACATCTCTGTCTGTAAGCAATTGAAAATCCTGAAACACAACGCCTAAGTTTCTTCTTAGGTAAGGCACTTTTTTCCAGTCTAAATTTTTCAGATCATATCCTGCAACATTACCTTCGCCTTCTTTCAATTCAAGATCGCCATATAAAGTTTTTAAGATACTCGATTTACCAGTTCCGGTTTTACCAACTAAATAAACAAACTCTCCTTTCTCAACACTAATGTTTACATCAGAAAGAATTAATGAGCCTCCCTGGTAAATATTTACATTTCTTAATTCTACAATGGGTTCTGCCATATCAAACTTAATTAGGATGCAAATGTAAAAATTATAATGCCATTGATATTTATTTAGTAATAAACCAATGTTAATAACTTTTTTATGTAAAACTAAATAAATAGTTGTAAAACTAAAATATTAGTTATAGTTTTGTTTTTGAAAGGAAAAAATTTTTAAAATGAAGACATTAACAAAAGCAGAAGAACAGATAATGCAAACCATTTGGAAACTTGATAAAGCTTTTTTGAGGGAAATAATTGACGAATTGCCCAATCCAAAGCCTCATCAAAATACAGTGGCTACCATTATAAAAATTTTAGTGGAAAAAGAATTTGTCGGGGTAACCGTATTTGGCAGAACGCACCAGTATTATCCGCTGGTTAGTAAAGATGTTTATTCTAAAGGCTATATTAAAACACTGGTGAAAGGATATTTTGAAGGTTCATTCAGTAATGCAGTTTCTTTTATGGTTAAGGAAAATAATTTAAGCATTGAGGAACTGGAGCTTCTATTAAAGCAATTAAAAAAGACGAAATAATCTAACCAATTAAAATAATTTTTATGCTACTATTTGCATACTACCTTTTAAAAGTAATAATCTGCTCAGGCATTTTATATGGATATTATTTATTGGCGCTTCGTAATAAAATATTTCATGGGTGGAACAGGTTTTACTTATTAAGCGCTGTTATTTTATCACTTGTAGTACCTCTTATAAAAATTGATATTTTTCAAAATGCCGGAAGTCCAAAGCAGGTTGTACAATTGTTGCAGGTAGTAAGTACGGGGGATGAATTTGTTTATGAATACACGAAAAACGGAGGCTTTCATATAGATGCAACAAACCTTTCTGTTTTTATCTATGTAGTTGTTTCAATTTTTTTATTGGTCATTCTAATTCAGACATTGGTTAAAATAGCTAAACTCAAAAAAAATAACAACCAAACTATTGTAGAAGGAGTAAATTTTATAAACACCAAAGCTGATGGCACTCCATTTTCTTTTTTTAATAATATTTTTTGGAATGATAAGATCGATATAAATACCACAACAGGTAAACAAATATTTAAGCACGAAGTGGCACATGTTCAGGAAAAACACAGTTATGATAAAATCTTTATCAATATTGTTTTAATATTTTTCTGGTGCAATCCATTCTTCTGGCTTATGCGCAAAGAGTTAAATATCATCCATGAATTTATAGCAGATAAAAAAGCATTGGAAGACAGTGATACAGCCGCTTTTGCAGCCATGATATTACAAGCAACCTATCCACTACAAAAATTTACAATAACCAATAATTTTTTTTATTCACCTTTAAAAAGAAGATTAGCCATGTTAACCAAAAACAAAAATCCGAATATGAATTATGCAAGCCGGTTATTGGTATTGCCCCTTGCTGCTTTGGTGTTTTTTGCTTTTACGTTAAAAGTAAAAAAATCATCAGACTTACTGAATATTTCTTTAATAAGAAAAGATACGATGCCTGTTAAAACAAAAGGGTCGATGATTAGAGATTCTGCAATTGAAATTAATGCGGATATAACACCATCTAAAAATGATTTGATATTGAGAAATGTTTCACTATCGGGATCTACTGAAATGAAAGCCGATGTAGTTATATTTAAAGATAAGAATAAAAAATCCTTAGAATTTAATGATAATTATATAATTATTAATAATGGGAAAGAATTTAGTAAAGAAAGTTTAGAAGATAAATTGAAGGGTAAAATGATACGTGCGGAAGAAATTAAAATATATCCACCAAATAATGCAGAGGCAATTAAATTATATGGGGATGCTGCAAAAAACGGCGCAATGGTCTTTACAAATAGTGAATTAATTGATAAGTCAATGCAACATGATAAGATTGAGATAAAGGATATTCAATTACATGGCATAAAACATGCTCCGAACGAAATTCAAAAAAACGGTAATAATAAAAACGATATAAAAGTAACGGACATAAAACTAACTAAAGCTAATAATGAAAATATAGATTTTGCCGTAGAAGTAAACCCGGATACACTGCCCAAAAACTTAAAGGGTGATAAAGTTTTTACCAAAGTAGAGTTTGAGCCATCTTTCCCCGGTGGAGAAATTGCATGGACAAGGTATATTACAAAAATCATGACAGCAAATATTGATGAGCTGGCAAAGGAAAATAAATCAGGCACCTGCCGGGTAAGATTTATTGTAGATGTTGATGGATCTGTCAGGGATGTAAAAGTACTATCAATGCAAGGGACTAAGCTGGCGGAGATAAGTGAAAATGCAATAAGAAAAGGGCCTAAATGGGTGCCGGCAAAACAGAACGGACATGTAGTTACAGCTTACAGAGAGCAACCAATTACTTTTACAATTTCAGAGAATTAGCATTAATAATCTTTTGGAAAGTTTTAAACTTTCCAAAAGATTATTAAAAGATCAATTTGTTTCCACCCAGATCAATCACCAATTCCTTTTTATCGCTTACCTCTACCCTCCCGATAACCTGTGCATCAATATTAAATTTCTTTGCTTCATCAATAATTGATGAAGCAAAGTTTTCATCGGTATAAATTTCCATACGGCATCCCATGTTAAAAACCTGGTACATTTCTTTATCATCACTTCCGCTGGCTTCCTGAATTAATTTAAATATAAGTGGAGGCTCAAACAAATTATCTTTTATCACTCTTACATTTTCAGGAACGTATTTTAAACATTTGGTTTGTCCGCCGCCGCTACAATGTATTAATCCATGAATTTTCTCAAAGGTGTTACCTAATAGAACTTTTATCAGGGGTGCAAAGGTTTTTGTAGATGAAAGTAAAAGCTCACCTACAGTTGCCGGTTGTCTGTTGCCAGTTGTTGGCAAAGAATCAGATAGTTTATGCTTTCCAATATAGACCACATCATCCGATAATGAATTATCATAACTCTCTTTAAAATGTTCTGCATAAAATTTATTTAGTAAATCATGACGAGCAGAAGTAAGTCCGTTGCTTCCGATGCCGCTATTGTACTGAGTTTCATAAATTGCCTTCCCATAACCTGCCAATCCAACTATAACATCTCCTGCTTTAATCTTTTCATTGGAAATTATTTTATTTTTTTGCCAGCGTGCAGTCATAGTTCCGTTAACAGCAATAGTTCTAACTACATCACCAACATCAGCAGTCTCTCCACCGAGGTAATGAATGTTTATTCCAAAGGTTTTCATCTTATCAAAAAACTCTTGAGTGCCGGTAATAATTTGTTCGAGCACTTCACCAGGTATAAGATTTTTATTTCTATCAATTGTTGAATTGAAAATGATGTTATCATAGATACCTACGCATAAAAGGTCATCAAGATTCATTACAACAGCATCCTGGGCAATACCTTTCCAAACAGAAATATCACCTGTTTCTTTCCAATATAAATAAGCAAGAATACTTTTAGTTCCAGCACCATCAGCATGCATCACGTTTACATAATCTGTATCACCACCTAAATGATCCGGATAAATTTTGCAGAAGGCATTTGGAAATAACCCCTGATCTAAATGTTTAGTTGCCGCATGTACTTCTTCTTTTTGTGCAGATACACCACGCTTTGTATAGAGAGACATAAAAGGTTTAAGGTTTAGGGTTTAGGGGTTTATGAAGAGTTTTGTAAAAGTAATATTCAAAATTAAATAATGAACATTCTATAATTTCCCTTAAGGGGTTAGGGTAAATAATTTAGTTTTGCACTTCTTTTTATATGCAGGTACATCGGGATATAAATAACCTACCAATCTTTAAAAATGCTGTAATTACAGTAGGCACTTTTGATGGCGTACATACGGGTCATTTACAAATAATAAAGCAATTAAAAGAAGAAGCAATAAATATAAACGGTGAAAGTGTAATAATTACTTTTGATCCACATCCCAGGTTGATTATCCCCCAACCCCCCGATCAATCTTCGGAGGCAGAAAAGAAAGAAATAATATTACTTAATACGTTAAATGAAAAAATAGAATTACTTGAGAAAAATGGTATAGATCACCTGGTTGTTGTTCCCTTTACAAAACAATTTTCAGAACTGTCTGCTGAAAAATACATACAAGAATTTTTATCAGGTAAATTTCATCCTCATACAATCATCATCGGATACGATCATCATTTTGGCAATGAAAGAAAAGGGAACTACAAACTGCTGGAAGCCCATGCAGAAAAATTTAATTTCCAGGTTAAGGAAATACCTGAACATGTACTAAACGAAGTAACTATAAGTTCTACAAAAATTCGTAAGGCTCTTTTAGGCTGTGATGTAGAAACTGCTTATAAATTTTTGGGCTACGATTATTTTTTTGAAGGAAAGGTTGTTAATGGAGAGAAAATAGGAAGAGAACTTGGCTACCCTACAGCAAATCTTGAATTACAGGATAAAAATAAATTAGTACCGGGGGATGGGATTTATGTAGTAACCGCAATAATTGGGCAAAAATTAGATCAACTAAAAGGAATGATGAGTATTGGTGTGCGGCCTACAATTGACAACAGTAAAAGAACAATAGAAGTAAATATTTTTGATTTTGATAAGGATATATATGGACAAACAGTAAGAGTTTATGTAAAAAAATATCTGAGAGAAGAAAAGAAATTTTCGGGGTTAGAAGAATTAAAAGCTGCAATTGCAAAAGATAAAATAAATGCGCTGGAATATTTTCTCAGCATATAAATCAGGTGTGATTTATTATTTTAACTGTCAGCTCTTTCATCAGTGAGGCATCAGAAACGCCAATACTATTAACACCGACACTTTTTAAATTGTACTCATGTAATAACATAAGTGTTTGTTCTACTCCTGAATAAGAATAATTTAAAACTGTTTCCAAAGCCTGTCTTGCTGCGTAAGGATTATTGTAAAACATCGGCCGTAATGCATTTTCACTTTTATCACTCATTTGAAACACTGAAAGCACTTTACTAAAATGATTGTATAGAGCAGGCAACAACATTTGTATGGGGGCAGCCTTGGGATTACCTTCAAAATATTGAATGATAGTGATCGCTTTAGCAAGATCTTTTTTGCTTAGCGCCTGTTGCAATTCAAATACATTGTATTCCTTGCTTATCCCTACATATTTTTCAATATCATCATCATTAATATTTTTTCTATCGCCCACATTCATTGATACTTTTTCAAACTCATTGGCAATGCGGCTGAGATCATTCCCAATATGATCAACTAATAGTGTTAATGCCCGTGGCGTAATGGTATAACCTTTTGACAGGATATAGTCATTTGTCCAGCCCGGTAATTTATTCTCATATAATTTTTTGGTAGATAAAACCTCTCCACTGTGTTTTAATAATTTAGCCAGTTTACTTCTTCCATCAATTGTTTTTCCTTTATAAGAAACAACTAAAACAGTTGAGGCAAGTGGATTGGTAATATAATTTTCAAGTTTATCAATATCTTTCATCTGTTGAGCCTCTTTTAAAAGCACAACCTGCTTTTGTGCAAACATTGGGTAGCGGCTACAAGCATTTACAACTTCCGTCCAGTTTGCATCTTTACCATAAAATACAGTAAGATTAAATGCAACATCCGCCTCTGATAAAATTTTATGCTCAGCATAATCCATCACTACATCAATATAAAATTCTTCTTCTCCTTCCAACCAATATAATGGCTTGAATACATTTTTTTTCCAGTCATTTATAATTTTTTCAGCACTCATACTTTTCTCCATTGGAGTCCTAAGAACAAAGATATATTAGTTCAGCAATTCAAGATTTTAACTTTGTTTTTGTTTTAATAATTGGAAGGGTTACAGAAAATGCTGAGTTTTGCCTGTACAACTAATTGCAAAACCTTTCGGGAAAACATAATTTGCTTTAAGCAAAGAAATAGTTATTCCTCACCCTATTAAATATTAATTATGAGTTTTGAAAATTTTCCAACCGAACCAGAACTTGAGCAAAGGCCTAGTCCACCTAAAAAAAACTACCAAACTATTTTATTAGGAGGATTATTAATTGCCTTGCTAGGCACATGGGGATATATAATTTGGGATAAAAACAAAACCAACCAAAAAACGCAGGAGCTTACAACACAATTAACAACCAGTGATTCTGTGAAAAATGAATTGCAAAGTGAATTTAACGATGCTACCATGCGGCTTGATATGCTTAAAACCAGCAATGCAAAGGCAGATAGCCTTATTCAATCCAAAGATCGGGATGTGGAGGACTTAAAGACACAAATTAGAAATATTTTAAGTGATGCAGATGCTACAGAGGCTCAATTATCCACAGCTAGAAAAATGATCACTCAATTAAAAGATAACATTGATGTATATACTGCAGAAATTGAAAAGCTAAAGGGAGAAAAAGTAAAATTGACTGAAGAAAAAAGAATAGTAACTGAAGAGAGAGATGTTGTAACAAAGAATTTTGATTCTGCTAAAACGGTTATTAAAGAAAAGGAAGATGTTATTAATGTTGGTTCAACTTTGCTGGCATTTAATTTTAATATTGTCGGGCTTAAGGAAAGAGGCGATAAGGAGAAGGAAACCACGACTGCTAAAAGAGTTGATAAATTAAGAATAACTTTTGATATGGAAAACAGGATTGCTGCCAGTGGTGCAAAAGATATTTTTGTAGCTATAACAGCACCTGATGGTACCCCTGTAGCTGTGGAAGCATTGGGCTCTGGTAAATTTGTAACACGTGATGGCGTGGAAAAATTATTTACTAAAAAAGTTCAGATAAAGTATAACCAGGGCGAGAAGCAAACTATTACTGTTGAATGGAAACAAAACAGTGAATTTCAAACAGGTAGTTATAAAATTGAAGTTTATAACAACGGCTTTAAAGTTGGTGAAGGAATAAGAAACTTTAAAAAAGGCGGATTGTTTTCTTAAGGTCAAAGGTGGGTTAATCTGTTATTTTGTTAATTGGTTTACGCCGAATTAACGCTTAACCGGATTAACCAATTAACTGGATTATTATTCAGCAGTTGTCCCTGCACCAAAGTATTCCCTGTTCATTCTTGCAATATTGGAAACAGAGATTCCTTTAGGACATACGGCTTCACATTCATAAATATTTGTGCAGTTTCCAAAGCCTTCCTTATCCATTTGTGAAACCATATTTAAAACTCTTGTTTTCCTTTCCGGTATTCCCTGTGGTAATAATGCAAGTTGCGAAACCTTTGCGCTTACAAATAACATTGCTGCTCCATTAGGACATGCAGCTACACAGGCACCACATCCGATACAGGAAGCAGAATAAAATGATTCATCAGCTTTTTGTTTTTCTATAGGCAAAGCATTTGCATCAACTGCATTTCCTGTATTTACTGAAACATACCCACCTGCCTGTATAATTCTATCAAAGGCTGATCTGTCAACCACAAGATCTTTTATAATGGGAAATGCAACTGAACGCCATGGTTCAACTACAATTGTTTCTTCATTTTTAAAAGCCCTCATATGCAATTGGCAAACGGTATTTTTTTCCCATGGCCCATGTGCTTTCCCGTTTACATACATACTACATGATCCGCAAATACCTTCCCGGCAATCATGATCGAATGCAATGGGATCTTTTCCTTCATTAACTAATTTTTCATTCAACACATCAAACATTTCTAAAAAAGACATTTCAGAAGAAATATCAGTGACTTCAAAAGTTTCAAACTTTCCTTTAGAAGAAGAATTTTTTTGGCGCCACACTTTAAGTTTCAAATTCATGTTATAATGTTCCATAGACTAAATTTGACTATTTGTCAATTTGGTGATTTGACTATTAGTTGCTGTTTACTTGTTGAAATTATTTTTG
>DASYOS010000159.1:0-6097 GCA_036007525.1 Chitinophagaceae bacterium | reverse complement strand
AAGAAAAGCAGAAGCAAATGTCACGAGTGTTGCAATGATTACCAACGAAACCAACAAAGTCTGAAGTGATAGAACAAGATGTTGTTGTTGCTCAATATATGTTGATGCCGAATAATTCATTGGGTTGAAACCCATCCATATTCCAAAACTTGTCCCTGCCAACAAAGCGACTAAAATGATGTTTATAAATCGAATGATTGAAGTTGTCATGGTATAAGATTAAGTCCTCGTTTTATGTTGTCCTAAAGTGTATGTCAAAGAAACAAGACCTGTTGAAAATGTTTTTGTCTCAACAAGAGTAAGATTAATTCTGTGTTTAATGCTACTGAATAAAGGCTTGCCACTTCCAAGTAGAATAGGATGAACAGCTAATGATAATTCATCAACTAATCCTAAGTTGAGTAATGTTGTCGTAAGTCCTGCACCACCAAAAAGCCAAATATCTTTTCCTTTTTCGTTCTTAATTTTTTCAACTTCAGTTTTTATGTCGCCTTTTATTAATGTAGCTCCTTCTTTTACTTTGTCAAGTGTGGTTGAAAAAATATACTCTTTTAATTTTGGAAAACCACTGCTGCTACTATCATTCATTGATAATGTCATTTCGTAAGTTTTTCTACCGATAAATGCTGTGTCAACTCGTTTAAAGAAGTCAGAAAGTCCATAGTCTTGATCAGTAAAGCACCAATCATACTCACCCTTAGGTCCTTCAATAAAACTGTCTAAGCTAACTGCAACTCCTAATATTACTTTTCTCATAATATAGGTCTTTTAAAATGAGGTACAACGTTGACGGCTTGCTGCTGTGCTGGTATATTATAATATCAGCCCGGAACCGAAGCCGTTTAAAAAACAAAAGATGAAGTTAATAACAAAAGCTCAATTTATAATGCCCAGATGGAACTATTGCTGATATTGATTTGTAGTTGATGGCTGTGCCGTTTGCCTCCCTATTGCCAAACCTGTTGTTAGCGGCTGGCATATGCCCGTCAACGTTTAGGATAATAAATAATGCTTACTCCTAGTAATGCTACCAATGTTCCAATGATATCGAATTTGTCTGGTAAATAGTTGTCAAACGTGTATGCCCACAATAATGACATCACAATAAACACTCCACCATAAGTTGCATAGACTCTTGCAAAATTTGATGCCTGCAAAGTAGCAACTACACCATATAGCACAAGAATAAGACTGCCTAAAAGCCCATACCAAAAAGGTTTGCCTTCTTTAAGCCAAAGCCAAACAAGATAACCACCACCAATTTCACAAAGCCCTGTAAGCAAAAATATTGATAGTGACTTTATGATTATCACAATTCGAGTTCAGCTTTCATAAAATTTTTTGTTCCTTCTTCGCCTGTCATCTCTAACCATATTTCGCTTTTGTCTCCTTTTACGGAAAGAGTAAAAGTGAAAAAATCGCAACACTCCCTTTCGGTTTTTATAAACTCTGTAAGTTCGTCAACCATTTTGTCTGTGCCTGTAAATTTGAAAGCGTAACCGTTTGCTAACTCTTTTGTTTGGATAATTTGCTTTCTCAAGCTTTCAATAACTGTGGACTTGCGTTGTTGCAATTCTGGTGTTGTCAGTTTGCAAGTTGGGTCAGTCGCTTTGTTTTCTGGTTCATATTTATCAGAAAGAATGGAAGTGGGTTTTTTATCTGTTGTCATTTTTTTAGATTTATCCTGACAACTTAAAAGTGCCAGAGCTGTTAATAATAAAAGGGAATTTCTTGTCATTTTGTAATTATTTTTACAAAGATAAACAGTGGAGTATAGTCCACGGTCAAGTAAAAAATAGAATAAATTTTTAAACAAGATGTTAATTGGCGAATTATCCAACAAAACAGGGTTGTCCAGAGACACTATCCGGTTTTACGAAAAACAAGGCCTTATTTCTGTAGCACGGAAAGAGAGGCGTTTTAATAACTACAAAGAATATTCAGAAGAAACTCTTCAACGCTTGTTGTCGGTTAAACTGATAAAAAGTTTTGGCTTTACATTAAATGAAGCATCTGATTTGTTAGATATGATTGAAATGAATGAAGCCACTTGTAATAATGTGTCGGAGAAGATTGAAGCAAAAGTCAAGTTGCTTGATGAAAAAATAAAAGAATTGAGGAAAATTAAAACTTTGCTTTTGGATGGGATAGAAAATTGCCGAGGCGTTTGTAATCAGTCAATGGCCGTAATAAACTGTCCTATAATAGTTGCCCCAAAAGAGTGAGTTGTATTATCCAAATGCTTGCCAAGCCGATGTTAGGGGCAGGCATTTTTAATCAGTGTTTTATATGCTTTAATAAATCTTAACAAATCGTCTTTTGTCTTGCTGTCTATAATTTCTCCTTTGTCGTTTATTTTTCCTTTTATTCCTTGAATTAGTAATGTTGTTTCATCAGTAAAGTTTGTCATTACAGTTTTCATTATCATTTGTAGTTCTTCGTGTCCTTTCTGTCCGCTTGCCGAGGCTGTAATTAGGCCAATTGGTTTATCTGAAAAAACTGTCGTAGAGACACACCACTCAATTGCATTTTTTAGTCCACTTGGGATACTAAAAATATATTCCGGCGTACAGATTAATATTCCGTCTGCATTTTCAATTGCGTTTCTAAACTCTGTAATTATTGTCGGTGAATTGTCGGTTGATAATTTTGGATCAAAATGAGGAAGTGTCTTTAAGTCATTGAAAATTGTCAGGTTAAAGTTGTCTTTTGTCAAGCTTGCAAAATTGTCAACAAGTTTTTGGTTAGCTGAATTTTGGCTTGCACTTCCAATGATTACAAATATTTTTTTCTTTTCTGTCATAGTTGATTTGCCAATTCGTAAGCTGTCTTTATGCTTGCCGCTAATGTTTGAGGCTTTGTGCAGTTGTGGTATTTTATAATGCCAAGCTGTAACTATTGCTGATAGAGATTTGCAGCCGATTGTTTCAACGTCCCGCACCACTTGCAGCAATACTTTTGTTAGCTGCCGTTTATGTGGTTAGTCGCTTCTATTTTATCCTGGTCGCTTTGGTTATACCTATTTGTTGAATCACTTTTCCATCTAAAGAATGAATTTCAGTTACAATTTTAATTTCATCATTTGAAGGCTTACTATACCTATTATAAAAAATGGCGGGTTGATTATTTGGTCCTCCCGGAGGTAGTTTCATTTCTATAATAATATCCGTGCCTTCAGTTGAAAGTATTATTTCATTGTTATTAGGTGGTAGTGTCTCAAATCGCCATATTCGGTATTTATTCATAGTAGTGTCGTAGGTCACCAGCATGTGATACTCCCGGTCTATTTTATTATCCTCAGATTTGGTAAGAATTGTCCAATCTACATACCAGTTCTTTATTATGGGTTTTATCTCCATAGTTCCGTTCCAATTTAATCCGGCATACGTCATCGTTTGTTTATACTTTCCAAAATAAGGTGCAAAAACTTTCATTTTTTCTGCAGGAGGCTTGGCAACATTCTTTGGGTTAGTTTGTCCTGATGAAATAAATGTCACTAAACAACTTATTGCTATTAATAAAATTCTTTGTTTCATTTTATGAAATTTAAGTTTTTAAAATGACAGCAAACGGTCTATTATTTGCGAAGGCAGGGAATTCATTAATTGTCCCACCCCGCTACCAATGCCCATTTGAAAATATAAAGTTGAAGTTAAGAACTAAAGCTGAAAATTGAATGTTGATTCCGAATCGCTTAAAATGCTTGCACTTATCTGATGTTACATTATCCAGCCCTATATTTGCAAATGCTTATGTCAGCGGCAGGCTTTACTACTTCAAAGGTTGTGCTTGCTTGTTTGAATGTTTCACTACCATATATAGCATTGAAAAATTTATTACAGCCATCAAAAACATTGGAATTCTTCTGTATATCATATCGGTTGATATAAGCTTTTCAATTAATTCTAGAGAAAATGCTTGATCCAATTGTGTTTGAATAGGAATCTGAATAGTTATAGTTGAGATCAATGCAACCAAATTTAATAGAAATGCGGACCAAACCATCCACCTCGGTACAACTGCTGGTCGAAACCAAAATAAAAGTATCTGGGGAATAAAAGATAGAAAAAAGAATATTACAAACAGAGGAATAATAAGTTTACTGTCAACTTGATGAAACTTAGGAAATTCGTCTACTCCTACCCAACGCCAAGTTCTGTAAGCAACGAGTGAATTTACTATACCGCCTCCAAATACATAAAAGGAAAGTAGAATGTAAATTGAAAATACTACACTTGAGACTTTGGTTCTGTTATTCATTAGTATTGTTTTAAAGGGCTTGGCGATAGCTTGCCGCTAACACATAAATATACGCTACTCTCCAAAATAAAAAACGCTATAAATGACTGAAAATTTATCCTCTATTCAGCTACAGGTATTTCTATTGTAAATTTTGAACCTTTATTTTTTCCTTCGCTCTCAGCAGATATGGTTCCTTGGTGTGCTTCTACCAGCACCTTTACTATTGATAGGCCTAAGCCTGTTGAAGTTTCTCCGCCGGTGGGTTTTGCACTCAACCGGGTGAAACGTTGAAATAAATTATTTTTATCTTCTTCGGTAAGACCGGGGCCTTCATCTGTTATTTCTAAAACAGCTTTATTATTTTGTTGTTTGAGCGCTATTGTAATATTCTTATCTTTTTCGGAATATTTAATTGCATTACTAATCAAATTATCAACTACTTCAGTTAATTTAGTTTCATCACCAAACACTTCAGGGCGATCCTCCATTGCAAAATGTAATTTCTGATTTTTCTTATTTGCCAAGACCTGGTTTGTATCTACTACCCGTTTAATTAAATTAGCAAAATTTAATTTTGTTACATTAAGTTTTATCTGCTTTGCTTCTGATGCCGCATTTTTCAGCCATTCATTTATAGTGTTGGTCATTTTTTTTGCAGCACCATTTATCTTATCGCACATATCACTGATAACTTTTGTATTCGCTTCTTCATTTATCAGGTCTGCCCAAAGCGGGATGGTTGTCAAAGGATTTTTTAAGTCATGTGCAGCCATATTTAATACCTGGTTTTGCTGATAAACGGCAGTTCTTGCAGCCAGGCGCAATTCCAATTCGTCAATTAATATATCTGCCAGATCCTGTAATAGCTGCTTTTCATGATCGCTAAGATGGCGCGGTTGTTTATCAATAATGCATAAGGTGCCAAGGTTGTGTCCGTCTTTTACTTTAAGAGGAGCAGCAGCATAAAATTGCAGCCCAAAGCTACCGGCTACTAAAGGATTTGCCAATGTTCTTGGGTCCTTGGTTGCATCCTCAACCAAATAAATTTCATCAGAAAGTATAGCAGAGGCACATAATCCGGCATCACGGCCAATTTGAGAAACATCTATGCCATAGCGGGATTTAAACCATATTCTGTCAGTATCTACCAATGTAACAATGGAAATAGGAACATTAAGAAGCTTTGCTGCTAATTTTGTAATACGGTCAAAACTTCCGTCCGGCGGGGTATCCAGAATATCATATCTTTTTAAAGCCTTTATTCTTTCAGTTTCAACTTTTATTTCAGCTTCCTGCACCATAATATCAAAGGTATAATGAAAAAAAATTATTTACATATTAGTTGTAGACAACAATTTAAGTTGAATGGATGCATATATTTTTTCTTTGTGTAAATAATTTCTTTATATCGCCTTAACCAGCCAATAATTCTTCTTTCCTTTTTGAACAAGCAAATATTTGCTATTTAATAATTGTGTTCCTTCTACCATAAATTCTACACTTTCCACCTTTATCTTATTAATACTTACCCCTCCGCCCTGCACCATTTTTTTTGCCTCTCCTTTACTGGCAAAAATTTTTGTTTCAGTAAGAAGTGATAGAACGTCAACACCGGT
Organism: Chitinophagaceae bacterium; assembly: GCA_036007525.1. GTDB lineage: Bacteria > Bacteroidota > Bacteroidia > Chitinophagales > Chitinophagaceae > Ginsengibacter. The sequence continues at coordinate 239 of DASYOS010000159.1, read as the reverse complement.
ATCAAAATTTTTTCTCGGCAAGTCTACTTTTGGTACACCCTCCATTACTTGTAATAATTCTTCTTCATTCAGCTCTTTTAAAATTTCAGCAGTTTCGCTGCTGAATAAAATTTGAGATGCCTGTACCGCAAAATCATATTCTTTTTTTGAATGAACAAAGGTTGTAACCTCTTCTGCAAGCTTTTGCTGTAACAGCCGCATGTGTTCGTTTCCCGTATGCTGTGCTTTTAATGTTTCTA
>DASYOS010000158.1:0-2979 GCA_036007525.1 Chitinophagaceae bacterium | reverse complement strand
AATATAATTGCAGTGGCAGGACCATTCCTCATATTACTTTCTTCATTAATTACTATATTGATCTCTTCCAAGGAGAAAAAATTCACAGAGATTTCAATTTTTAATAAAGCATTATTTATAATATCTATCTGGTTTTTTTTTTCAACCACAGTACATCCGTGGTATATTTGTTTGCCGGTGGCTGTTTCTATCTTTACTCAATATAAATATGCACTGGTCTGGTCTTATGTTACAACACTTAGTTATTATGCTTATCAATCAGTGCCAGTAAAGGAAAATTTATGGCTGGTCGCACTTAGTTATTTGATTGTAGCAGGCTATGTATTTTGGGAATTGCGGAATACGAATAAATAGGAAAATTTTAAACCCATAAAATGAAATTATTTATGAACTCTTTATCAACCCATGCATGGAATTCAGCAATGAAGTTCATTTTATTTGCCTTTATCATTTTCAGCTCTAGTTGCACAACCATTCATAACCCTAAAAAGTCTTCAGACGCAAAAATTGATACAAAAAGAAAATTAAATGCAGGAGAAAATCATCTAAATACGGTGCACTTAAACCCGGGAGAATTTCTTCACATAAGAATTATTCAGAATGGCATTGATGTGATCGCAAAGGTATCTTCGGAAGATAAACAATATGGAGAGCAGTTTGATTCACCAACTGGGGAATTAGGACAGGAAGATATTTATCTGTTAAGTGCCGATTCAAAAAATTATACGATTGAAATATTTCCTGCACAAAAATATGCTGACCCGGGTGAGTATACTATAAAAACGATCAGGCAAGGAAGAACTTCTGAAAAGGATAAAAAATTAATTGCTGCCTTAGCATCTTCCCAAAAAGCTGATAAACTGAGAAGTAAAGCTGAAACAAGGTTACAAATCATTGATCAATATAAATCTGCAGCAGCAGAATGGAAAGAAATGAATGATATGGCACTGTATGCAAATACGATGAGGTCGCTGGGTTTTGTTTATATAAGGCAAAAGAATTATGAAGAAGCAATCAACACATTTAAAGCATTATTGCCTGTATGGAAACAGGTTGGTGATGTTAGATCCGAAGGGTTTACTCATTTAATAATTGGTCGCATCTACGATCTGCAAAAAGATTATAAAACATCACTTGCTTATAATCTCAGTTCCCTCGAATCCTGGAAAAAAGTTAATGATCTTGATCAGGAAACTTTTGTTTTGATGAACATAGGAAATTTATATGGTCATTTATCTAACCGGCAAAAAGCCATTGATTATTTTGAAAAGGCTTTGAAAAAAAACGAACAATCGCAAAGACCCTCAATAAAAGCTGTTCTACTGCGTGATTATGCCAATGCTATGTTATCCTTAGGAGATTCTTTAAAAGCAATAGCCCTTTATGAAGGGTCTATTAAACAATGGCAATCAACTGCGAATAAGCCTGAAGAAGCCAGGACCGCAATTCAGCTTGCTGCTTATTATGAAGGAAAAGGGAATAAAGAAAAAGCGGTTTATAATTACCGAAATGCGTTAGAAATATGGCAAAAACTGAATGATCAGAAGGAAATAAAAATTATCCAATCAGCTATAGATAAGTTGGAGAAATAATTAAACTATTTCTTCTTGCAACAATCCAATACTGCTGTTGTTGATCCCAGTGGACAATCAGGAGTTCCAACAAGAGGACAACTTTTTTTTGGACATTCAGGAGTGCCTTCCATAGGGCAGGTAGTAGCTTTAGTAGTTGCAAAACCATAGATCAATCCGCTTACGGCAAGCATGCCTGCAGTAGCCAATGTTAATATCTTAGTTCTCATCTTTTATTTTTTTTGAAGGTAATAAAATTTAGTGGATTAAGAATAATTAATGCTTGTCATTTTAATTTCGATACCAGCTCTCTAACGATTTTGCTGCTGGTTTACTCTGAGGTGTAAAATCAATACTATTGCGGCGATGACGGCCATTGTCGACAAACCATTTCCATACAAATCCACCCGCAAACCATTTCTTTCCTGCAAAGCTTTCATAAAAAGCCTCATATGCATTTACCTGCGCTTCATCATTTTGTTTACCTTCATTTTCTTTCCATGGTTCTGCAGAATTATAGTCAACATTTCGATAACCATACTCTGTAAACAGGATAGGACGATTATGTTCTATACTTATTTTTTCAAGTTCTTCGCCGTATTGCTTCCATCCATTTTTTAAAGAATTAACTGATGGCGTTTCACCAGCTGACAAAGGAAAGTAGGCATCCACGCCAATATAATCAAGCTTGTCCCAAAAGGGAAAATTCTTATAATCATCCCAGTTGGCTGCATACGTAAGTTTACCGTGATATATTTTTTTGATTGTGTCAATAAACGAATTCCAAAATTGGGGTCGCATTTTAATAAATGTTCCTAATTCGGTACCTATACAAAATATTTCGGCTTTCATACTATCAGCAATGGCAGCAAAATGCAACATGTATTTTTGATAACTGGCTTCCCATATCTGCCATTCTTTTTCTGTGTTTAATGTAAATGCACCGGTGTAAATACCATGCCCAATCCACAAATGAGGTTTCAACATTACAGAAATATTTTTTTGGTGTGCCAGTTTAATGCAACCTATTACGCCTTCAATATTTTCTCCCCAATGCTGATCATGTTGATTGTATCTCACTTCGGGGTTTTCGATAGTGCAAAAAGCATAAGGCATAAGTGAAATACTATTTGCATGAATATCCGCAATCGGTTTCAGTGCCATTGAATCAATAATATTTTGCGGCGCTACCATGCTGATACCTTTGATAGAAAAACCCGATGATCGTTTTGTATAGCCAAGAGCTGTTGTATCAGCATTGGAACAACCAATTGCATTAATAAAAAAATAAGTAATAAATAAAAGCCTTACCATATAAAATAACACCTGATAAAAATTAAATTTTAATGAAGCATCAGCAAATCCTTGGCAACTGCTCTCCGGTTAACATATTCAGCATTCTTCTACC
>DASYOS010000157.1:0-5165 GCA_036007525.1 Chitinophagaceae bacterium | reverse complement strand
CAATATTTTTTAATAAACTTCGTGTTACACCATTTTCACAATGTGCTGACTGAAGGTGTTCAAAATTATGCTCCATGCACATTCATATTTTTAAGATCATCAACACTCACATTAAATACTTTTGCGTAGCGCTGGAGTTTTTTATCAGATAAATTCTTAAACACATCTGGTTTTAGATGCCTTTTTATTTGCCATTTCCAAATACCGGTATAGTTTGCCAAAATACTTATATCCATCAATTCCTTTTCCATAAAGAAAAGCAAGGGGCTGGCTTTTTTATTTAAAACTTGTTGTTGTGCAGTTGTAATGCGGCTTTCAATATCCTGCCATGCTGCATCCAGGGCTGTAATCTTTACATCCCAGCCTTTACTTAATTCTGTTATATATTTTCCTGAAGCGTCTGTGGCATAACAAACTTCTTTGGTGATTTTACCAAGAGAACTCAAATCCTGCGGCACTTCTTCTTTTTTCATACAGGAAATAAATAATAAATTAAATTGTTAGTAAACTGTAAGCAATGCATACATATAAGAAAACCTTGCACTTTCAGGAACAAGTAATAAAAGTTTTTCGCCTTTTTTTAATCTCCCGGTTTTAAAAAGTTCATCAATCATTAAAAAAGCTGATGCTGCACCAACGTTACCCACTGTATATAAGTTAATGAACCATTTTTCATAAGGTATGCCCCCACCATAAATCTCAACGAGGTCATAAATTTTCGTTTTAAAAAAATCACTGGATATATGCGGCAGAAAATAATCTATATCAGATCCGGTAAGTTTTTTTCTTTCTAAAATTTCTTTTATTTTTTTACCACCTAAAGCTACTATGTTATCACTCAGCAATGTGATATCCTGCTTTATACTGAAGATGGATTTGTTCTTGATCTCTTCCGGTGTGTAATCCATAAATCCTTTTAAACTTCCATCCTCCATTTTTTCGCCTCCCATGTACATACAGGTATCCATTTCATTTGCATACGAAACCCCTTCAATCCAATCCAAGCGAAGACTTAATCCATCTTCATTAGGTTTACCTGACATCAAAAATGCGGATGCGCCATCAGAAAGCATCCATCTTAAAAAATCTTTCTGAAATGCTATGTAGGGATTATCGGTGAGCTCTTTTAATTTCTGTGCCTCTTCTTCAAAAACATCTGACACCAATAGCCCTGAAAATCTTTCGGAACCTGTTGCCACTGCAAGCTTTGCATCCCCTGATTTAATTGCGAGGTAAGCATATTTAATGGCGTGCATTCCTGCGCAGCAAACTCCAGATGGAGAAACTACTTCAATCGCTTCTGCTTCGGGCAACCATCCATGGGTCATTACACCATGGCTGGGCATTACCTGATCGGGCGAAGATGTTCCGCAGGAAAGCAAATCAATATTTTTTATTTTGGCAGGCTCATCTTCAAATAAAGCTTTTACTGCTAGTGCAGTCATTTGTGCATTTGTATGTGTAGATTTCCCCCCTTTTGATAATGCATAATACCGATTTTTAATTCCATTATTTCTTAATACAATCGGTTTTGATTTTGATGGGGTATCATTAATATAACCCAGGTATAATTCCATATCATCATTTGAAACAGGCTCATTAGGGAAATATGCCGATGTTTTATTTATGTACACTTCATTACCTGACATACAGTGAAATTAATTTAAATCTAAACCTAAATAGTATTGTTTTTTTGCTTCTATTCCTTTAGGAGAAAAAAATCTGAAAAAAATTGCATCAATAGTTATAAGAATTGGAGCGCCGATAAAAAAAGCGACTAGAAGATAATATTTAAACACCTTTAACCAGGGTGCTTTATTTTTTCTTTTTGCGATATAGTTAGCCCATACTGCAAATATTTTGCTGGCTACCGATTCTATAACCATTAAATTATAATTAAGCTTAACCGCACCCTTGCTAACCATTTCGCTTTGCAAGCCGCTCCATTGATTGCTTTTTAAATGCTGCAAAACAATTTCGCCAAAAGTGCTGGTATTCCTAATATCAGCAGATGAAACACCAGGAAAAGGAAATATATTTAAATAGCGATCTTTTTTCCCATGCAGCATCCAGTGAAAAATGGTAACAAAGCTAACAGGGTTAGGATGTTTATCTACCAAAGCAATATTACCAATAAGATTAGCGCCAGTACCATGCAATAATTTTTTAATTTTTACAAATGCAGTATGCCACATGTTCCGTGCACCAGTAATGGTTATTACTGGTGTATGATTTAATATCGATCTTACATCAGGATGCAGTAATAAAGAATTAAAAGGAATGCTTGGCGATAAAAACCATGCCTGATACCCTAAAATAATTAAATCATAATGTTTTTCTTTAAGGTCAAAAGGAGCAAGTTTTGCGGAAACTCCCAACACACAATCAGGCATTACACTAAAAAACCTATCAGCAGTCCATGGAAAGGGATAATTTTTTGCGAGGTGGATATTAACTTTTTCTACCAATACTCCGGAAGCTGTAAGCGGCGCTGTAAAATTATCTATTATTTCAGCTAACTGCCCGGATTGAGAATAATATACAGCCAATACTTTTTTAGTCATCCGTTTTTAAATCTTGTGGGTGCAATATTTTTGAGGTTTTGCTGTAATCAATTATTACTTGCTGAATATCAGTTGGCAAATTTGTAAAAGACTTTTTAATGAATTGTTTGTCAGTTTCAATATTAGCTTTATACTTAGCAATTTTTGGGGCATTTTCTTGAATGGTGAGTCGCAGGAAATGATATTCTCCATTGCTGTTGTCATTTAGTAATGCAGTCTCCAGTTTAATACGCCCTTTTTTAAAGAGTTTTATTTTTTCAGCAGCAACTTTTACAACTCCGGCTTTTCTTATAAGCAATGCACCTTCATATGCCTCTTTTTCTTTTATTGAGGTTAAATTTAATATTTTAAGTTCATTATTAATTTCTTTTAATTTACCCCCAGACATCACTGAATAAAAATTTACTTTGTCAAAATTCTGGTAAAAACTTTGGCCATTGGTAATGGCAGCAGTAAGGTATAACAGTGTAAATAAAAATTTAAATTTCATAGGTATTTATAGATAGAAGTTCTCTTGCAAATGTAGATAATTATGATATATTTCATTGCGAATTGGGATTTCCTTATATTTGGGAACTAAAAATTATTTTATGAAAAAGATCCTATCAATTCTTTTCGTGATTTTGCTTGCCAATTCAGCGCAGGCTCAAAATGGTAAAGTTTATTTTTTGCGTTCAGATGGTTTTCCGCCTTTGGCAGGACCTTATACTTTATTTATTGATGAAGGGGTTGTTTGCCGGCTTGCTAACAAAAGGTATTCAATTCATAGTGTAGCACCAGGTGATCATGTAGTTTCTTCTCAAGTATTAGGGAATAAACCTGGTAAAAACGTAGATAGGGATAAAAAACAAATAGAAGCAGGAAAAACATATTACATCCAGGTATTTTATAAACACGGCTTATTTTCCAATAAATTGAAGACAAGGGAATTAGATGAGGAAGCCGCTAAAAAATTAATGGCTAATTTAAAAGAAGAAAAAAACTGCCGCCGCTAAGCATATTCTTGTGTGGCTTGTTTCCTTCTCCTCTGCTATCCTGATTTCTCAGGATAACTATAATAATTTTAAAATAGCAAAAATTGTGTCCGTCACTATATAAGTGTAGTACGGACATTATCATAAGTACGAATCAAGATATGTGTACTCTTTTGGTTGATTATTAATAAAAACTTCAAGTGCCTAACTACAAAAAATATTTTTCTGATTCGTGGGCTGTAATATTAGGCGGATCAAGCGGTTTTGGCTTTGCTGCTGTGGAAAAACTGGTGATGCATGGCATGAACATCGCGGTTTTATACCGCGAAACAGCTATTACAGAGAAATCGCTAAAAGAAAAATTTTTAGAATTATCTGAAACTTATAAAGTAACAATTGCTCCATTTAATATAAATGCATTAGACGTTTTGGGACGTACTTCTTTTATGGATGAATTTAAAAAGATTGCAACAAAGCACAGCGTAAAACTCTTGCTACACTCTATAGCGAGAGGTAATTTAAAGCCTTTGATTTCATCTGAGGTGGATGCGGAAGAACAAGAAATTCTTTCTGCAGAAGATATTCAGCTCACTACGTACGCCATGTCAACCAGCATTTTAGATTGGTCAAGGGCCCTTTTAAAGGCAAACTTTTTTATGCCTGATGCTAGGATAATAGGGCTTACCAGCCAAGGTGCTCATAAATACTGGGAAGGCTATGCTGCTGTGTCTATTGCCAAAGCATCGCTGGAAAGCCTTACAACTTACATGGCAATAGAGTTAAGTAAGTATGGCCTAAAAACAAACTTGATACAGGCAGGAATTACAGAAACCCCTTCATTAAATAAAATACCGGGTAGTGAAAAGCTGATCGAAATAGCTAAGGAAAGAAACCCCATGGGCAGGATCACGAAACCGGAAGATATAGCAAATGCGATTTATCTTTTATGCACAGATGAAGCCTATTGGATAAACGGTTCTTTAATTCACGTAGATGGAGGTGAACATTGCAAATAATTCATATTAACCTGACTGCATGTTCAACGAAATTTTACAATACTTACCTTATAAATCTTCCTTTCTTTTTGTGGATAATATTACCACGCTTGATGAGCATGGCGTAACCGGAGACTATACCTTAAAAAAAGATGCTTTTTTTTATGAAGACCATTTTGTAAATAATCCCGTAACTCCCGGAGTTATTATCATCGAAATTATGGCGCAGATTGGCTTAGTTGTTTTAGGGATATATTTAATAATTACTAAAAATAAAGATTACAAAAAATCGCTGAACGAAGGATCACTTCCTCTGTTTGCTTCTACTGATGTTTCTTTTTTTAAAATGGTTATGCCTGGAGAAAAAGTTTTTGTAACTTCTAAAAAACAATATTTTCGTTTCGGTAAATTAAAATGCTTTATCGAAATGCACAATAGTAAGGGAGAACTGGTGGCTAAAGGAGTATTTTCCGGTCTTATTAAAAATAAAACAGCATGAATCGTCGTGTGGTTATAACCGGTATGGGAGTGGTTTCACCTAATGGAACCAACATCCCTGATTTTTTAGATGCGATTCAAAACGGTGTTTCAGGAATAAAATTTATCCCTCAATATAAAGAGCTGAATTTTAA
>DASYOS010000156.1:0-26985 GCA_036007525.1 Chitinophagaceae bacterium | reverse complement strand
GCTTTCCATTTTTTTAACGCATGGGCACCAGGGAGATAAATTGAGTGATAACAACGCTTTAAGCACATGGATGGTAGCGCACCTTTGGCGGCCTCTTCAGCGGTATTTACGAATTAATGTAAACACACCTGCAAAAGATTTTACAATGCGTGATAAGCATAACATTATGATGTATGAATGGAGCAGCAGGCGAAAAAATTTATTATTAATAACCGGTCATACACATAAGCCGGTTTTTGCTTCAGGCCTTTACTCCGATCATCCTAATAACACAATAAATGAAACTAAAATTGCAGTTGCAGAAAGACGTAGTAAATTAAAGCCATCTTACTTTAATGGCGGCTGCTGCTGCTATAATGATGGAGATATTACCGGTATTGAAATAGCTGACGGAAAAATTTCCTTAATAAAATGGCATTGGAATAACAATAGTTCCCAACGCTCTGTTCTTGAAGAAAAGGAACTCGATGAATTAATTAAGGAGCTTTAAAAAAATAATTATCATTTTTAAAATATTACTTCATGTTATTCGTCTACATATATAATGACGGATGTTGGCATTATAGCGCTTATGAGTGATGAACATAAAAATAATATCACGCAAACAATTAAACAACACGGCAGGCGGCTGTTTAATTTTATACAAAGCAAGGTTGCCAATACAGAAGATGCAAAAGATATATTGCAGGATGTTTTTTATCAGCTTGCAGGCAATACAAAACCTGTAGAACAATTAAGCTCCTGGCTTTTTACTGTAGCAAGGAATAAGATCACAGACAATTATCGTAAAAAGAAGCCTGAATTGTTAGAAGATATATTTAGCGGTGACGAAGAAGATGAATTTTCATGGCAGGAAATTTTATTTTCATCTGATCATAACCCGGAAACAGAATATTTAAGAAATCTTTTCTGGACAACGTTACAAAATGCATTAGATGAATTGCCTGCAGAGCAAAAAAATGCGTTTGTTCAGAATGAACTCAATGATATTTCTTTTGATGAGATGTCAAAACAAACAGGTATTGGCTTACCAACGCTTATCAGCAGGAAAAGATATGCAGTATTACACCTTAGAGAAAGGCTTGAAACTTTAAAAAATGAATTATTAAATTATTAAAATTTTTAATTGAAATACTATGAACAGAACGAAAAGATTCAAGAGGTTTTTCTTTATTGCACCACTTGCAATTGCCGGCTTTGCATTATTTATCTGGTTGGTAATGCTGCTATGGAATAATGTATTAACAATAGCAACCGGAGTAAGATCGATAACATATTGGCAGGCAGCTGGAATATTCTTATTGAGTAAAATACTTTTTGGTTTTAGCGGCGGATGGAAAGGCAGGCATAGCTGGAGGGATCGTGGAATGAGAGAAAAACTCGCAAACATGTCCCCGGAGGAAAGAGAAAAATTTAAATCTGAATGGAGAAACCGTTGCAGCCGGTGGGGAAGGAAAGAAGATATACAAACCCCATCAGAATAATTTTTTGTAATAACTAAAACAATTTTATGGAAGTGCTGGTTTTTAAAACAAATATCCGCTTTAAGAAAAATATACATGCAATAGGGCAATATATGGAAAAGCAAACGGGCATTTTAAAATGGAATATTGATCTAAAAGATGCCGATAAAATATTGCGGATTGAGACTGTTGATCTTCACCCTGCAAAAATTGAGGGACTGGTAAAAAGTGTGGGTTATAATTGTGAAGAATTAAAAGATTAATTTATTATTTCAAATAAAAGAAATTGAGTTTTTTGCTCTTTAGAAAAATTATCATCAGATACAAAGATCAATGTCTTATGTCCGTTGGGTAAATCCGGACCAAAAGTTACACCTTCAATATTATCTATATAAACCCCAAGTTCATCCATATTTATCAATAACTGCTTTGATGCAGAATGTTCAGGCGGTTGTTGTTTTAAAGATTCTGTGCCTGCTATATTTGATGCATGAGAAAGGTCAGTTATATAAACGCGGATGGTGCATGCCAATATACCCGTTGAAAAAGATCGCTCAATCACAAGCAGTTTTTCTCCGCCAATGGAAAGTATATCAGGAATGCCATTGATCTTAAAAGCATCTTCAGGAGTGGATGGATGAGCAATAGGATCTAAGTGATATGCATATTGTGCAATAGGTTTACGGCTTGCCATATCATATTTTATTATTCTTATCCAGGTTGCAGTATCTATTAAACCCGCTCGTGGCCCGTCCTGGTATAATGGCTCTTCAACACTTACATACATGGTTTTAAAATCATTTGCAAATGCCAATCCTTCAAATACACCATTTTGCCTCAACCCATAATCAGTTGCATGCATTTTCATTTGGAATGGAAGCTGGAATGTATCAACATATTTCCCATCTTTATTAATAAGAGTAATTGCCGGATCTTCAAGAATGATTTCTTTTTTTATTATTCTTTCTCCTTCGCTTGTCCACACAAACTTTTCCATAACAGGATTGTAGCGCAATGCCTCTGGGTCAGGTGAATGGGAAGGATCGTTTTTTCTATCAGGATAGGGAGTTTCATTATTTTGTAATAATGTTGTAACGTTTACAAATTCAACAGCGCTAATCCCTCTTTGGGTAAAATTTATTTTAGCCGTATAAAAACGAGCGGGATTAATACTTGAGCGGTCATCACATATAAGATAATATTTCTTGCTCAACGGATCATAGTCAATACCTGAAAGTCCACCAATAGTTGTTCCTTTAAACTGTTGATTAAATGGTACTACATAACTGCCAAGATAATTTAATGTATTTACTGGAATTTGTTTTTGCGATCTATGGCTACGTGTTACCGAGCAGGAATAGAATAGTGTAGTTACAATAACAATTAAAAAATAATTCTTTTTCATTCACAGATTTGTTTGGCGAAAGTAAGAGAATTTACGAGCTGGCTTATAATGATCTTTTGCAGAGAGAAAAATTATAAATATATTGTTATGTAATAATACAATCCCTTATGAGTTTTGGGTGGGTACAACAAATTTTGAGATGCGTAAACCTAATTTTGTTATCATACATCATATGAACTGCACCCAAATCCATTTTAAGAAATGGATTTTATTTTGTATGTTTCATTTTAAATACCACACTTGTATTACTTTAACTAAAAATAAGACATGAAAAATGTAACATATTACCTAAAGAACAATTTTATTTTCCTAGCTTCTTACATTCTTATTGTATTCTTTTTTATTGGTTGTAATAAAGATAATCCCAACATTAAAATTTTGCAACCCTCTAAACAAGCTAATTCTTTAAATTCATATCAAATTTCCACTGCGGGAGTGGCATTAAGAGTAATGGCCTTTAATATACATCATGGTGCCGGTATGGATAATGTAATTGATCTTAACCGTACAGCACAAGCCATCACAAGTCAAAATCCTGATATAGTTGCACTAAATGAAGTTGACAAGAATACAACCCGTTCGGGAAGTACCGTTGACCAGGCAGCCACCCTGGCCAGTTTAACCGGGATGCAATATTATTCTTTTGGCAGAGCAATATATTATGCCGGCGGAGAATATGGTAATGCCATCCTATCAAAATATCCTATTACAGTTTTACAAAACCTTCCTATTCCCGGTGAGGAGGCAAGGGCAGCTTTATTTGTAAATGTAGATGTTTCCACTCTTTATGGTACCGGGAAAGCTGTATACTTTATTGCAACACATCTTGACGCTGTTAATGAATCAAATCGTATTCAATCAGTGACTGACATTGAAAATTATTTTAAAACTCTGCCTTTTAAACCTTCTATTTTTGCGGGTGATATGAATGCTACACCTACTACTGCTACCATTACAGAAATAAAAAAATACTGGAAGCTGGAAAACCTTGGACAAACCTTGCTAACACTTCCGGCTGATGTGCCTACAGCACAGGCGGATTATATTTTTTTTCGCCAGACTACCGACTGGACTATGACTTCGATACTTGTGGTTAATAATTCGGTTGCATCTGATCACAGGCCTTTGTTCAGTACGCTTGAATTAGGTGCAACTGCACCTCCTGCACCTCCTGTAAACCTGGCCCTAAATAAACCGGTAACCGTTTCATCAACATCAGGTACTTATGTCGGGCCCAATGCAGTTGATGGCAATACTGCAACCCGCTGGACCAGTGGAGGCGCTGCTACTGATTGGATCTATGTAGATCTTGGCAGCCAGCAAAGCATTAAAAATGTAAACTTAAACTGGGATGTAGCTTTTGCAAAGGGGTATAAGATCCAGATCTCTAATGATGCACTTACATGGACTACTGTATCCACTGTCAAAAACGGCAACGGAGGATTTGATGATATAACCTTTACGCCCGTTAGTACAAGGTATGTAAAAATGCAGGGGACTCAGAGAGGTGGTACAGGCACAGGTTATTCACTTTGGGAATTCCAGGTGTTCTAAACATTCTTCATTCTTAGCCGTGTCTCTACTCATAGACACGGCTGGGGAATAAAATTTACCTTCGCCATTCATCCCTGTTGTAAAACAGTAAATACTTCTACGCATGAGTCAGCAACCATTTAAAAAATTTGTAGTAAAAAAAAACAATGCTGCTATAAAAGAAAAATTCAAACAGGAAAAAAAGGTTGCAAAAAAATTACGGGCAGAAGCAATTAATAAAAGATTTGAAGAAAAAAGAGCTTTAAAAAGACAAGGTTATTCGCCTTCTGCACAAATTCCACAACAGGAGAAACCTGATAAAAGACAAAAATATCCGCAGGGTAGAAATAAGAAATTAGGAAGTAGAAATCAGCCCGTCCAGATGACCCGGTCGGACGGGAAATTTGAAAGTAGAACGCAGCCCTCAACTACAAATCTGCCAGCCGGCCGCCCGGCTACAAACTCACAGGCATTCTCCGAAATGCCATTAAATAAGTTTATTGCGCATTGCGGAGTAGGTTCACGAAGAGATGCCGTGCCATTGATAAAAGAAGGAAAGATAACAGTGAATGGGAATGTAGTTACTGAGCCGGGGTTTAAAGTAACAGAGAAAGATGTGATTATGTTTAACGGCAAAAAATTATTTGTTACAAAGAACATGGTGTACATACTTTTAAATAAACCAAAAGATTATATAACCACAACTGATGATCCGCAAGGCCGAAAAACAGTTCTTCAATTAATAAAACATGCCACTACAGAAAGAGTTTATCCCATCGGCAGATTGGATAGAAACACTTCAGGCGTTTTGTTGTTTACAAATGATGGCGAACTAACACAACAGTTAACTCACCCCAGTTACAATATTAAAAAAGTGTACGAGGTAAAGTTAGATAAGCCGGTTACAAAAGCTCACTTTGATAAAATAGTAAGTGGCATTACACTGGAAGATGGTGAAATACATGCTGATGCTTTGGCTTATGCAGATTCCAATGACCGATCAATTATTGGAATAGAGATACATAGCGGACGTAACCGAATTGTACGCCGAATTTTTGAACATTTTGGGTATGATGTAAAAGCGCTGGACAGGGTTATGTATGCAAGCCTTACCAAAAAAAATGTAGAAAGGGGAAAGTGGCGCTACCTTAGTGAGAAAGAGATCAGGCAGCTTAAATACACAGCCCCATCCCGCCCTTCCCCCAAGGGGAAGGAGAAAGAAATGAGCAATCCTCAATGATGAATAGCACTTCATCAAATAGTTTACATCTCAATCGCCCCTTTAGGGGGGCAGGGGGTATCATTTTTGAAAATGAAGACTTTGTTGCAGTTAATAAACCTTCTGGATTATTAACCATTCCGGACAGGCATGATGATACGATCAGCTCGTTGTACAAAACTTTACTACATCAGTATGGGAAAATATTTATCGTACATCGGTTAGACAGGGATACCAGCGGATTAATTTTATTTGCCAAAGATGAGGTTACACATAAATATCTTTCCCAATTATTTGAACAGAGAAATGTAGAAAAGTATTACCTGGGGATAATACAGGGAACACTCCAAAATAAATCAGGAATTATTGATGAGCCATTGATGGAACACCCTGTAAAAAAATCAATTATGGTTGTACATGCAAAAGGAAAACCATCAATTACTGAATATGAAGTAATGGAAGAATATGGAATTTTTTCTTTGGTTAAGTTTAGGATCCACACAGGAAGAACACACCAGATAAGAGCACACATGAAACACCTCGGCCATTCAATAGTATGCGATGAATTATATGGAGATCCTAAACCAATTCTACTTTCTGCTTTTAAGAAAAAATTTAAACTTAGCCAACATGATAAGGAAGAAAGGCCGATGTTAAACAGGCTGGGATTACATTCTTATCAATTAATATTTAAAGATAATAATAATAAAGAATTTGATATTAAGGCAGAACTTCCAAAAGATATGAGAGCGTTATTGCAACAATTAAAAAAAGTGAAAGGCTGATAAAATGGTCAACCGTTGATTAAATTTATTAAAGAAATGATTTAATGACAATTGATTTAAAGACTATAATAAAAATTAAAAATATTTTAATCCAGATCAGGCTGTGCTGTATATCGCAAATACGGCTTTACAATTTTTAATCCTTTAGGAAATTTTTTCTGTGCATCCTCCGTACTTACCGCAGGCACTACTATAACATCTTCGCCATGCTGCCAGTTAGCCGGTGTTGCCACACTGTATTTAGCCGTAAGCTGCAAAGAATCTATTACTCTTAAAACTTCATGAAAATTTCTTCCTGTTGATGCAGGATAAGTAATCATCAGCTTTATTTTTTTATCAGTGCCAATTACAAATAATGAACGCACAGTAAAAGTTTCTGATGCATTGGGATGTATCATTCCATACAAATTAGAAACAGTTTTGTCTTCATCAGCAATTATAGGAAAATCAACTGTACAGTTTTGTGTTTCATTTATATCATTTCTCCAACCCATATGCTTATCAAGCGGATCAACACTTACGGCAAGTACTTTTACATTTCGCTTCTCAAAATCTTCTTTAAGAAGTGCTGTCTTTCCTAATTCTGTTGTACATACAGGAGTATAATCTGCTGGATGAGAAAATAAAACGCCCCAGCTATCTCCCAAAAATTCATAGAAATTTATTTCGCCTTCCGTTGTTTTTGCTGTAAAATCAGGAGCTGCATCTCCAAGTCGTAAACTCATATTCTGTGATTTAGATTGAAAGAAATATCGGCAAATATAAAAAATAAGATCTATTTAGATGATGCCCTATGCAAACTGCCTTTGCCAAAGCGGTTCTTTACTTCATCAATAGCTTTATATAGATCAGTTTTTTTCTCTTTATCACTAAACAAATTTGTTTGCACAGCATTGTTGGTTAATTCGCTTAAACGTACGCCCAGCAGCCGAACTGGAGTTCCCTTTTTATATAATTTATGAAAAAGATCTTTTACAATAGGTATCATTTCATCTTCGGCAGCAGTGTATGGAATAGTTGTCTGGCGGGAAGTGGTTTCAAAATCAGGATAGCGTATCTTTACTGCAATACAGCCTGCAACTTTTTCTTCCTGCCGTAACTCATATGCAATTCTTTCTGTCATTCTTACAACTTCGCTCATTAAAAATTTCATACCCAGTACATTCTCATCAAATGTATTTTCGGTGGAAATGGATTTTGCCTCATGATAAGGAACAACTTTGGATGAATGTATTCCCTGCGATTTATTCCATAGATCAATTCCCCATTTGCCTAATCTGTTTTCCAGTTCTTCTGCATTGCATTTATGGATATCAGCAATAATACGTATGCCCATATGTTTTAAAACCTGTTCTGTTTGTTCTCCTACCCCTGGAATTTTATTAACATCTAGCGGAGCTAAAAATTCTTTTTCCTTTCCATATGCTACTTGCAGGTAGCCATTTGGTTTTGCCTCATTGGTGGCCATTTTTGCCACCATTTTATTATTCGCTAACCCAAAAGAAATGGGAAGTTTTGTTTCACTAATTATTTTATTTCTTAATTCTATTGTCCATTTCAAAGCATCAAAATATTTATCCATACCGGTAAGGTCTAAATAAAATTCATCCACGGATGCTTTTTCAAAGAGTGGCGCCTTGGCAGCAATTATTTCAGTTACCCATCTTGAATAACGGCTGTACTCTCCTCTTGTTCCTTTTACAAAAATTGCGTGAGGACAAAGTTGTTTTGCTTTAGACGAAGGCATTGCTGAATGGATGCCAAATTTTCTTGCTTCATAGCTGCAGGCAGCTACAACACCACGTTCACTGCCGCCTACGATTACGGGCTTACCTTTTAAGGATGAATCATTTAATATTTCTACAGAAACAAAAAACGAATCAAGATCGAAGTGAGCTATGATTTGTTGGGCGTGGGAAGGCATTAGTAAATTTAGTGATAAAACTAAAAGAATCTCACCTGTAAATCTCCAACAATCCATCCGGCAGCGTTACAAAAACCTTCCTGTTTTTTTTGTCAACCTTATCCAAAAATTCTTCATGAATAGGTATCAGCGCTTCTTTACCATGTAATAGTATTTTACACAAAACCTGGTGTGGCTGTTCTATAATTTCTAATATTTCGCCAAGATCTTCTTCTTCATTTATCATTGTAAAACCCAATAATGAAATAGGAGCAGATTTATTGGCAAACTTTTTAAAATCATTTTCCAGCAGCCATATTTCTTTTTGTATGAGTTTATGTGCGGTTTCTTTACTATCTATGCCCTCAAACTTTACATAAGTTTCTATATCGCTTTTTATTTTAGCTGAATCAATAAACCAGGGGATGAAGCTGTCTTTTTTTTCTTCTATAAATAGTGTTTCTAATCCTTTTAAAGCAGTTTTTTTACCGAGGCTATGCTGTAATATTATTTCTCCTTTTAACCCGTAAGTGGCAACAAGCTTCCCTATTTTAAAATAATTATCCATAATAAAAAGTATCGCAAAGAAAACAAAGAACCGCAAAGTTCGCAAAGATTCTTAGTGTTCTTTGCGCAATCTTTGCGCACTTTGCGATACAAAAAAATAAGAAATAAAAAGTCCCGATGATAAACCGGGACTTAATAAATACCTATAAATAAATTATTTATTCTTCTGTTTTTGGTTCTGCTTCTGCAGGCACTTCGGCCTCAGCAGTTACCTCAGCATTTTCAGCAACTGGCTCAGGAGCATTTTCCTCCGCAACCTCAGCTTTAACAGGTTTTTCCTTTTTTACAAAAGGCTGATCGCCTTTAGGCCTGGCTTTTTTATGCGTTTCCTGGCGCTTAGCATATTGCTGCTCATGCTCTCCGCTCCACTTTGTGAATTTTTCCATTGCGGTGGCTTCATCAAATAAGCCAAGGCTTACACCACGCAATAAATGCTTAAGAAATAAAACTCCTTTAAAGCTTAATATTCTGCGTACTGTATCAGTTGGTTGTGCACCTTTGTGCAGCCAATCCAATGCTTTTTGCCTGTCAATTTGTATGGAAGCAGGAACAGTTAAAGGATTATAAGATCCTAATTTTTGGATGAATTTACCATCACGGGGGCTACGACCATCTGCAATTACTATAAAGTAAAAGGGTCTCTTCTTTGAGCCATGCCGTTGCAATCTCATTTTTACAGCCATAAAAAATAGAAATTTTTTTTGGGGTTGTTATTTAATAGTGTTTCTAAAAGGACAGCGAAGATAAGGTGTGGAAGTACAAAATCCAAATGAAAAGTAAAATTACCTTTTACCCAGCCCTGCCAGCCTGCTCATAGGCATTTTATTCATGGTTTTCATCATCTCCTTCATCTGTTCAAACTGTTTTATAAAAGCGTTTAACTCAGCAATGTCTTTACCACTGCCTTTGGCTATGCGCTGCTTGCGGCTTGGGTTGATAATATCCGGATTTCTCCGTTCTACTAAGGTCATGGAGTTTATCATCGCCTCTATTCCCTTAAAAGCATCGTCGTTAATATCAATATCTTTTATTTGCTTACCTATACCGGGTATCATGCCCATCAGGTCTTTAAGATTACCCATTTTTTTAATTTGCTGTAATTGAGTCTTGAAATCCTCAAAATCAAACTGGTTTTTACGAATTCTCTTTTCAAGTTTCTTCGCCTGCTCCTCATCAAATTGTTCCTGTGCTTTTTCTACCAGGCTCACAATATCTCCCATCCCGAGTATCCTTTGCGCCATCCGCTCAGGGTAAAAAATATCCAGCGTATCCATTTGCTCGCCGCTACTTACAAACTTTATGGGCTTGGTAACTGTAGATTTAATAGATATGGCAGCACCGCCTCTTGTATCACCATCCAATTTTGTTAATACAACTCCTGTAAAATCTAACCGCTGATTAAACTCTGCTGCCGTATTTACTGCATCCTGACCCGTCATACTATCAACTACAAATAAAATTTCCTGCGGATTAACAGCTGCTTTTATATTAGCAACTTCGGTCATCATCACTTCATCAACAGCTAAACGGCCGGCTGTATCTATAATGAGAATATTTTTATTTTTAGACTTTGCTTCTTTAATGGCATTTTGTACAATAGATACTGCATCTTTATTTTCAGGCTCACTATACACATCAACATTAACCTGTTCTCCTAAAATTTTTAATTGCTCAATTGCAGCAGGCCGGTAAATATCTGCAGCAACCAGCAATGGGGATTTTCCTTTCTTAGTTTTTAAATAATTCGCCAGCTTGCCGCTGAAAGTTGTTTTACCACTACCCTGTAAACCTGCTATCAAAATGATTGTTGGATTTCCTTTCAGGTCAAGGTCGCTTTCTGTACCACCCATTAAAACAGCGAGTTCGTCCTTTACAATTTTAACCATCAATTGCCCGGGGCTTATGGCATTAATAACTTTTTCGCCGGTGGCCTTTTCTTTAACTGAATCCGTGAAATCTTTGGCAATTTTATAGTTCACGTCAGCATCAACCAATGCACGGCGTATCTCCTTTAAGGTGGCAGCAATATTTAATTCTGTAATTCTCCCCTGCCCTTTCAGGTTTTTAAAGGCGGAATCTAATTTATCACTTAATGATTCGAACATGATCTGGCAAAAATTTAAAATTCCTGAAATAAAAAAGTGAATATAACCAATGCCACATTCACTTGTAATATGCAGACAAAATTAGAAAATTCTTATAACAGTTTGTTAATAAATACTCAACTTACATATGGTTCAGCCAATATGAAAATTAAATAATAGATTTTCAACAGTATTCTATAAAAAAAGTTTTGTTTAGTTGATTTATTTTCTATTATTGCACATATACAATACAGATTAATAAGATGAGTAAGAAAGTTAAGTATACACTAGAGTACCCCGTGAGATGTTCCCCGGGAATTTTATATGAATTTTTATCAAGCCCAACAGGTTTGCAGGAATGGTTTGCCGATAAAGTTGACGAAAGTGATGGGTTGTATAGTTTTTCATGGGATGGCACAGTAGAAGAGGCAGAGGTAATGGAAAGCGAAGAAAATAAATTTATCCGTTATCACTGGATGACCTCTCCAAAGGACGAATATTTTGAATTTAAAATAGACAAATCCGAAGTAACCAATCTCACCATACTTACTATAACTGATTTTGCTGAAAAGAAGGAAATCAAAGATCAGAGCCAGCTTTGGGAAACTCAAATAAAAGACCTTTTTTACCGGCTGGGTAACTGATCTGCAATAACTGTATAATCTCCCTAAAAGAATTTATTGCAAATTCATTTGCAATATCCCATTCAGATAATGAGATCTTTTTTGAGATCTTAAAAAATGCTTTTTCATTTATTGCTGCAAACTGTTGCAATAACATTGCAGAAGCCGGTTGGTAATTACTCTCCTCAAAACTATGCTGCCATTCATCTTCATTTACACCAACAAAAAAATTATTTGTTTGCAAAAAAGTGAGAATGCTATTGGAGTTGCTGATTAGCTTTTCTTTATAAACCCCTGATAAATGCAGCGTAACACTAAAAAAATTCCCCCACCAAAACATGGTTCTTATTGCGAAAATCCTATCCTTCCAAAAAAAGGCAGGATAGTCTAAAATAACATAAGGGAGCAACCGGTAATTTTCTCCCTGTGAAATTTTTCCACTTTGATGTTTGATATTTTCAGGAAACAAATGACTGTTGGAAGAATTTATTTCTTTCTTCATCCTCTCGTTTATATCACCAAACATTTCATATACTTTTTTAGTGATAATACGTTTTGCTACAATCCAGCCTGTATTATTCACTAACTCCATTTCCTCTGGTGAAAGCTGTATTTTTGTGGACATATTTGTAAGAGATAAAAAGTAAGGAGATAAAAGGAAAATAATAATTATCCTCTTTCGCTTTTTTACCTCCTGGCACAAGTTAAACATACTTCTCCTGTGATCAAAAAGTTAGACAAACTGATTCTTAAAGCCTTTATTGGTCCGTTTATAGTAACATTTTTTATTACACTTTTTGTACTTATGATGCAGATCCTTTGGAAGTACATTGACGATCTGGTAGGTAAAGGCCTTGATGTTTTTACTCTTTCTAAGTTTATTGTGTATGCCAGTGCAACATTGGTAACGCTTGCATTACCTATTGCCATTTTGCTATCTTCTATAATGACTTTTGGTAAGCTTGGTGAAAATTTTGAGCTCGTGGCCATAAAATCTTCAGGCATTTCTTTATTAAGATTTATGCGTCCTCTTTTTTTTGTGGCTATCATACTGTCATGTATAACTTTTCTGTTTGCTAATTATGTTATCCCGGTGGCTAATTTAAAATTTGCCGGTATCTATAATGATATTTTACGCAAAAGCCCTGCTTTCGATTTAAAAGATGGCGTGTTTTATAGTGGGTTCAAAGGCTTCTCCATTAAAGTTGCCAAAAAAGAAAAAGATAAAACCACTTTAAAGGGTATTTTGATCTATGAACAATCCAATGGCCCTCAGGATAATACAGTGATCTCAGAAAAGGGGACAATGAAAATGAGTACTGATAAAAAATTTCTTGAATTTAAATTACGCAATGGCAATCGGTATGAAGAGAAGGGAAACGTGGGAGGAACAAGTAATGAGTTTATAAGATTGAGTTTTAAAGAATATAATAAACTGTTCGATCTTAGCCAGCTTGATATAAAGCTAACACCGGATAGCCTGTATAAAAATAATTTTCGAATGCAAACATTAAGGCAACTTGATAAAGTACTTGACTCATTTACAAAAAATAAAAATGCCTTTGCTAAAAGAACACAGGATGAGCTTGCGAATAATATCAATTACACCAGGTATAAAAATATACCACCTAAAAATGCTACTACCGATAAAATAAAGAACTTCGATGAGTTAATACCGGATTCTTTAAAAGTTATAGTAAAAGAAACAGCATTAAATGCAGTAACCAATACACGAAATTTAATGCAATTTACCAGTGCGGATAATGACGTTAACTCCGGTAATATGCGTACTGTTTTGATAGAATGGCACAGAAAATTTTCTTTATCAGTTGCCTGCGTGGTTTTACTTTTTATCGGGGCTCCATTAGGTTCCATAATCAGGAAGGGTGGATTAGGAATGCCTATCCTGGTAGCGCTCACCTTTTTCACTATATTTCATTTGTTAAGTACATTTGGTGAAAAATTAGTAAAGCAACAGACCTTAACACCTATGACCGGTATGTGGCTGCCTGTAATAGTTTTGTTTCCTGTAGGCGTTTTTCTTACTTATAAGGCAACCCGTGATTCGCAATTATTTAATAAAGAATACTACTATTTATTTCTTAAAAAAGTAACTGGCATTTTAAAAAAAGAAGCATTATTTTCATCTAAATAAAATTATATGTCACAATTCAATCAAAAAGATCGCAGAGAATTTTTAAAAACTTCTGTTAAAGGAACATTGGCAGTAAGCATGGGCGCCGGAGCATTAGGCTCACTTTTTGAATCCTGCTCACCGGTTAAAAATGTGATAGTATCTCCATTTAAAACCGGGTTCGATCAAAAACCATTGCCATATAAGTATAATGCCTTGGAAAATGTGATTGATGCAGCAACTATGGAAATCCATTACACCAAACATGCGGCAGCTTATTCAAAAAATTTAAAAGAAGCTGTTCAGACTGAAGGCATTGATGCTGCAAGATCTTTAGAAGATATTCTTGCTAATGTTTCAAAATATTCTGCCAAGGTGCGCAACAATGGCGGTGGACATTATAATCATGAAATGTTTTGGCAATGCATGCGCCCTAAACAAGCCGACAATAAACCTGCCGGTAAATTATTATCAGCGATTGAAAAAAATTTCACTTCATTCGCAAATTTTAAAACCCAGTTTGGTGATGCCGGCAAAAATCGCTTTGGTAGTGGCTGGGCATGGTTATATATAGATAATGATAAAGCTTTAAAAATAGGTTCAACTCCAAATCAGGATAATCCTTTAATGAATGTTAGTGATATAAAAGGATTTCCGCTACTGGGGTTGGATGTTTGGGAACATGCTTATTATTTAAAATATCAAAATAAAAGAGCAGATTATATTGAGAATTGGTGGAACGTGGTTAATTGGGATTATGTAGGGCAGCGGATAGAAAAAATTATGTAGCTATTTTATAGAAAATAGAAAACTGTCGTCCTTTAAATAGACTCAGCCTTTGCCTTAGAGGTATCTTTAAAAATGATACAACTAAAACAAAGGCTGATGAACCTGCCTGTCGGCAGACAGGTTGAAAAGCAATCTGACGCAAATGTATAATAACAATTCAGTTATTTCCAAAAAATATTTTAACGGGAACTGTTAATTGTCTCAAAAATAATATTGTCTTCTTAATCCTGATTAATCTGCTCAAATCATGGTTCAGAATACTTACTTTCGCAAGCCATAAATCTCATCGGAATAATTACATATCATGCAAACATGGAAAGATTACCAGGAAAAAAATAAGGATAGATTTTTAGAAGAGTTACTGGAGTTGCTTCGTATTCCATCTATCAGCGCCAAAACAGAGAACAAGGAAGATATGATTAAGTGCGCCGAAGCAGTTAAGCAACGTTTGCTGGATGCTGGGGCTGACAAAGCCGAACTCTATCCTACAGATGGACACCCTGTAGTTGTTGGAGAAAAAATAATTGACCCTTTAAAGCCAACGGTATTGGTGTACGGGCATTACGATGTTCAACCGGCAGATCCCCTGGAACTTTGGAACAGCGGGCCTTTTGAGCCGGTAATAAAAGACGGAAAAATTTTTGCCAGGGGATCATGCGATGATAAAGGACAGTTTTATATGCACATAAAAGCATTTGAAACTATGATGCGGACCAATACAATGCAAACCAATGTAAAATTTATAATTGAAGGGGAAGAAGAAGTGGGCTCCCCTAATCTAGGGAAGTTTGTTGCACAAAATAAACAGTTGCTTAAGGCTGATGTGATATTGATAAGTGATACTGCAATGATAAGTTTGGAAAACCCAAGCATTGATATTGGGGTTCGCGGCCTAAGTTATATTGAGGTGGAAGTTACCGGCCCTAACCGTGACCTGCATAGCGGAGTGTATGGCGGAGCAGTGGCCAACCCAATTACAATGTTGGCAAAGATGATAGCAACCTGCCATGATGAAAATAATCATGTTACCATACCCGGCTTTTATGATGATGTTGTAGAATCAACTGATGAAGAAAGAAAATTAATGGCAGCAGCACCTTATGATGAAGCCGAATATAAAAAAGACCTTGGGGTAAAAGAGTTGTGGGGAGAAAAAGGTTTTGTAACCAATGAAAGAACGGGCATTCGCCCAACTATTGAACTTAACGGAATTTGGGGCGGCTACCAGGGTGAGGGTGCAAAAACTGTTTTGCCATCAAAAGCCACTGCAAAAATTTCTGCAAGGCTGGTACCCAACCAATCATCAGAAAAAATAACAAAGAAACTGCTTGAGTATTTTAGAAGCATTGCTCCTGCAGGTGTTACGGTGAATGCATTTGAACATCATGGAGGAGAACCTTATATGACGCCGATTAACAGCAAAGCCTACCAGGCTGCAGCTAAAGCAATGGAAACAACATTTGGTAAAAAACCCATTCCTGTACGTGGCGGCGGCAGTATCCCAATTTGTGCATTATTTGAAAAAGAATTGGGAATTAAGGTTGTGTTTCTTGGCTTTGGTTTAGACAGTGATAACCTGCACAGCCCGAACGAAAAATTTGATCTTGCTAATTTTTATAAAGGCATCGAAACAATTCCGTACTTCCATAAATATTTTGCTGAGATGAAGTGATGTTTGCTTTAAATATTTCAATAAAAAATTCCACTTAAATGTATGTTATAAATAAAACTGAGAATAGGATTTCGAAGTTAGAAGAAAAGACTTTTTCAGAACTCGGCTTTAGAGAGCGTGACCACATTCAAGAATGGCTAGCGAACAATCCTGAATCATTAGGTGAAGAAATCTTAATTATACAAAAGGAATTTAGTGGCTTCAATGATACTAATGAACGTATTGACTTACTTGGAATTGATAAGCAAGGGAATTTAATTATTATTGAGAATAAACTGGACGATACTGGTAGAGATGTTACATGGCAGGCATTAAAATATGCTTCATATTGTTCTACTCTTAAAAAAGATAATATCAAGGATATTTATCAAAAATATTTAGACAAACGAGGTAACGATGAAAGAGCGGAAGATAATCTTACTGACTTTTTCGGTGCCACTCATTTTGCAGAAATTAGTCTTAATAGCGGACAGACTCAACGAATAATTTTTGTAGCCGGTCAATTTAGAAAAGAGGTAACGTCAACAGTTTTATGGTTAATGAATTACAAGTTGCGCATTCAATGTTTTAAAGCAACGCCATTCCAATTCGGCGAAGAATTGCTTTTGAATATTGAACAGATAATACCAATGAAAGAGGCTGAGGATTATGTTATTAGTATGGCTGATAAAACACAAGAAGATATAAATACACAAGAAGAATTAAAATCCCGACATTTTTTAAGATTTGAATTTTGGAAACAATTATTGAATAAAATTAATTCCCAGACTACCAGTTTTCAAAATATTTCTCCTTCGAAAGATAATTGGATTTCTATTGGTTCTGGACTCTCAGGCGTGACTTTTAATTTTGTGATATCGAACTATTATGCACGTGTTGAAGTTTATATAAGTCGAGGAAATAAAGAAGAAAATAAATTAATCTTTAATGAACTTAAAACTCAACAAAATGATATCGAATCTAAATTTGGTGACGTACTAATCTGGGAAGAATTACCTGCAAAAAAAGCTAGTCGTATAAAATATGAAAAAAATCAAGTAGATTATTTCAATAAGGAAGATTGGCAATTAATGATTGAATTTTTGATAAATGCAATGCCAAGATTGGAAAAGGCTTTTAGAGAACCAATTTCTAAAGTAAAAATTAAAATGAAAACTAAAGGAGCAGAAGAATAAAATGAAACAAAATTTAAAGGAAGCAAATTATCAGTACGAAAAGTATTTAGGCAATAGAAATCATCTTCTTAAAAATTTAGAAACAGGTACGTCTGAAATATTCTTTGCAAAGAAAAATCATGCGTCATGGGGAATTATCTGGAAAAATACTCATTTGGAATTTGCAAGGTATACCAGGTAATGGAAAATATTTAAAAGACCGCAAAGGCAGGCAGATGGACGATCCTGCACATTATTGTAAAATAGCAACAGCAATTTCTCTCACCATAGAAATACAAAACAAAATTGATACACTGTTTGCAAAAGCGGAGGAAAGTGTGATTGAATTTTAAACTTAATACGTTCTCCCAATTGTATCACACGCTGCTTTAAGCAAACTGTTGGCATCCGTTGCATCATTCCATTTTTCCCACATCATTACTCCATTAGCTCTTTGTTTTGCCAGCATAGTTTTAAGTTTTACTGTTGGTTGGCCATTATAATAGATCATGTATCCTGCAGGAAATAAAACATTAGAAGTTATAAAAGCAGAGTCACTTTGCGAACTTCCACCCTTGGTAAGAATTTCCCTGTATGGTAAGGTAGTGCCTGTTTGTGTTATACCCGATGCCCTGCCATAGGCAGGAAACCCCAACACCGCTACCTTCATGATAAAACATAAATTTTAAAATAACTGTTGTACATTTGGACAACTTTTTATCTTTGCAACTTGGCAGGAAATCAAAAAATACGTACTATCATTTTTTACAAAGATTACTTTGCTGACTTTTTTGTTAAACAAAGGCAAAAGGTTAAGGACAAAATAGTTTGGACTTTTGACTTGATTGAGATCATAGAAAGAGTTCCTGAAACATACTTGAAACACCTCGAAGGAACAGACAAACTTTTTGAAATAAGAGTTCAAAGTGGAAATGATATTTTTAGAATATTTTGTTTTTTCGACGAGGGTAATTTGGTAGTTATTGCAAACGGCTTTCAAAAGAAAACTCAAAAAACACCGAAACATGAAATTGAAAAAGCATTAAAAATTAAAATCGAATATTATGAAAACAAATAAAAGTATTAAAACACTGTCTGAATTTAAGGATGAACATTATGGAAAGGCAGGCTCAGCTAAACGGGACAAATTAGACAAAGGCTTTGAAGCATTTAAACTTGGGGCTTTAATTCACGAAGCAAGACTTGAGCAAGGGTTGACACAAGAACAACTTGCTGATAAATGTGGAACTAACAAAGCATACATTTCAAGGGTTGAAAACAATATTAAAGACGTTCGTATTTCAACATTGCAAAAAATTGTTGAGCTCGGTTTCGGTGGACAATTACAATTATCAATCAAATTGTAGGACAATAAAACGGCGTACAAAAAAGACTTTGCAAAAGCAGGGACATTGAAACAATCAGCAGCAGTAAATTTAGCAACAGTTCCAGGACGGATTTAAAATACCAGTTCTTCTCCAAGGCCTCGAACTTTAATACGTTCTCCCAATCGTATCACACGCAGCTTTTAAGAGGCTGTTTGCATCCGGTGCATCGTGCCATTTTTCCCACATCATTACTCCATTAGCTCGTTGTTTAGCCAGCATGGTTTTTAATTTTACCGTTGGTTGTCCGTTATAATAAATAGTGTACCCACCGGGGAAAGCAGGATTGCTTTTAATTACGGCAGAATCTTTTTGCGAACTCCCTCCATCTGTAAGTATGGTGCGATAAGACATGGTAGTGCCTGTTTGTGTAATACCAGATGCCCTGCCATAGGCAGGAAACCCCAACACCGCTTTTTCTTTGGGCATTCCACGGGTGGTAACCCAGTAATCTAAGGATGTTACTGAAAGATTATAATCGCTATGATGCCTGTAAGGAACAGTGCTGCTAAAATCATCATAACTCATAATATTAAACATATCAGCATAGCCAAACACTTCAGTTTTTATTGCATCTCTTACGGCCCCTGGATATTTACCTGCTGTAATAGCCATTGTTAAATAATATTTCGCATCCCTGTGAAGTGAATCCGATAATTCTTTAATCAATGCTGTAAATGTTACATCAGTTCCATCGTCAGTTCTGGGAAATTCCCAGTCAATATCAACGCCATCAAAGTTATACAAACGTACATTTGCCATAACATCTTTAATAAAATTATTTCTGCCGGCGGCGCTTGCTGCCATATTTTTAAAATTGTTTGCGACAGCTTCATTAATGCTTACAAATATTTTTGCATTATTGGCTTTTGCTTTTGCAATAACCTGCGGCACTAATAATGGATTGTTTACTGTGAGAGTACCGGTGCTGTTCACACTAAAAAAAGCATAGTTAACTACATTGCACATCCTGAATTTTATATCAGGTACCTCAGAAAGATTTCGGTAACTGGGAAAATAACCCACAAGATAAAAACCAAAAGCAGGTGGGGCCTGTATAACAATAGATGTTGGTGGAAGTGGAGTTGGTGGTGGTGGCTGTGGAGTAACCGGGGATTCTTTTTTACATGACATAAAAAAAAAGACAGCAACAATAGAAATAAATTTTAAACCCCTGTAAAACTTCATAGCAACTTTATTTAAAGCTTTAAAATACAAATAATAAATGGTTAAGAAAAAAATTGTGGGAGATAGTTTTTAAAACTTGGGGCAGGGAAGATTTTTGCCATCCGCAGGCTTTTTAATATAGATCAGTGAAAGTTCCATACCACCACGGCTTTGAGATCCTGATTTTAAACTGGAAGTGTTAATGTCATAGCTTGCGCCAATACGCATTCCTGCAAACTCCAACCCTATGTAAGGGATAACAGCATCTTTTACTCTCATCCATAAGCCTCCGTAAACATTTGTAGGGTTTCTTTCATCATTGTTTAGCGATGCCGCAATAGCGCCACCTAATGTTGTTTCGGTAGTTTTTCCCTGTACCTGGTAAATACCACTGGTATGTAATGTGAGGTTATCAGAAACAGGAAAATATCCGCCGGCACTTATTGTAGTACGTGGGCTTACATTAAAGTTGCCGCCTTTAAAACTTTCTTTTGGCCGGTTGATATGGTACATGGAAGCGCCGAGGTAAAAATTATTTTTATCAGTTGTAGATACTGTATAAATGAGCCCTGCATTAATATCCAGGTAACTTATATTTGGATCATTGATGGTTGAAATATCTGCGCTGGGTACACTCAAATCAAAACCAAAAGGAGTTAGCTGATCTTCAAAAATTAGCCTAGACCAGTCAAGCTTTTTTTGCCCATACATCCCCTGAAATCCAATCCCTATCTGGCTATAACCATCTTCATTTAATGCTTTGTGGTAGGCTGTTGAAATACCAATGTAATTATTGGTCAACACACCGGCACCTGCTTTATCAGTTAGTGCAATTACGCCTACACCCCATGTATCAGTTTCGGGCAATACTTTATTTAATATAGAAAAATCTACACTTACCGTAGAAGTAATGTACACATTATTAAAAGTAGGTAACTGATTACGATAATTTCCTGATGCTCTAAGTGTACCATCAAATTTACCTGTTAAGGCAGGGTTTAGTGTTAGTGGTGAAGCAAAAAATTGAGAAAAATGAGGATCCTGGGCAGTAGCGGCTACTGATACGCAGAATATATTAATGATAAGGAATAATTTTCTCATTTCTAAATTTCAGGATATTAAAGATAAGTTTTTTAATATTTCATTTAAAAGGATAGGAAAGCTAAATAAATGACAATATTTTTTAACAAGGGGCTGCTTTGCTTAAATAAGGAATAAGAAACAAAAAATAAGAAATAAGAAAGTAAACAATAACGATCATTTCTTTACATCGTAAACCTTACATCGTACATCGTACATCTATCTACATCTGAACTTTTACACCATAAGCCAGATCACCGGCATCTCCTAATCCCGGGACAATATAACCTTTAGCAGTTATTTCATCATCGATATCTCCACACCATATAGTTGCTTTAGGCTCAGATCTTAATACATATTCAATGCCCACTGTACAGGCGATCGCACAAACAAAATGGATTTTTGAAGGACTGCCCTCTTCACGGATGTACTGGATCGTTTTTACAAGTGAAGCCCCCGTTGCCAGCATTGGATCTGAAATAATAACAACACGGTTTTCCATTTCGGGGCAGCTGATATAATCCAGGCTTATATCAAAACTACCATCCTGGTGGTGCTTACGGTAAGCGCTGATAAAAGCATTATCTGCTTTATCAAAATAGTTAAGCAACCCCTGGTGCATGGGGAGGCCTGCTCTTAAAATAGTTGCTAATACAGGTTGGCTTTCTAAAACCTTACCTGAGGATGTGCCCAAAGGTGTAGTTATATCTTTTTGTACCCATGATAGTTTTTTGCTTATTTCATAAGCCGCCGCTTCTCCAATTCTCTCAAGGTTACGCCGAAAACGAAGTCTGTCATTCTGAATATCAACATCCCGTAATTCGCTTATCCAGTTGCTTACCAAAGAATGTTCTTCGCTGAGATTGATAACCATTATTAACTATTAAATTAATTTTTATATAAAGGCGAAAATTATTTTTATAAATTTGAACCTTCGCTAAACACAAAAATATATTTTTTATAAGTAAGGCAGGTAAATCAGAATTATGTTATATAAAGTAATAGGATTAATGAGTGGCAGCTCCCTTGATGGCCTGGACATTGCTTTTGTACAACTGCAGGAAAATGCAGGAAAGTGGAGTTACCAAATAATACAGGCAGATTGTTATGAATATAACAACACATGGGTAACAAAATTAAAAAATGCCATAAGCCTTAATGCACTGGATTATCAATTGTTGCATACAGAATACGGTCATTACCTGGGCAAACAAGTAAATCTTTTTATTGAGAAAAATAATTTGCAGCACCAGGTTAATTTAATTTCTTCTCATGGGCATACAACTTTTCATGTGCCCGAAAAATTAATGACAGCTCAACTCGGCGATGGCGCTGCTATAGCTGCTGAAACAAAATTGCCGGTGATCACTGATTTGAGAGCTATGGATATTGCTTTTGGCGGACAAGGGGCGCCCATTGTTCCCATAGGGGAAAAAATGCTTCTCGATAATTATACATATTTTTTAAATCTTGGAGGCATTGCAAATATTTCGGCAAATATCAATGATAGTTTTATTGCCTTTGATGTTTGTGCTGCCAATCGTGTATTAAATATGTTAGCAGAAGAAAAAGGATTTGCATTTGATGATGAGGGCAAAATTGCGGCTGCCGGAAATATTAATGCCGAACTCCTGAAAAAATTAAACGAGCAGGAATATTATAACCGTCCGCATCCTAAATCATTGGCTAACGACTTTGGTGTTGAAACTGTGTTTCCCATAATTAAACAATCACTGCTAAGCGCTGAAGATGCAATGGCAACTTATGTGGAACATATTGTTGTTCAAATTAAAAAAGCATTAGTTAACTGCGGAGAGCCCACAACCCAAAGTAAATTGCTCGCAACAGGGGGCGGTGCGTTTAATTCTTTTTTAATAAATAGATTGAAAGATGTTTTACAAGAAATTAATGTAGAAGTATTTATTCCGGAGGAGAAATTAATACAATATAAAGAAGCGCTGATAATGGCGCTGATAGGCACTTTACGGTGGAGAGAGGAATACAATGTTCTTGCATCTGTAACCGGGGCAAAGCAAAACAGTATTGGCGGGGCTTTGTGGTTAGGAACAGAAGCATAAATGTCTGAACTATGATTTATAGGATTATAAGATTAATGGGATTTACAGCTTTTTGATTTTAACGTTCTTTATTGGATCTTGAACAAATGCTTTCTTTAATTTTAATTAATTATCAAAACTACCATAGATGAAAAAAATATCCTTTTTAATTATTCCTGTTGCCATTGCTATCCTATCCTGCAACAACAATGATTCAAAAAAAGCTGAAGATGAAAAGAAAAACTATGAGGTTACTAAAAAAAATTTACAGGATAAAGAGAAAAAAAATCCTCAAAATTTTTTAATTGTTTCTGGGCATGACCGGCATAATTTATTTGGGCAAACTGTGGTAAAAGGAACTATCACCAATAAAGCAACAGTAGCTACTTATAAAGATGTGGATGTTAAATTAGATTTTTACAGTAAGACAAAAACATTATTGGAAACTGATAAGGAAATTGTTTATGAAGTTATTGGTCCCGGAGAATCCAAAAATTTCAAGACAAAATATTTTGCCCCCAAAGGAACCGATAGTGTTGCATTAACTATTACAGATGCAAAAATTGTAGAATAGATTTTACCTAACAAGTTCAAACTTATCGCCATCAAACAAACCCAGGTCACTTAGTTTTAAATGAGGTATAACAAGCAATGCCATAAATGATAAGGTCATAAAAGGTGCAGATAATTTAGATCCTAAATCCTTGGCAGCTTTATCAATACTTGTATACAATTCAGCAACTTTATAACCATCTTCATTGCTCATTAACCCTGCCACGGGCAAGGATAAGATCAGGTCATTATTATTTTCAACGCAACTCACTCCACCTTTTTCCTTTATTACCAGGTTTACTGCTCTGCAAATACTTTCATCATCAACACCAACTGCAATTATGTTATGAGAATCATGTGCAACTGAAGAAGCGATGGCTCCATGTTTTAATCCAAAGTTTTTTACAAAAGCTTTGGACACAGGCGAATTTTTATAGCGATTAACCACCACCATTTTTAAAATATCATTTTCTGTATCACTCACAATTTCAGCATTATCAATTTTGGGTGTTACTATTATTTTGTTTGTGATAAGCTGTCCATCTAAGGCTTCTATAACATTTATATATTCGCCAGGAAAAAAATCTAAAATCTCATACCTAAAATCAACAATCTTTTTTTCATCACAATCAAAATTGTTTATGACTTCAGATTTTGGCGCTACAATTTTGCTTACACCTTTTTCAGCAACAAGCTCACCATTGATGTAAGTTTCGAGAACTCTAAAATCTTTTAAATCTTCCACAACAATCAGATCTGCGGCATCTCCTTCTTTTAATAAACCAACCTTCATTTTATAATGTTCAACAGGATTAATACATGCGGCCTGTAAAACCTTGAAAATATCTATCCCTTTTGCAACAGCTCTCCGGCACAATAAATTTATATGCCCTTCCGCCAAACTATCCGGGTGCTTATCATCGCTGCAAAACATTATTTTATCAGGATAGTCGTTTAAAAGATCGATCAATGCTTCAAAGTTTTTGGCAGCGCTTCCCTCCCGAATTAAAATTTTCATTCCATATTGTAATTTGTCCAGCGCTTCTTCCCGGGAAAAGCATTCGTGATCTGTACTTATTCCTGCATCAATATATTTTTTAGCTTCCCCACCTCTTAATCCCGGCGCATGTCCATCAACCGGCTTATTATATTTTTTTGCGGAGGCTATTTTTTTCATTACTTGTTCATCTCCGTTTAACACACCCGGGAAATTCATCATCTCACTCAAATAATTTATTTCATCTTTCTGTAAAAGAAGTTCAACTTCTTCTGAATTTAATGCAGCCCCTGCAGTCTCAAAAATTGTTGCAGGCACACAACTTGGTGCACCAAAATGGAACTTAAATGGCACTGTTTTACCATTTTCGATCATAAAGTCAACTCCCTGCATTCCGCATACATTGGCTATTTCATGCGGATCGCTGATAGTGGCAACTGTGCCATGGACAACAGCAAGTTTTGCAAATTCTGATGGCACCAGCATCGAGCTTTCGATGTGAACATGTGCATCTATAAAACCCGGAAGAATAAAATTTGGCAATTTTTGATCCGCGGATAGTTTCTCTATAGCTTTTATTTTTCCAGCATCAATAAATATTTTCCCCGGATAAATATTTTTACCTTTTATATCAACAATATTTCCTTTTACTGAAAAATTTGTAGCCCCTCCGACTCCTAAGGCGGAAACTTCCAAACTTCTTTTTGGATTTGTATCATTCATAATAAATTTCTTTAAGCAACTTTAGAGGTTGGGATGTCAAATTAATTGTTAAATGGCATATAGAAAAAATAATCATTTTGAGATTGATTAACTTGCATATAAAACTTATGGAAGTAAAAAATATAGTGCTGCTGGTAATATTTATGTTAGGATTTGTTTTTATGCAGTTTGCACAGGCACAAAGCGTAGATGATATAATTAATAAATACATTGATGCTAAAGGTGGTAAGGATAAGCTTAATGCCATCAAATCGGTTTATATGGAAGGCTCAAGGGAAATGATGGGAAGTGAAGTAGCAGTAAAAGTTACAACTGTTCAGGGCTTACTTTTTCGTAATGATTTTGAATTTGGAGGCACTTCTGGTTATACCATTGTTACTCCATCACAAGGTTGGAGTTTTATTCCTATGCGCTCACAAAATGTGGAAATTATTCCGGCAGACAGACTTAAAACCATGCAAGGACAATTAGATATTGCCGGACCATTGGTTGATCATATTGCTAAAGGAAATAAAGTAGAGCTGCAAGGGAAAGAAACAGTAAATGGAAAAGAAGCTCACAAAATAAAAATGACTTTAAATAGCGGTAAAGAATTGACTTTTTTTATTGATACACAAACAAATTTTCTTATTCAATCCCGCCAAATGAGCGCTGCTATGGGGAATAATGCACCTCAGGAAATGATCACTAATTACAGTGATTACAAATCAATTGATGGTATCATGTTTCCGCAAACAATTACTAACCCAGGCATTGGAGTTACTGGCGGCTCTACAACCTTCGATACGATAATCATAAATAAAACGATAGACGAAAGTCAATACAAACCCTCAAATAATCCACACCATTTCACTAATAAGGCGTCGATTAAAATTCTGCGTCTTTTTGTTTCGCAGGATTTAGTATCTTCAAAACTTAATTTTACTCTATGAAATATTTTTCATTTTTACTATTTATTATTTCTTTCAGTGCTGTCTCATCTGCACAAAATAAAAAACAAGTTGACAATTCTTTTTATGAAGACAGCATTCTTTTATCAAAAGTAAAATATCGTTTAGTAGGCCCTTTCCGTGGGGGCCGCAGTGGAGCTGTTGCAGGAGATTACCGGCAGAAAAATATTTTTTATTTTGGAGCAACGGGCGGCGGCGTTTGGAAAACTATTGATGGCGGAAGTAACTGGAAAAATATTTCTGATAAATATTTTGGAGGATCAATTGGAGCAGTAGCAGTAGCCCCATCAGATCAAACTGTTTTGTATGTTGGTGAAGGTGAAAACACTTTACGTGGTAATGTTAGTGAGGGCTTCGGTATGTGGCGCAGTGATGATGCCGGAAGAAGCTGGAAACATCTTGGTTTAAAAGATACAAGACATATTTCCCGTATTGTAATACATCCTAAAAACCCAGATGTAGTATGGGTTGCAGCCGTAGGACATTTATTTGGGCCTAACCAGGAGAGAGGGATTTTTAAAAGCATAGATGGAGGCAAAACATGGAAAAAAGTTTTATTCAGTGATAAACAAAGTGGAGGAATTGATCTTGTAATGGAACCAGGTAATCCCTCTGTATTGTATGCATCCACCTGGACGGTAATCCGTACTCCTTACAGTTTGGAAAGTGGCGGAAGCGGAAGTGCTTTATGGAAAAGTATAAATGGCGGTGATACCTGGCAAAAATTAAATGATAAAAAAGGT
>DASYOS010000155.1:0-15575 GCA_036007525.1 Chitinophagaceae bacterium | reverse complement strand
AATGTTTTTTCTAAATTTTGAAAGATGCATATTGTTATCCCACATTTCGTGTATTAACCTGGGTTCGTTACCATGCTGTTCATCAAATAAAAATGTTGTAGAAGAAGCAAAGGTTAATTTACCGGTAGGGCTTTTTGCCGTGGATGAAAGCAAACTTAATGTTACATGAGGGCGGTCAATCTCATTGTAATAATTCTGAACATCCTTAAGGGCATCAGGCGCCTCCACGACGCTGGCGGGTATA
The DNA here is from genome assembly GCA_036007525.1 of Chitinophagaceae bacterium. GTDB lineage: Bacteria > Bacteroidota > Bacteroidia > Chitinophagales > Chitinophagaceae > Ginsengibacter. The sequence continues at coordinate 15,331 of DASYOS010000155.1, read as the reverse complement.
ATTTGAATATCTTTTTTTGCAGTTATAGTTACATCTACTAAAACATTATACGGCAAATGGCGCAAAGCATAGTAGGTGTATGAAATAGTTGCCTTATCCTTATAATCAAAAGTTGTGGTAAGATTGGCATGCTTCATATCCAGCACTTGTTTCATATTTGTGGCATCCGCATTATTGATTCTGTTGCCATCAATATCCAAATTCATGTTAACAAGGTTGAAGCTTTGCAAAAAATTGCTTACTCGTCCACGTCCGTACTGGTCGTATGCGCCGTTCAATACTACATCTTTACAACGTAAAACATTGGGAGAAGAAACAATGCCGATAACGCCGTTGGCAACAGTTACTCCGTAATAATCCTGGGGAATTATTTTATTTGCAAAAATCTTCCACGTATCTGTTTTCTGAGAATAAGAAGTTATAAATGTTCCTATTAAGATACTGACAAAATATATTTTTTTCATGGATGGTATTTTAGCGCGTTTAAATATAAAATAAATTGCTTTACTTAAATGGATATGTTATAAGATATTATTGAAGCGGAGTTTGTTTCGTTATTTTGCATGTTTGAAAATTCATACATGAAAAAACTGATCATTTTATTGATTCTGCCGGTTATTTTGTTTTTTAGTATATATCTTCTCATTCCCGCAAAAATTAATTTTGCTAAGCTTGCGTATATACATACTAATATAAATGTTGCCAACAGGTTTATAACTGATGAAAGCAAATGGCAAAAATGGTGGCCATCTGATGTTTCGGACACTTTAGCTTCGGGTAAGGGAAGTAGCAAAATGCAATACAAGTATAAAAATTATTTGTACACAATAAATCGCAAAGTGCTGGAAGGTTTTCATATATCTATCGAAAACAATTTTAATCATGTAAATAGTTTTTTGCAAATAATATCCGTAAACCCCGATTCGGTGGTTTTGGTATGGAAGGGAGATATGCACGGTTCAGTTAATCCATTTAAAAAAATCTCAAATTATTTGTCAGCAAAAAAAATGAAAACAAACATGTCTGAAGTTGTGGAAAGCGCAAAGACATTTTTAGAGAACAAAGAAAAGATCTATGGCTTATATATTGTTCAGGAGAAAGTAAAAGACACATTCCTCATAACAACAAGATATTTTTCAAATACATTTCCATCTACGGAAATAATGTATAATGTTATTAAGAAGCTGAGGTTATACATATCATCAAGCGGTGCGTTGGAAACCAACCATCCTATGGTGAATATAATTGAAGATGGCGGCATTTATAAAATGATGATTGCTATACCTGTAAATAAGTTAATTGCAGGAAATGAAGAATACTTTTTTAAAAGGATGGTTGCTGGTAATATTTTGGTAGCCGAAGTGTTAGGAGGCAATTACACCATCAATGAGGCGTTAGGCAAAATAAAAACTTATATGGATGATAAACATTTAGTATCACCGGCAATATCTTTTGAGTCCTTAGTAACTGACAGGTCAAAAGAATCAGATACTGCCAAATGGATCACCAGAATTTATTATCCTGTTATTTGATAGGATTATCTGCAAATTTTATCACCATGGCACGGTCATTATTCCTGACGATAATGTATGCTTCCTGTTTGCTAATATTTATTTTTTTGATGTGACGAACCTGACCTTTTATTTGTAGGCCGTTTATACTTTCGCAGGAAAATTTTCCATTACCTATGTTAAGAAGTATTGTGCCGAAATCAGCATCATTCCTGCCTCTTTGAATATTGTTTTCATAAAAATTTCCTAATAATAATACGTCGGGCAAATTATCATTGTTTGCATTTATTACAACTCCATCTTTAAATGGGCTCAATTGGGCATGCCAGGGCAATGGCTGTGTGGTAAAGTTCATATTGCCATTATTAATAATTATGGAGTTTTGAAAATAATCCGCAATAAATACTTCGGAGGTATTTAACTTATCTTCTGTAAAAATTTTGTACAATGATGCTTTTGCAAAATCTTCGGCGTATAAAAATCTTTTTTTGATTACGGGTATTTGCTTTTGTAATTCATCTTTATTAGCAAAAGGGATTTCGTTGCCATTTAAAAAGTAAGTAAGCACCTGTTCATTTTTCCCATTACCATCAAAATCATTATAATATAATTTTACGGGCTCCCTTTCTGATGCTGTTAGGCGATTATTAAGTCCTTCATTACCTGCTATCAAACTTATGTTTCCATTACCAGTAACATCAATAGGTAAAACAAAATTCCACCAACCTTTTTGTATGGTAAAATTTTTTCTGGTAAAAGAACCTTTGTTATTTATAAAAGCCACTATTCCTCCCCATTCTAAAGAGAGGACGAGATCTTTGTTACCATCATTATTCAAATCAACTACAACACCGCTTTTTACAAATCCGATGGTTGAAAGTTCATTATTATATTTTGAAGTTGCCTCTTTAAAGTGGCCTTTGCCATCATTTTGTAAAAGATAGGATTTAGGAATTTGACCATATTGAAACGGAACTGCTCTTGCTCCTATAAAAAGATCTACAAATCCATCGCCATTAAAATCGTTAGGCACAACACATGACGCGGTTAAAAATATATTGTCAAAAGCATTTGCAAGTTTTATAAAATTTGCCTTGCCATCATTCAGGTAAACTCGTGGCTGCTGAATTGAATCATTTCCATAATATTCATTTCCACCACTCGCAATTACCAAATCAGTATTATTATCATTGTTTACATCTATCCATACAGCATCAACATCTTCATAGGTGCTATCCCTCTCTAACGAGGGTTGAATTGACCTCTGAAATTTTCCTGATGGCAATTGCAGGAAAACAGCGCTTTTATTTCTTTTAGAAGAACCAATAAATACATCGTCCAAACTATCTCCATTAGCATCACCAACTGCCAATGCAGGTCCTTCTCTTGATACCATAAACGGTATTAGAGGTTCCCGGTCAAATTCTACAAAAAGGTTCTCTTCATGTTTAAAGTGCAAACCCACTTCGTCTGTTATATCAACCATTTGCCGCGTTGGGTTTTTCCAGTGCGCCGTTAATCTTGTATAATCATATTTGGGAAGACCTATATGATATTGAATAGTGAGTTGATCGGCCTTCTTCCAATCTATATATTGATATGTATTATCGGGCCAAATGAGCAATACTGAATCAACTTTGGTGTCATGCAAACCCAGGTGCATAGGAATTTCCATACTTGATTGAAAACCCCTTACCGGAGATTTTTCATAAGTACGTATTTCCGTGCTATCATATACAATAATTTTTGTGCCTATTGCATTAATGTTCTTTGCTGAACCTTTTAATTTTATTTCTAAATACGCTCTGTCTTTTTTATCATTGGTTTTATTTTCATAAATCAATACGGGGTCATCAATATTATTAACCACTACATCTAAATCGCCATCATTATCCAGATCAGCATATATTGCTCCGTTAGAAAAAGTTGATACATCTCCTTTTATTTGATCTTTGATATCCTGAAATTGCACATTGCCTGAGTTCTTAAAAAATTTATTGGGCAATTTTATTTCAGGAAATTTATTTATCAGCGACATGTCTTTATCTCCCATCTTATTATTAAGGATCTTTTCCTGTATCTCATCACTGGAAACATAATTCACATAATCCATATCATTCAATCTTTTGGGAATACCATTGGATACAAACAAATCTTTTAAACCATCATTATCGAAATCCATTAATAACGGCGCCCAACTCCAATCAGTGGCTGCAACACCGGCATATAAACCAACTTCACTAAACATCCCATTGCGCCTATTTAATTGTAAATTATTTCTTGTGTATTGATTATTATATCCATAGCCAAGCTTCATATTAAAAGTGTTGTATTCATCTTCTCCTAAAGATCTTTTTAATATGTATGGATCCGAGGGAAGCATATCCATCGAAATAATATCCGGGTAAGCATCATTGTTAATATCGGCAACTTCTACTCCCATTGAAAACTGGCTTGTGTGCATTATTCTATCAGTGAGCTCTTCTTTAAAAGTGCCATTATGCTGATTAATATACAGATAATCATTTTCATGAAAATCATTGCCTACATATATATCGGGCCAACCATCCAGATCAATGTCAGATACTCCAATGCCAAGCCCATAGCTTATTGCAGAACTATTGATTGCTGATTCTTTAGTAACATCTGTGAAAGCCCTTTGGCAGATAACGCCTCTTGCCGAAGAATCATAATCATTGCGAAATAAACGATCGCCGGAAACAGGACTATAGGTGCCTAAAAAAATACTTCTGGCGGCAAAGCTCCCATTTTGATGTACAGAATGATTGAGTAAAAACATATCCAAATCGCCATCCAGGTCATAATCAAAAAAAGCTGCCTGAGTGCTAAAACCTGAAAAATCCAATCCATATTCACTTGCTTCATCTTTATAAAAAGGCACCCCGTTCTTGTTAATTCTCTTGCAAATAAGCAATTGGTTTTTGCTTTTCAAAAATTCAAAATTTCCTACTCTGCAGATGTAAATATCTAATAAGCCATCATTGTTTATATCCACAACTGATACACCTGTTGACCATGCAGTTTCCTGTGGTAACCCCGCTTCATCTGTTACATCTCTAAATCTTAATTTTGCCTGGTTTAAAAATATCTTGTTTTGCCCCTGATTAGATGAAAAAAACAGATCAATAAGGCCATCATTATTAAAATCACCGGCACCAACTCCTGCCCCATTATAGAAGTACATGTATTTAAACATATTAAACTCCGGAGTGGGGGTGAGTTTATTATTAAAGGTTAATCCGGTAGAAGCAGCATCTAATACTTCGAAAACAGGTTCAATTTTTTTTTTAGAATTACACCCTGTCAATACAATGAATACGCAAACTATACAGGCAATAGAAACACAATTTCGTGTAGGGATCATAAAGGCTGTGAGTTAAAAATTATTTGCTTTTTAATTTATTGTTGAGTTGGTATAAAAGTGGGAAATCATTGTTTCTTGCAAATAAAAAATATTTATTTTTAGTAGTTGATATCTCTTTAATGTCTCTTACCTCACCCTTTATTTTTAATCCTGAATGGTTTGCATCCAGCCATGTAAATCCGCCCTTTCGATCATTTATAAAAACATCACCATAGCTGGCATCCAGCCGGCCAAATTGCGGAGGAAATCCTGACTGATTCCCCCCCACAAGTAAATCAATATAGCCATCCTTATTTATGTCAATTGGGTTTATCGCATTGATACAAGAAATTTGTGCCATGGGTGGTAATTTTTGCACCGTAAAATTTCCATTACCCTTATTTAACGCAACTATAGATGATGGATAGGTAAATTGTTTCACCAAACATTTTTTACATACCTCAGCCGAAAATAGATCTCCCATAGATTTTTTTGCAAATTCTTCATGCCTTAAATTTTGCTTTTTTATTGAGGGTATTTGATCTTGAATCTCTCTTTTTAAAAATACAGGTTTATCATTGCCATCAACTGTTCGGGTAAGAAATTTATCAAGGGTACCATTTTGGTTGAAATCGTTTATCCATAACTTAACCGGATTTTTTTCATCAGGCTGCAAGTAAAAATTTTCACCAATATTTCCAATAATCAAATCTTCTCTTCCATCTCCATTAACATCCGTAACAGTAATAGTTTGCCACCAGCCGTATAAATGGTCAAGATTATTTTTTACTTTAATAAAATGATCTCCATTGTAAGTGAAAATTTCAGGAGTCATCCATTCACCTACAATAATCAGTTCCTTGTTTTTATCACCTGTAACATCTACCCATACTGCACTTGTAACCATACCTATATTAGCAATATCAGGGTTTTTTTGTTTAGCCATATCTGTAAAATGACCTTTACCGTCATTTACGTAAACATAGCTTGATGGAGAAGAGCCGTAGTTCTGAGGAACACTTCTTCCTCCCACAAACAGATCCAGGTCGCCATCTCTATCAAAATCAGATGCAATAGCTACTGATATATTTCCATTGTTAGCAGGAAATGCATTAACATCTAATTCAAAGTTTCCTTTACCATCATTTCTGTACAAACGCAATTCCATCTGCCGGCTAATAGCCGGAAAACTATTGCCACCAGGGCAAACGAGCAAATCCAGGTCACCATCATTGTTGGAATCAAAAAACAATACGCCTGCATCTTCAAAATCAGCAAACTGGTCAAATATTTTTTGTTTGTCTTTTACAAATCCTCCCGAATTGTTTTGAAAATGTAATTGTGCTGCCTGCCCTGCTGCACCACCAATGTAAACATCCTGTAACCCATCTCCATTTACATCACCCACAGCCGCTTTAGGGCCTTCTTTGGAAAGTATATCAGGTAAATTACGTTCATAATAGTAATCAACATAATCATCTTCTGTATGCTTATCAAAATTGCTTTTTACTAAAGTTAGTAGTGAAGAAGTAGAATCAATGGGTTTATCAGCCATAACCGCAGCATTATTTTCTGCTTGATTAATTACAAGAACTGTATCAATAGGAGGGTTGTTATATTTTGAATAAGTTCGGTCGGGCCATACAATAATCATAGAATCAATTTTTTTGTTAGCTCCCAATCCTATGATCTGTTTATAATCTACTGAAGACTGAAAACCTCTGGCCGGAATTATTTCCCTGCTTAAAATCTGATCACCAATGTAAATTTTAATTTTGCTACCTACCGCAAACGTGTTTTTATTTTTCCCTGTTAAAACAACGCCTAAGTAATTATTCATATTTATTTCACGGGCATTATTTTTATATACAAATGCTTTTTGATTAACATTGCTCACGATCATATCAAGATCTCCATCATTATCAAGATCTGCATAAGCAGCTCCATTTGAAAAAGATGGCTGCGTTAAACCCCATGATTTGCTGACTTCTTCAAATTTAAGGTCGCCAAGATTTTTAAAAGTATTATTCGAAATTGGATAAACAGGAATATGTTTCAACACTTCTTCTACTCGTTGTTTCTTTCCTGTTAGCACCATTTTTTGTATGACGTCATTAGCAAAAAAATCCATGAAGTCTAGATTGGTTACATCTTTATTTACACCATTACAAACATAAATGTCAGTTAACCCATCATTATCCGCGTCAAATAATAATTCTCCCCAACTCCAATCGGTGGCAGATATGCCACTATAGTTTCCTATCTCTGAGAATGTGCCATCTTTGTTATTCAGTTGTAAACAGTTTTTCATGAATTGATGATAAAATCCGGATTTTACCTTGCTGTTATAAAAATCTATATTATCAAACGATCCCAAAGTTTTTAACCTGTAATCATCTTTGGGTAACATATCTGTAGTAAAAATTTCAGGATAACCGTCGTTATTAAGATCTCCAACATCAGTGCCCATAGAGGACATACTTATGCTTTGCATCCTTTCTTCTAACTCATCTTTAAAGGTTCCGTTTTTTTGATTGATGTATAAATAATCTTTTTCGTATGAATCATTACCAACATATATATCAGGGTAACCATCATCATTTAAATCGGATATACTAACTCCTAATCCAAAACTTATCAAGCTGCCATGAATACCCGTTTTTTTTGTGACTTCTACAAAATGCCCATCATCATTACGATACAAGTGGTCACCACCGCCTTTTAAGAAATCAGCAACAGGCCACTCTGCATCCGGTAAATCCCGCCTGTTAGCATTATTTAATGTGTTAATTGGCATTGGGCTGTTGTTTATAATAAAACAATCGATATCCCCATCTAAATCATAATCAAAAAACGATACGTGAGTAGTGTAAGCTGAAATATCTAACCCATATTGTGCAGCGGATTCTGTAAAAGTTAGATTCTGATTATTGATATATAGTTTATTTTTTCTGTTGCCTGTTTTCATGTGTCCGGAGTTACAGATATATATATCCAGCCAGCCATCGCCATTCACATCAACCATCGTAACGCCGGTACTCCACATGCTATCTTGTTTTAATCCGGTAGTTAATGATATATCTTCAAACTTCATATTGCCTTTATTAAGATAAATCTTATTATCCCCCATATTTGAAGTGAGGCATACGTCGGGCAACTTATCATTGTTTAAATCTCCTAAGGCAACTCCCCCACCATTATAGAAATTCCTAAAAAGAAAACTATTTTCAAACTCTCCGTCAACAATTTTGTTTTCAAAATCAATCCCTGAATTGCTCATTAATTCAAATAATGGCGTATCAATTTTTTTTGTGCAGGATAATAAAAACAATAAGGTTACATAACAAGAAAGCTTTACAAGCGGTTGCATTAGTTATTTGGAGTTATATGTTTACAGTAAGCTGTGATAAGGTGTAAAGATAAATTAGGCTTAGTAAGGTTTGATAAGTTTAACACGTTTTCTCAACCTTATTATTAAAAAAATTTTTTTTAATGTGTGGTTCTATCAAAAAATAAAAGACCAGTAAAACTGGTCTTTTATAAATATTGTGCAATTTTTGAAATTTAATATCCAGGATTTTGTTTTAGATTAGGGTTGGCAGCTAAGGCCTGATTAGGAACAGGGAAAACAAGATTTTTTGGATCAAACGAAGTTTTATATTGCCAAGGCTTCAAATAAACTCCAAAACGAAGTAGATCAGTTCTTCTGTAACTTTCCCAATACAGTTCTCTGCCTCTTTCTGCTAATAAAGTATTTGGGTCATCAACAAAATTAGGATTTACCAAAGGTAAAACTGTTACTGGGGCTGCTTTTCTTGCTACCCTTAATTGATTCACCATTACTAAAGCACCTGCTGCATCACTAGTTCTAAGTTTGGCTTCTGCCACCATTAAAACCACATCTGCATAACGAAAGATCATTAAGTCATTGCCTGCTGGGCCGCCATAGTTACTGTAATCAGGAGGATATTTAACTACTCTTATACCTGTTACCTCCAGGTTAGCACCAGTCTCAATCATATTTGCAGCAATCTGTGGGGTGTATGCTAATGGAGCACCTTTTCTGTCTTTGATCGCTACGCCTGCTTCATTAAATTGTTGACCCACCAAAAATCCCGGCCTCAAACCAGATATCGGTGTAGAGCCTGCATAAAAACGTCCACCAATTCTTTGATCAAGAACTGAATCTTTAGTACTGAATGTAGTAGCACCTGCGGTACCAAAAGCATTATAAAAATCACTAATGGTAGAAAATCCATTCCAGCCTGCATTTGGATTATTAGGAGTATACGAGTTATAGTGCAATGTCATATTCCAACGGCCGGCAATGTTTCCATTATTAGCACCTACACCGGAAGTATTTGAATAAGTAAAAATGCCTTCTCTAGATTTAACATTATTATCTACGCTGAAGTTGTCAAAATATTCAGGAGTATAAGAGTATTTTCCGCTTGCAATGATGGCATTGCCTAAGGTGATTACTTGTTGCATATCTGCTGCTGCGAAGGTTGGAGCTGCTCTATTAGTAAATGTACCTTTTTGTAAGTAGCATTTCATTAATAAAACTCTTGCAGCATCGGGGGTTGCTTTTGTAATAGGGTTAGTGGCTGGTAAATTTGGCAAAGCAGCATTTAGTTCGCTTATTATAAAATCAACACCTGCAGCTCCTGATTTTACTTCAGGTGCATTTAGCAAATTATCTCCCGGATTTCTGATAGGGTATTGACCATACAAATCAAGCAAATAATAAAGAGATAATGCTCTTAAAAACTTTGCTTCAGCAGCTTGTGCCGGGGTAGGGCTAAAAGCTAATACATTAGTTGCATCAAAGTTTAATTTATTAAGATTATTAAATACACTTAATAATTGTCCATGATCTGCATTCCATGTATGAGCATGTAATACTCTCCATACACCATTATCATCCCAGTCGCCACCTCTTGTAGGAATTAAAGACTCATCTGATGTATTTTCCTCTAACGAAAAAATTTGATCCTGATTATGGAAGGGACCTGCGATATCTGCATAAGCTGCCTCTAATAGCAGCCCTGTACCTGCTGCCCCTAAAGAGTTAGCTGCCTGTTCATTGGTAAGAGAACTATTAAAAGTCTCATCCAACTTTGTACAACTCCCGATTAAAATAATCAGAGAGAGACTTAGTAATTTAATTGTTTTTTGAAAAGGTATCATAGTTTATTATTTATTAATATTATAATGAAAAATTAAGTCCGAATGAAACAGTCCTCGGAGTTGGGTAAGGAATATATTCTATAGATCTTGATGGGTAAGCACCATTACTTTTATCAATATTTACTTCCGGATCAAATCCTGTGAATTTAGTGATAACAAATAAATTGCTTCCACTTACAAATAGACTAAGGCCCTTTACATATTTGCCAAATGAACCGGCAGAATATCTAAGGGTTGCATTTCTTAACTTTACATAATCACCTTTCTCTAAAAATCTCGTGGATGCACCTACACCACTGCTTTTGCTTTCGCCTGAGTTAAAAGCCTCAACATCAATATTTCTTCCTGATGTAATACCATTGATATTTGTAACAGAAGTTGCAGTGTTATTGTAGATTAAAAAGCCAAAAGCTCCACCGGCATTTACACTTAATGTAAACTTATTATAACGCAATGATGTACTTAATCCTGCAATAACATGAGGATTAGGATCTCCTGCAAAAGCAGGGTCTCCACCAATGATCTGATTACCGGTTGCATCAAAACCGCCAAAAGGCTTGAGGAAATATGCATTAACAGGTTGATCATTAGTAATGATCTGTGATAAAGTTCCTGATACACCTTGCCCGTCAATTGTGCCGGTTAGTACACTCAGAGGTAAGCCAGTACCAGCACCTACAAAGTTTTTCAGAATATTTTTATTTTTTGCAATATTAAAGTTCACATCCCATCCAAAATTACTTTTATCAATTATTGCCGCTCCGATAGCCAATTCAACACCTTTATTAATCAGGTTTGCAGGTATGTTAATAAAATAAATTGAATTGGGAGCCGGTTGAATTGCGGTAGTCTGAAATAATATGTCAGATGTATTTTTATTGTAATAATCAATAGAACTATAGATTTTACCTTTAGCAAAAGAAAAATCAAGCCCAACGTTAACTGCTTTTGTTTCTTCCCACTTTAAGTCAGGATTTGCAACAATAGACTGGGAAACATTATTGAACGATCCGAAGTTGAATTGATTTTGTGAAGCTCCGGCCGGAAACTCCTGGTTACCTGTTATGCCATATGAAGCACGCAGTGCCAAGCCTGAAAACAGATTACTGTTTTCCATAAAGCTCTCTTTATTAATAACCCATTTTACACCTACTGACGGAAAATATCCATATTTATTGTTTTTGCCGAATTTACTTGATCCATCAGCCCTCATGGTTGCTGTTAATAAATATTTATCTAAGTAATTAAAACTCGTTCTTGCAAAAACTGATTGAATTTCCGTGCTAGGGCTTGCACCTGTTCCATAAGGATTTTGTGTTTTAGCGTTTTGGAAAATATTAGTATAAGGTATATCAATTCTTTTTGATTGGTCAAGATTAGTATTAAAACCTCTGGCAGTTATTCCGCCTCCTGAGCTTTTGGTTTTCCAATATTCAAAACCTCCTAGAGCGTCTAATTTTAAATTAGTGGAAACATTTGTACGATAATTTAATGTATGAGTAAAAGTTTGAGAAGTTAAATTACTATTTAAAATAGCCGCATTGCCTTCGCCAGACAGGCCTGGAAAGCCGGTAAGGAATCCTTCAATATTTACCTTTCTGTCTCCAACCCCACGGTTGACCCCGTATAAAAATTTGTATTCAAGATTACTCATTATTTTGAAGGCTGCAGAAATATTAGCTAGTACTGAGGTAACATTACTTACATCAGAATATGCATCAATAATAGCCAAAGGATTTGCTATCCCATTACTGTTTAAGATGTAAAGCCCGTTAGCATCTCTGAAAGGTTGTGTTGGATTGTAACTTAAAGCAGACGAAAGCACGTTACCAGTAGAACCCACCTGGTTGGAAATAGCGGTAACCTCTTCAGTATAATTGGCAGTTATCAAATTAAAATCCATAGTTAGCCTTTGATCAAGAAATTTATAAGTACCGGCAAATGTTCCGATATATTTTTGTAAAGATGATTTCTTAAGAAAACCATTATCAGTTGATGCTAAAAATGATGCACGAAATCTCCCCCCATCGTTACCTGCGCTAAAAGCTAAATTATAATTTTGCGATAATTTTTTTTGAGTAATTTCTTTTACAGGATCCACATCTCCACCTGCATCCAATGTTGCAGGAAGGCCAAACTTAGTTATTGCAGATCTGAATTGCCCAGCATCTAATACCTCAAATCTTTTCATAAAACCTACAGGTACACTATAGTTTGCTCCCACATCTATTCGCAACGCTCCGGCAGAGCCTTTTTTAGTAGTAATGGCTATAACACCATTAGCTCCACGAGAACCATAAATAGCTGCTGAAGATGCATCTTTCAATACATCAATTTGTGCGATATCATTTGGATTAATAAACAAAAGAGGATTTGAACCTGCGGTCCCACCAAAAGCACCACCGAAATTAGGACGTGGAGTGCCACCATCAAGTGGTACCCCATCAATAACATATAATGGGCTTTGCCCAGCTCTGATAGAAGAGTTTCCTCTTATTTTTACCGTAGTTGCACTACCAGGCGCACCGGTATTAGCAGTGATTTCCAAACCTGCAACTTTACTTTGAAGTAGTTGTTCAGGAGCAATAATTACTCCTTGATTAAAATCTTTAGTAGTAATAGAAGTTACCGCACCGGTAACATCTCTTTTTCTCGCAGAACCATATCCCACTACAACAACAGCATTCAAATCCTGGCTACTTGCCACCATTGAAATATCTATGGATGAGCGGTCACTAATAGAAACTTCCTGGATTCCAAAACCAACAGAAGAATAAACCAAGGTGGTTACATTAGATCCCACAGTTAAACTATAGGTTCCATCAGAGCCGGTTTGAGTACCACTCCTGGAGCCTTTTGCCAGTACCGAAACTCCTGAAAGGCCATTACCCTGGGCATCAATAACCTTGCCTGTTACGGTTTTTTGCTGAGCAAAAGATATTTGAAAAAAAGCAAGAAAAATTATTAGTAGCACAGCTACTTTACGAGTTAATTTTATTAGCATAGTCAGTAAGTTTTGTAAATGAACTGTTAAATTAAGTGTTTTAGTAATACAAAAAAAATAAATGTGTATTTTTTACACAAAATAATTATCAATACATTATCCCCAAAATATGTATGAGAGAAACCCCATCCTTATTTAATCATTAAAAATCGATGCCGGCCCATTTTTTTTTATTCTTCTCATATTTGGTATAATCAAATTTGTAAAGCTTGCCGGGCCGGTGAGGAACATTTTTTTCTATCTCATCCAAATCCATTAAAAAATCCATTGAAAAAAATTTCTTTCTGAAATTTCTCCTGTCCAGCTTTATGCTTAAAATTGCTTCATATAAATTCTGGAGCTCACGCAGAGAAAATTTATTTGGTAAAAGCTTTAAAGCCAATGGATGTTCCTGCACTCTTTTTTGCAATTGATCTAGACAGGTATCAAAAATTTTACGATGATCGAATGCCAGCTCTGTAATATCTTCTACACAATGCCAATGTAATTCGTTATCATGTATATTAAGATGATGATGTTGTATATTTATTAAAGAACAATAAGCTAAGGTTACCACTCTTCCGGCAGGATGCCTGTTAATATCTCCAAAGGTTTGTACCTGCTCCAGGTAAACATCATTTAGCCCTGTGCGTTTTTTTAAAATTCTGTAAGCTGCTGCATCAAGCCCTTCTTCAGGGTTAACCAAATCTCCGAGTAATGACCATTTGCCTTTGTATTCTTTTATATCAGACCTTATCAATAAAACTTTTAACTTATTTTCATCAAACCCAAAAATTACACAATCAACTGATAAAGCTATTTTGTTAGTGCTGTATACTTCAGATTGAATAACCTTTAAACTTTTTGTGGCTTTGTAATTTGTAACCGCCATGCTGATAAGTTAAATGATAATATTTATTACCTGATTTTTTTAAATTCTGCAAACTTCTTAAAAAGTATGAATGTGTAAAATAAACACAATATTTAAAATTGCAATTACAAGTTTTAAAAAATGATTGCCTGATAATTCATTAGGCTAAATAATTATTTAGTGTATTTTTAAAAAGTATATCTAAAACACAAACAATTTAATTGTAAAAGGTTTGCCATGGATAAAAATAAAATTGCAGCGGTTACTTCTCATTCACCTGTTGTTTTTAAACCAAGATTAAATTTTTGGCAGATATTTAATATGAGCTTTGGTTTTTTTGGAATTCAATTCGGTTGGGATCTGCAGCGTGCCAACATGGGGCCTATTTATGAATATTTAAAAGCAAGCCCGGACCAAATTCCTTTATTATTTTTAGCAGCACCGCTAACAGGATTAATTGTTCAGCCTATTATTGGATATTTAAGTGACAGGACCTGGCATCCCTGGTGGGGAAGACGCAGGCCTTATTTTTTTGTTGGTGCAGTGCTAAGTACTATCTGTCTTTTTTTAATGCCTAACAGCGGAGTATTATGGATGGCCGCAGGTTTGCTTTGGATATTGGATACATCGGGAAACATTGCCATGGAGCCTTTTCGTGCTTTTGTTGCAGATAAATTAATAGAAAAGCAGCGTACACGTGGGTTTGCCATGCAAAGCCTTATGATAGGCTTAGGCGGAAGTATTGCATCTGCATTACCCTGGCTATTATCTAATCTTTTAGGTGTTTCCAGAGAAAGCGAAAACGGAAACATTCCTGATTCTGTAAAATTTGCATTTTATATTGGGGGTACAATTTTTTTACTGTCTGTTCTCTATACAATTTTTACAACCAAAGAATATCCACCGGCAGATATTGGATTTAAAGAAAAAATAAAAGAAAGCAACAAAGGTTTTGGCGGTGGTTTTAGAGAAATTATAAGTTCAATAAAAAATATGCCTCCAAAAATGAAGCAGCTTGCACTTGTGCAATTTTTTACATGGCCGGGATTATTTTTAATGTGGTTTTATTATAGCACAGCAGTTGCCAGAAATGTTTTTGGCGCCGCAAGTGAAACCGATCCGGTTTATACAAAAGGAGTTGAATTTGCAGGATTAACATTATCATTTTATAATGTAATTGCATTTATTTTCGCTTTGATCATCCCTGTTATAGCAAATAAATCAGGAAGAAAACTTACACATAGTTTTTGTCTTTTCTGCGGTGCTGCAGGTTTAATAGCAGTTGGTTTTGTTACTAATAAATATATGCTGTACGGATGTATGGTAGGTGTCGGTATTGCATGGTCAAGTATTTTATCTATGCCTTATGCAATGCTTGCAGGCAGTTTGCCTGAGGATAAGATAGGTTTGTA
>DASYOS010000154.1:0-1760 GCA_036007525.1 Chitinophagaceae bacterium | reverse complement strand
GCAGGAGCGGACCTATTGCATATCCGCACTGATGAGGATTATGTAAAAATTCTACAGAAATTCTTTATTAAAAGAAGGTAATGCAATTGATAACTTATCCCACCACAGGGATTGAAAACGGAGAATGAAAAGATTTTTATTTTTTATTGGCTTTATTGTAAGTACACAAATTAGTTTTGCTCAATTGCCTTCTTTAAAAACGGCTATTGATAAAAGACAGATTTTAATTGGGGAGCAACTAAAATACCAGGTAGAAGCAAGCTTTCCTTCGGGCACTTATCAAATAACCTGGTTCAATGTTCCCGATAGTTTCAGCCATTTTGAAATTGTTACCCGTGGTAAAATTGATACATTAGAAAGCAAAGGGAAACTTATATTAAGACAAACCCTTACCCTTACAAGTTTTGATTCAGGCATAAATACAATTCCCGCATTAGCAATAAACTTTGATCCTTTAATAAATGATTCATCTATCCATTTATTTACAGATTCAATTCCTATAAATGTTTCTTATTCTCCGCTCGATAGCATCAAGCCTTTTCATGGCATTAAATCAATTATTGAAGTAAAAGATGAAATCCCAATGTGGATGTGGATTGCAGGAGGCGCTCTTATTATTTTATTAATTATTTTGATCATATATCTTATAAAATATTTTAGAAAAAGAAAAAAACCTGAAACTCTTTTTAATTCGAAACTCTCACCTATTGATGAGGCTATGCTTTCACTGGATGCTTTACAAAAAGAACAGCTTTTATTCAAGGAAGAAATAAAGCAGTTTCATACAAGGATGACAGATATTTTTAAAAGATATCTGTCAAGAAAAATGCAAAGGGATATGCATAACCTTACCTCCTCTGATATTTTAGTAGTCTTAAACGATATGAAGGTTTCAAAAATTGATACATCCATAATTGCAGGCTCCCTCAGAATGACAGATGCTGTTAAGTTTGCTAAATATTCGCCGCCTGCATCCGAAAGCGAAGCTGCACTGATCAATACAAAAAAAGTAATAACGCAAATTGATAATTTAATTTTTACAACCAATCCCACTTTAGAAAATTGATATTTGATTATTTTAAAAATATAAGTTTTGGGCAGCCGTATTTTTTTTACCTGTTGATTTTAATACCTGTATTAATAATATGGAAAATAATAAAAGGTAAAAGCCAACAGGCTGCAATAAATATTTCATCAATCGATGGTTTACAAAATATTTCTTCGTGGAAGAATGTTTTTCATAACACACCATTTATTCTTCGCTTACTTGCACTCACTTGCATAATTGTTGCACTTGCCCGCCCACAAACAAGAAACGATGAACAAAATGCAGATGGTGAAGGCATAGATATAATTTTATGTATTGATGTTAGCGGCAGTATGACAGCGCAGGACTTTACACCTAACAGGATGGAGGCTGCAAAGAAAGTAGCAGGAGATTTTGTTGATCAGAGATTAACTGACAGGATTGGAATTGTAATTTTTTCAGGAGAAAGCTTTACTCAGTGCCCGTTAACTACTGATCATGCTGTACTTAAATCTCAAATTGAACAGATTAGGAACGGGCTTTTGGAAGATGGTACTGCCATTGGCTCCGGGCTCGCTACAGGTGTTGACCGGTTAAGAACAAGCACTTCCAAAAGTAAAGTCATTATTTTATTAACCGATGGCGTTAATAATAGCGGATTAATTGATCCTTCCACTGCAAAAGAAATAGCAAAGGTATTTAAAGTAAAAGTATATACCATTGGTGTGGGAAC
>DASYOS010000153.1:0-6752 GCA_036007525.1 Chitinophagaceae bacterium | reverse complement strand
AAATGGAGCAAGAAGGATAATTATGCGCAAACAAGGAGTGCAGAAAGATATTCGGTAACAGATGAAGAAGGAAGATGGGTTCCAACTCCACCGGCATATACCTCGGCATTAGAACCTCACTGGGACGAGATTCGCCCATTGATTTTAGATTCAGGTAACATGTTTACACCCCCAATTCCATATAAGTTTAATGTTAAGGACACCAGCAGTGAATATTACAAACAGGTTATGTTGATAAAGAAAACAATTGAAAATCTTACCTCGGAACAAAAACATATGGCAGATTTTTGGGATGATAATCCTTTTAAATTAAATGTATCAGGACACGTTATGTATGGTACTAAAAAGTTTTCTCCTCCAGGGCATTGGATGAGTGTTATTGGTATTGCTGCAAAAAAAGCAAAAGTTGATTTTCCCAATACCGTATATGCTTATGCTAAAACAAGCATTGCACTCTTTGATGCCTTTATCCAATGCTGGGAAGCGAAGTATAAGTATAATACTGCACGGCCGGAGACTGTTATAAATAAATATTTTGATGCGGATTGGCAACCTTATCTGCAAACTCCTCCTTTTCCTGAATATACGTGTGGGCATTCAACCTGCTCTTCTGCAGCTGCAGAAGCTCTAACCAGTGTATTTGGAGATAATTTCGCTTATACTGATACATCAGAACTGGAATTTGGAATAGCAAGCCGGAGTTTTAAATCTTTCCGCCATGCTTCAGATGAAAATAACTGGGCAAGATTTTATGGCGGATTGCATTTTCATAATTCATGTATTATAAGTACTGAGTATGGAAGAAAGGTTGGCGAGTTAGTAGTGAATCGTCTTAAAATGAAAAATAATTAAACCCAATATCAAATCCTCTTCTCCTATAGGGAGAGGACTTATTTTTTACAGTAATCTTATAATCAAAGCCTGGTAAGGCTCCATTGTTACTGTATTATTTTTTACTATAAGTGAAGCAACATTATTCATCAGCACATTCAACGAGCCACTCTTTTTGGGCATTTCAAATTTTGAATGTGATGCAGAAAAGTTAAGTAACACCAAAACTTTTTTATTATCCAGTGTTCGTGTGTGTACATAAATCTTTTCATTATCTTTATCAAGTAATTCATATTTCCCATAAACCAGTTCAGGCAAGGCTTTGCGCAGCTTTACCATCTTTCTAAAATAATTCAATATTGAATTGGGGTCATTTTCCTGCGCAGCAGCATTTATTTTTTTATAGTTCGAATTTACCTGTAACCAGGGTGTACCGTTTGTAAATCCTGCATGTTTTGTATCATCCCATTGAAAAGGAGTTCGCCCGTTATCTCTTCCAGAAATTTTCTGTCCTTCTAAAAAATAATCAAGGTCTCCGCCTTCCATCTTTGTTTTTTCATACATGTTTATAGTTTCAATATCGCGGTAATCTTCAATCTTATCAAACTTTATATTATTCATTCCCAGCTCATCACCAAAATAATAATATGGAGTTGCCCTCATAGTTAATAAAAATGTAGTCAACATTTTTGAAGATGCTTCCCGATATTTTGGCGCATCATTTCCCCAACGAGTAACCATTCGCGGCTGATCGTGATTGCCAAGATAAATTGTTCCCCATCCTTTGTTTGCGAAAACACTGTCCCATTTACTGTAAACGTTTTTAAATTCTATCAGGCTATAACCTTTCGGATCCATGTGCTTGAACTGTCCCGGCAAATAGCCAAGACCCATTCCTTCAAAATGATAAAGCATGTTAAGTTCTTTTCTTTCCGGGTCAACAAACTTGTGAGCTGTTTCTGTAGTTACACCCAAGCCTTCCGCTACTGACATTACATCAAATTTGCCCAATGATTCTTTATTCATTTCTTTTAAATACTCATGCAAATGCGGCCCATCAGCATAGTAAGCAACAAAATCTCCGTTATACTTTGCAGGCAGTTGAGGGAACATTGTATCCTTAGAAATTGCAGAAATAACATCCATCCTAAATCCATCAACTCCTTTTTTAAACCAAAAGTTCATCATGTCATAAACTTCCTGCCTTAGTTTTGGATTTTCCCAATTTAGATCGGGTTGCTTGCGGGAAAAATAATGAAGATAATAGGCATTGGTAAGGCTGTCATATTTCCATGCACTTCCATCAACATCAAAAAAGCTAAACCGATGAGCCGGCTTTCCTCTTTCTGCATTCCACCAATGATAATAATTTCTGTAAGGATTTGTTCTTGATTTTCTGGATTCCTGAAACCAATAGTGTTCATCACTGCTGTGGTTAACAACAAGGTCGAGCACTAATTTTATTTTCCTTTGATGCATACCTTTCAACAATTCATCAAAATCTTTCATCGTTCCAAACTCTTTCATAATTCCGCGGTAATCGCTGATGTCGTAGCCATTGTCATCATTGGGCGAACTGAAAATAGGGTTTAGCCAGATCACATCAATACCCAAACTTTTTATGTAATCAAGTTTTTGAATAATTCCTTTAAGATCCCCTACACCGTCACCATCTGTGTCTTTAAAGCTTCTTGGATATATCTGATATACTACGGCTTCTTTCCACCATTTTCTGTTGTTGTTATTTTGGGATGATGCATTATTGGTCATAAAAGAAAATAAAAATAAAATACTCAAATTTCGAATGAAACGGGAATAAATTTTCATAAATGATCATTTCTATAGATGAAATAAATCTGCTATAAATTAAAGATAGCATAATTGCCATCTTCATTTGCATGAATTAAATTGTATATTCGGATTTATAAACTAATAAACCGTGCCATGCAAAACTGGAGAATAAAACTATCGCTCTTTCTGAATTATTTTGTTTTTGCCATATTACTTAACAGCGTTGGTACTGTTATATTACAGGTGCAGAATAATTATCACATCACACAATCTTCAGCAAGTGTATTAGAAGCATTTAAAGACCTTAGTATTGCAATTGTTTCTTTTTTAGTTGCATCATACGTTGCACGGATAGGGTATAAGCGTTCGATGTTGCTGGCATTAGCATTGGTAATCATTGCCTGTTTAATGATGCCATTTATAGGTGGCTTTGCAATGACCAAAGTTCTTTTTGCCCTTACAGGAGCCAGCTTTGCTTTAATTAAGGTTTCAGTTTTTGCAACCATCGGTTTGGTTACCTCCAATAAAAAAGATCATGCAAGCTTTATGAATTTTATTGAGTCCTTTTTTATGATAGGCATATTAACCGGTTATTTTATTTTCAGCGCATTTGTTGATAGCGCAGATCCTACTTCCACCTCATGGTTGAAAGTGTATTATCTACTTGCGGGAATTTCGGCTCTTGCTTTCATATTATTATTAACTTCCCCATTGGATGAATCATCAGTAAAAACACCTGAAACAAAACCGCTTTCACAGGATTTTATTGATATGTTTAAGCTGGCTATCCGTCCTTTGGTTTTAGTTTTTGTCGTAAGCGCTTTTTTTTATGTGTTGATAGAACAAAGTATAATGAGCTGGTTGCCTACTTTTAATAATCAGGTATTACATTTGTCTACAGCACTAAGCATACAAATGGCCAGCATACTTGCTGCCAGTACTGCTATTGGACGTTTTGCAGCAGGTGTTGTTTTACGGAAAATTCATTGGCTTTTTGTGATAATTGTATGCTTAATTCTTGCAGCCATACTTGTATTATTAGTAATTCCATTGGCTTCAGGATTGCATACTACTTCTATTCTTAATTGGTCTGATGCGCCACCTGTTGCTTTTATTTTTCCTGTTATTGGCTTATTAATTGCGCCGGTATATCCTGCAATTAATTCTGCAATATTAAGTTCTCTTCCAAAAAGACAGCATGGACCTATGAGTGGATTAATAGTTATTTTTTCTGCCTTGGGAGGAACTACAGGTTCAATAATTACAGGAAATATTTTCCAAAGATATGGCGGGCAAACAGCATTTTATTTTTCCTTAGTGCCAATAACAATTCTTATTATTAGCCTGATATTTTTTAATCGTTTGCAAAAGAAATCTGTTGTTATTGAAGACGAAATTCATCCTGATGTAATTCATTAGAATAAATTTTAAAATAGATCATCTTGAAAGATATTTTTTCATTAGGAGAATTATTTGAAAGAGTTCAGTTGCAAAGTATTTTTTCAGATGGAAAAACATTTGTCGATTGTACAGCTCGTGTAGATCTTTCAACTATCAGAAATCTTTATCAAGAACAAAAGAATAAGCCTGATTTTGAACTCTTATCATTTGTTAATGAGCATTTTGATCTTCCTAAAACTTATTCAACAAAATATATAAGTGTTACCGGCAGGCCGATTGATAAACACATTGAAATGCTTTGGGATGAATTGACCCGACAAAGAGAAGAAAAAGATGAAGAGCAAACATCGCTGATACCATTGCCGCATTCATATATTGTTCCGGGAGGAAGATTCAGGGAAATTTATTATTGGGACAGCTATTTCACCATGTTAGGATTGCAAGTATCGGGGAGGATTGATATGATACAATCTATGGTAGATAATTTTTCTTACCTTATTGATAAGTTTGGATATATACCTAATGGTAACCGTACTTATTTTTTGGGCAGATCTCAACCCCCTTTTTATGCGTCCATGGTAAAATTATTGAGTGAAGATATGGGCGAAAATATTTTGATTAATTATTTACCACAGCTTGAAAGAGAATATAATTTCTGGATGAAAGGTATTGAGCAGTTGAATGTAAAAAATATTTCTGTTAATCGTGTGGTGTTAATGCCTGATGGAAGTTTTTTGAATCGCTATTGGGATGAAAATGAAACTCCACGTCCGGAATCATTTAAAGAAGATGTTGAAATAGCCAAAGATGTAATTGATAAAAAGAAATTATTCCGAAATATTAGATCAGCTTGTGAATCGGGTTGGGATTTTTCTTTACGATGGTTTAAAAACGAAAATGATTTTACAAGTATTCATACAACTGAAATTATACCAATAGATCTTAATTGTCTTTTATTCGACCTTGAAAAAACAATTGCAAAAACATACCAACTATCAAACAATAATTTTTCAGCAGAAAAATACATAATAGCAGCAAACAAACGTAAAGAGGCTATTCAAAAATATTCCTGGAATACAGAGTCCGCTTCATATTTTGATTTCGATTTTATTAGCGGGAAACAAAAACAATCAATAACTCTGGCAACTGCATTCCCACTATTTTTTAATATTGCAACAAAAGAGCAGGCTGATGGTGTAGCAAAATTTTTGCAAACAAATTTATTATATCCCGGGGGATTACAAATTACAACTGGAAAAACAGGGCAACAATGGGATGCGCCAAATGGATGGGCACCTTTACAATGGATAGCAATTAAAGGGTTAATAAATTATGGGTTTACAGAATTTGCGAAAGATATTGCCTTGCGATGGTTAAACATAAATGAAAAGGTTTATACCAATACAGGAAAGATGATGGAGAAATATAATGTTGTAGCTACTGACCTGGAAGCAGGCGGCGGTGAATATCTTTCTCAGGATGGTTTTGGGTGGACGAATGGTGTGTATTTGAAATTACATTCGTTATTTAGAAAGTAGTTTATCAGGCAACAAATGCATTATTGTACTTACAGTTAATGAAAGTATCTTAGTTCTTTAAAAAAATTTGTATGAAAAATATTTTAACTATTACAGCAACATCATTGCTAATTATTGGTTGTGCCTCTAATGATAAAAAAACCACAGAAGATGCAGAAACTAAAAACGAAGTAGGCGTGCAAAATCCCAATGGAAATATTCCGGATACAACCAATGCAATAAATTTAAGCACTCATAAAAAAGATACTACGATGAATTCTAAAGATTCATCCAAATGAAATAGTTTAGTTCGGCAAAAACTAAATTAAATTTTCAAGCTATTTAAATATGCTGCATCTGCCTTTGCAGCAGCTAAAGACGTGGTTCCTTCATACTTTTCCTGTTCTACAATGTAATATTTCATTCCATTCTTTTATACAATATTTTTTCAAAGTCTCTCAATAAGCCAATCACATTACATTAATAAAAGACTCTAATGCTGAAATCTTTTTTTAGTACCTATATATTTTCTCACATAACTAAATTAATGCCATTGAAAAATATCATGTTCAATATGGGTAAAAATTTTTTCTTTTTATTAATTATTTGTTAATTTGAGTTTTAATCGGCTCTTCGATTTTATAAACTAACTAAAAAAACCAAACGATTATGATTGCTAAATCAACTTCATTCATGGTGTTGTTAGGTGCTCTATTATTACTATTCAGTAATGATCTTTTCGCACAACAGAAAACTATTACAGGTAACATAACCAGCAATTCAAACAACCAGCCAGTCGCCGGCGCAACAGTAACGATAAGGGGAACAAACATCGCTACGCAAACTAATGCAGAAGGAAATTTTACAATTACAGTTCCAAACGAAAAATCAACATTAGTAATTACAAATGTAGGGTTCGAACCTATACAAATAGATGTAGGATCAAGAACCTCTTTAAATGTTGCATTAAATGCAACAAACACCACCCTTAATGAGATTGTGGTAACAGGTTATTCTTCACAAGTGAAAAAAAGTATAACCGGTTCGGTTGCTGTTGTAAATATTAAAGAATTAGTAGCGAACCCCGGTTCAAATATTCAAAACCTTTTACAGGGCCGTGCAGCAGGCGTAACTGTAGGAACATCAGGTGTTCCCGGTGCTGGTGCTAGTGTACGAATGCATGGCTACAGTACGTTCGGAAATAATGAACCT
>DASYOS010000152.1:0-4265 GCA_036007525.1 Chitinophagaceae bacterium | reverse complement strand
TTTTCCACTTTGCTTAAGTTGAGATAATATTTCTTTTACCAGTATTACTGCATTCGCATCTAACCCGCTTAAAGGTTCATCTAAAAAAATAATTTCAGGGTTATGTATCAACCCGCTGATGAGCAATACTTTTTGTTTCATGCCTTTGCTGTAGCTGTTCATTCTTGCATTGGCTTTATCTTCCAGTTCAAAAAGCCGCAACAGCTCCCAGGATTTTCTTTCAATTACGCCATCTTCAAGTTGATATAGCTTTCCTACAAATTGTAGATATTCGATGGCAGTGAGCACTTCGTAGAGCGCTGCCTGCTCCGGTATATAACCAATTTTTTGTTTTATTTCCACAGGATCTTTTCTTAGATCCATCCCAAGCACAATTGCTTCACCTTCAAAATCATTGATTATGCCCGTTAATATTTTTATGGTTGTACTTTTGCCTGCGCCATTCGGGCCTATGTAACCCACAATTTGCCCCGCAGTTATATTCAACGTAATTCCTTTTAATACGTAATTATATGCATATAGTTTTTTAACATCAGAAAGTTGAATAACGCTCATCACTTTACTTTATTTAAAGGTAAAATAAAAATGTGCAAATGTTTTTTCACTTGCACATTTACAGAATTATAATTATTCACTCCATCATTTTAAAATTGCACGGCTTATCACCATTCTTTGCACTTCACTTGTGCCTTCATATATCTGAGTGATCTTGGCATCTCTCATCATTCTTTCAACATGATATTCCTTTACATAGCCATAACCACCATGTATTTGCACAGCTTCAGTTGCTGCCCACATGGCAGTTTCGCTTGCAAAAACTTTTGCCTGGGCTGCGCTAACCGTATAATCTAAATGATTGTCTTTTTCCCAGGCGGCAAGTAAACACAATAAACGAGATGCTTCAATTCTTGTAGCCATATCAGCCAGCTTAAATTGTATTATTTGGTGGTGCATGATTTCTTTTCCAAAAGCTTTGCGTTGTTTTGAATACTCCAGGGATCTCTCATAAGCTCCGCCGGCAATGCCCAGTGCCTGTGAGGCAATACCAATGCGGCCGCCATTTAAAGTTTTCATCGCAAACAAAAAACCAGATCCATCATCACCAACCCTGTTTTCTTTGGGTACTTTAACGTCAGTAAATAAAATGCTGTGTGTGTCACTTCCTCTTATCCCTAATTTATTTTCTTTGGCACCTACAGCAACGCCGGGCCAGTTCTTTTCTACAATAAAAGTATTTATCCCCCGGCTTCCTTTGCTTGCATCTGTTTGTGCCATCGCAAGATAAACAGAAGCAGTGCCTCCATTAGTTATCCAGTTTTTTGTGCCATTCAGTAAATAATGATCTCCTTTATCTTCTGCTGTTGTTCTTTGTGATGTAGCATCACTGCCGGCTTCGGGTTCACTCAATAAAAATGCGCCAATATATAATTCACCATCTTTTTTACCTTGGGCAAGAGGCGTTAAATATTTTTGTTTTTGTTCCTCAGTACCATACATTTCCAAACCCCAGCATACCAAACTATTATTTACACTCATGCAAACACTTGTGCTGGCATCCACTTTGCTTATTTCTTCTATTGCTAATACGTAACTAACCGTATCTAAACCAGCGCCACCATATTTTGTGTCAACCATCATCCCCATAAATCCAAGATCAGCCAATTTCATTACCTGCTCTTTTGGAAATTTTTGCTGCTCATCTCTTTCAATTACTCCCTGCAAACATTCGTTAACAGCAAAATCTCGTGCTGCCTGCCTTATCATTAATTGCTCTTCAGTATATTGTAATTCCATACTTTTTTTATTCGTCGCACAAAAATAAGCTATCAGTTTTTAGCGAATATGAATTTACAATCATCCTCATTGTTAACCTTTGTTTAGCTCAAAAATGAATTATAAACGGAAATAAAGCATATCTTTGCAATTCATATTCTCCCTCTTAGCAGACTAGATAATCTTCTCTTTAATGTAAAGCTCATCAGGTCTTAGGTTGTTGAGCATATAAATTTTATTAAACCATCCCATCTATTGGGATAGTTATTATTTACATTAAACAATTTAATTGTGTCATTTAAAAATTTAAATTTAATTGAGCCTATATTAAAAGCTCTGGATACCGAAGGTTATACAATACCAACACCTATACAGGAACAGGGGATACCTGTAGTATTGGAAGGAAAAGATCTTTTGGGATGTGCCCAAACAGGAACAGGAAAAACGGCTGCATTTGCCATTCCTATTTTACAAAATCTTTATAATAGCAAGCATGAAGAAAAAGGCAGCTGGAATATAAAAGCCCTGATCTTAACTCCAACCAGGGAACTTGCCATTCAAATAGATGAAAGCTTTGCCGCATATGGAAAGCATACCGGGTTAAAACACATGGTGGTTTTTGGAGGTGTTTCGCAATATCATCAAACCAACGCATTAAGAAGAGGGGTTGATATTTTAATAGCCACTCCGGGAAGATTATTGGATCTTATAGAGCAAAGGTTTATTAGCCTGCAGCACATACAAATGTTTGTTTTGGATGAAGCAGACCGTATGCTGGATATGGGGTTTATTCATGATGTAAAAAGAATAATCGCCAAACTTCCTGCAAAAAGGCAAACATTATTTTTCTCCGCTACTATGCCGGCAGAAATTTCAAGCCTTTCAAAAAGTATATTAACCAATCCTGTAAGGATAGAAGTTACACCAGTTTCATCTACAGCAGAAAAAGTAGAACAAGCAGTTTATTTTGTTGAAAAAAATGATAAGCGTTCATTGCTTATTCATTTATTAAAAGACCCCACTATAAAAAGTGCTTTGGTTTTTGCGAGAACAAAATATGGCGCTGATAAAATTGCCAAAGAATTATACAGGGCAAATATTAAAGCCGATGCAATCCATGGTAACAAGACACAGTCTGCAAGGCAAAAGGCATTAACTGATTTTAAAAATGGTAGCATAAGGGTATTAGTTGCCACTGATATTGCTGCAAGAGGAATTGATGTGGATGACCTAAGCCATGTGATCAATTACGAATTGCCAAATGTTGCTGAAACGTATGTACATAGAATTGGCCGTACAGGTAGAGCAGGGTTGAGCGGCATTGCATTATCTTTTTGCGATGTTGAGGAAAGAGAATTTTTGAGAGATATAAATAAGTTAATCACACAAAATATTCCGGTTATTGAAGATCATCCATTTCCCAGCCCTACAAGATTTGTGCAGGCGCCTGTAGTTCAAAAAAATCCTATGAGCCGCAGACCAGCCAGCCATGCAAACTTTAGGAGAACAAGAGGATGGAGCCAGAGCAGATAATAGTTATAGAAAAATAATTAACAGTATGCCGGTCATTTGACCGGCATTTTTTTTAAACAGAAGTTTATATCTTGTTCTATAATTTTACTTTCATTATCAATAAAGCTTATATGGGTAAAGAAGATAAAAGGGTAGATGCTTACATTGCTAAATCTGCCGATTTTGCAAAACCGATATTAAATCATTTAAGACAACTTGTACACAATGCTTGTCCGGATGTAGAGGAGTCCATTAAATGGAGCTTTCCTAATTTTGATTATAAAGGTATTTTTTGCAGTATGGCTGCTTTTAAAGAGCATTGCTCATTTGGTTTTTGGAAAGCTGCTTTAATGAAAGATGCAGAAAAATTAAAGGATAATCAACAAAGCGCTATGGGGCATACAGGTAAAATTAAAAATTTAAAAGATCTTCCGTCTGATAAAATTTTGATAGGTTGGATAAAAGAAGCAGCAAAATTAAATGATGATGGAATAAAACTTCCGCCACGTAAAAAAACAGAAAAGAAAGATCTGATAATCCCTGATTATTTTACAAAGACCTTGAGCAAAAATAAAAAAGCTTTACAGGCTTTTGAAAATTTTCCCCCTTCTCATAAAAAAGAATATGTGCAGTGGATAACAGAAGCTAAAACCGAAGACACAAGAAACCGGCGTATGGAAACCGCTTTGGAATGGATAGCGGAAGGTAAGGGGCGTAATTGGAAATATGAAAGGAAGTAAAGTACAGAGCACCTGTGTTTAATCAGGTGCTCTGTATGGGTTATACAACCTCTTAGGGTTTATTTTGCTTTTGCAAGTGCAGCCTGTCCAATCATATTACTCATGATCTTAACGGATTCATTAATATAAATATCGCTGCTAACTCTTTTTAATAGTTGCTTATTCCTTTCTGCCTTGTCTTTATCAGCTTGAATACTGGTGCCATCTGCTACTATGTTAGTAACATTAAGATTTACCTTT
>DASYOS010000151.1:0-8239 GCA_036007525.1 Chitinophagaceae bacterium | reverse complement strand
ATTACTTTTAGAAAAAGCAAACATAGAAGGCATCCGTGGCTTTGATGTGTATCGTCGTGAAGGTGGTTATAAAAGTGTTGAGAAAGCTTTAAAGATGTCTCAAAATGATATTGTGGAAGAAGTAAAAAAAAGTGGTTTGCGGGGACGAGGAGGTGCAGGCTTTCCCACAGGGATGAAATGGAGTTTTTTGGCAAAGCCGGAAGGTGTTGCAAGGTATCTTGTTTGTAATGCTGATGAAAGTGAACCAGGGACTTTTAAAGATCGTTACCTGATGGAATTTCTTCCTCATTTATTAATTGAAGGAATGATAGTTTCGGCTTTTGCTTTGGGAAGCAATGTTTCTTATATATACATCCGTGGCGAGTATGATTGGATCACGGATATTTTAGATAATGCCATTGCAGAAGCAAAACAAAAAGGTTTTCTTGGAAAAAATATTTTAGGAAGCGGATTCGATTGTGAGATATACACCCACAGGGGTGCAGGTGCTTACATCTGCGGTGAAGAAACTGCATTACTCGAAAGCCTTGAAGGTAAAAGAGGATTGCCAAGAATTAAACCTCCATTCCCAGCTGTTAAAGGTTTATATGGCTGTCCTACGGTTGTAAATAATGTTGAAACCTTAGCAGCTGTTGTTCCCATAATTAATGACGGCGGGGATGCTTATGCAAAAATTGGAATTGGAAAATCAACCGGTACAAAATTGATGAGTGCCTGTGGCAATATTAATAAGCCCGGTGTTTATGAAATTGATATGACCATTTCTGTTGAAGATTTTATTTACAGTGATGAATATTGCGGTGGTATTCCTAATGGTAAAAAATTAAAAGCATGTATTCCCGGCGGATCATCAGTACCGATTCTTCCTGCCAATCTTTTATTAAAAACTGCAAAGGGTGAAACACGATTGATGAATTATGAAAGCCTTGCAGATGGCGGCTTTGCAACAGGCTCGATGATGGGTAGCGGAGGTTTTGAAGTGCTGGACGAAGACCAATGTATTGTCAGGCATACAATGAGTTTAGCAAGATTTTATCATCACGAAAGTTGCGGACAATGTTCACCCTGCAGGGAAGGGACTGGCTGGATGGAAAAAATATTAAAAAAGATAGAGAATGGAAAAGGGGAATTAAAAGACATAGATCTTTTATGGGATATACAAAGAAAGATTGAAGGCAATACGATATGTCCTTTAGGTGATGCAGCAGCATGGCCAGTTGCAGCAGCCATCAGGCATTTCAGAGATGAGTTTGAATGGCATGTTTTGCATCCGGAAGAATGTTTAAAAAGAAATTATGGATTGGCACATTATGCCGATCCTATTGAAAATTCTGTGACAACTTAACTATAATATTGATTACAAATAAAGAAATACAAAATCTAACAGATACAATTGTTGAAGCAATTCAGCCAGAAAAAATATTGATGTTTGGGAGCTATGCGTCTGGCATCGCAAACGAAAATAGTGACTTGGATCTATTGGTAATTGTTAAACACTCGGATTTACCTAAAAGAAAAAGAAGTATTGCATTATATAATTTAATCGGAAGTAAATTTTCTTTTCCTAAAGATATTTTGGTAAGAACTCAATCAGAAATTGATGAATGGAAAAATGTTCGGCAGGCCTTTATTACATCTATAAAAAATGAAAGTAAGGTTTTATATGAAAGATAAAAGCACATTGTTGGAGGAATGGGTAAAGATTGCTGAAGAAGATCTTCTAAGTGCAGACGCATTACTTAAACACGATTATATATACCCAAGAAGTATTTGTTTTCATTGTCAGCAGGCAGCTGAAAAATATTTGAAAGCTTATTTGCTTTATTTTGATCTTGATATTATCAAAACTCATGATTTATCAAGTTTAGTAAATCAATTAAGCACCAGAGATACCAAAATCCTTGATATAATAAATGCAGCATCAACACTAACGCCTTATGCAATATCTGTTAGGTATCCGGATGATTTTGAACTAATCTCTGTAGAAGAAACAAAGGAAGCCTATAGTCAGGCTGTAGCAATAAAAGATTATATAAGATCAAAAATAAATTTGTAAAATAGAATCAATTATTAATGCCTGATCAACCACAAAATTTTAAAGTAACAATCGATAATATCACTATTGATGTTCCTGCCGGTACAACTATTTTAAATGCTGCCAGAATGGTTGGTGGCGAAGTTGCACCGCCAGCAATGTGTTATTATACTCACTTAAAAGACAGTGGAGGTAAGTGCCGTACTTGCCTGGTAGAAGTAAGTAAGGGTTCTGAAAAAGATCCACGCCCAATGCCAAAGCTGATAGCATCGTGCCGAACAACTGTTATGGATGGAATGGAAGTAAAAAATATTACCAGTGAAAAAGTTTTGGATGCAAGAAAAGGTGTTGTCGAATTTTTACTAATCAATCATCCGCTTGATTGCCCCGTTTGTGATCAGGCAGGCGAATGTGATCTGCAGAATTTGAGCTATGAGCATGGCGCTGTACAAACCCGGTATGAATTTGCAAGAAGAACTTTTGTAAGAGAAGATATTGGCCCCTACATTCAACTGCACATGACACGATGCATACTTTGCTATCGTTGTACTTATGTTGCAGATCAAATAACCAATAGCCGGGTTCATGGAATTTTGGACAGAGGTGATCATTCAGAAATATCGACCTACATATCAAAAGCAATTGAAAATGATTTTAGCGGAAACATGATTGATGTTTGCCCGGTAGGTGCATTAACTGACAGAACATATCGGTTTAAAAATCGTGTTTGGTTTTTAAAACCTATGGAAGCTCACAGAGATTGTGATAAATGTTGTGGGCAGGTAAGATTATGGACTCGTGGTGATGAAGTTTTTCGTGTTACTGCAAGGCAGGATGAATGGGGTGAAGTACAAACGCTGAAGGATGGAAAGCCGGGCTGGATATGCAATACCTGCCGGTTTGAAAAAAAGAATGCAAGTGACTGGATAATTGAAGGAGCAACTAAAGTTGATCGTAGGTCAGTTATTTCTGCGGGACATTACCAGGGAAATGTGGGGACAACTGTTGCGCCTGATCCGTTGCAAAAAGTTTTGGGTGGAAGAAAACCACATTTGCTTTTGGATATTCATGATGAAAGCGAAGTGAATACAACCCAGGTGCATTTAAGTGAAAATGAAGGACCATCTGTTTTTAAAACATTTAATGGTAATGCACATGCAACAGGGCATAATGTAACTGATGTAAAAGTGGGTGTTGGCCCTAATAAAGAAGGTACAGACTCAACTAATCCAAATACGCCATAATGATTTTAGCAATTGACTGGGCAGTTTTTATTGAAAAGTTTATTCTGATAGTATCAGTAGTAAGCGGCTCTTTGGTAATTGCAATGTATTCCACTTACGTGGAACGTAAGGTGGCTGCTGTTTTACAAGATAGAAGAGGGCCAAGCCGTGCCGGTCCGTTTGGGATATTACAACCGCTGGCTGATGGATTGAAGTTGTTTTTTAAAGAAGAGATCATTCCAAATTTTTCATCTAAGTTTTTATTTATACTTGGTCCTTGCCTGGCAATGCTTACAGCCATGATGATTGGCGCAGTGATACCTTGGGGTAATAAAATTCATCTTTTTGACAGAGATATTTCTTTACAAATTGCTGATATCAACATCGGTATTCTCTATGTGTTTGGTGTAGTAAGCATGGGTGTGTACGGTATTATGATTGGTGGATGGGCCAGCAATAATAAATTTTCTTTATTGGGGGCACTAAGAGCAGCCTCACAGATTATAAGTTATGAATTGGCTATGGGTATTGCTTTAATAGCATTGCTGATGGTAACAGGCACATTGAGTTTAAAGGAAATGGTTGGTGGGCAAATGGATCATTGGTGGAATATTTTTAAACAGCCATTGGGATTTCTCATTTTTTTAATTTGCGCATTTGCTGAATGTAATCGAACTCCCTTTGATCTTGCTGAAGCAGAGAATGAATTGGTAGGAGGATATCACACTGAGTATTCATCCATGAAACTTGGTTTTTATTTATTCGCAGAATATATAAATATGTTTTTAAGCAGCGCTGTAATGGTAAGCCTGTATTTTGGAGGCTACGATATTCCTTTTGTAAATGATGTTAACCTTGCAGAAAATATCGGCACAAACTGGGCTGCAATTTTACAGGGACTGGTTTTGTTTGGTAAGATCGTATTCTTTTTGTTTTTATTTATGTGGGTAAGGTGGACAATTCCACGCTTTCGTTACGACCAGTTAATGAATCTTGGGTGGAAAATTTTAATTCCATTGGCATTATTTAATATGTTGGTTACAGGTGCGTTAATATTATTGAAACAAAACAACTGGCATTTCTAAACATAAAAATATATTTGCGCAAGCAAACATAAAAATGAAGGCACTAACTAATAAAGCAGAAGTTGTATCACGCAAACCAATGACGTGGTGGGAGAGAATGTATTTGCCCGCAATTTTAAAAGGTATGGCAATAACTTTTAGCCATATATTTAAAAAGAAGCCAACAATAAATTATCCCGAAAAAACACGTCCCTTCAGTCCTGTATTTCGGGGATTGCAAATATTAAATCGGGATGAAGAAGGAAGAGAAAAGTGTACAGCTTGCGGTTTATGTGCAGTTGCCTGTCCTGCAGAAGCAATAACGATGGAAGCCGCAGAAAGGCAACCGGGTGAAGAGCACTTATATAAAGAAGAAAAGTATGCAGCTAAATATGAAATAAATATGCTGCGCTGTATTTTTTGTGGCTTTTGTGAAGAGGCGTGTCCTAAAGATGCGGTTTACTTAAGTGAAACTTTTGCGCCATCAAATTTTCAGCGCAAAGGATTTATTTATGGAAAGGATGATCTTTTAATTCCACATCCTTTAGAACAGCCAGAAGCATTTGCAAAAGCAAAAGGAAGCAGAACAAAACATCCGGAAGGGCATGGCAATGAACATTAATGTGAGTTGTGAATAATGAATCTCCCAACTAATAAACAAATAAACTGATAAACGAATACGCGGATGGACGTCACACAAATATTATTTTGGTTTTTATCAACGTTGGCAATTATTGCTGCAATAGGGGTGGTATTAAGTAAAAGCCCCATTTGCAGTGTGCTTTGGCTTATCGTGCTTTTTTTCTCAATCTCCGGACATTATATTTTAATGAATGCCCAGTTTTTGGCAATTGTAAATATTATTGTTTATGCCGGGGCAATAATGGTTTTGTTTCTATTTGTGATAATGCTTATGAATCTGAATGCTGATGCTGAGCCTGCAAAAAATATTTATTTAAAAATGGCTGGCGTTGTTGCCGGAATGTGTTTAATGATTGTAATTGTTGCTGCAGTAGCACAATCCGGGGATATAAAAGTTTCATTAGCAAAGGGTAGTGATGTAGGATTAATAAAAAACCTGGGAAAAGCATTGTTCAATGATTATGTAATCCCTTTTGAGATAAGCAGCATACTGTTTTTGAGCGCTATGGTTGGTGCAGTTGTACTCGGGAAAAAGGATGAACAAAAAATAAATCTGTAATTGATGGAGATCAAATGGTATATATTTTTATCAGTGGCATTATTCTGCATTGGTATTATCGGTGCACTTACCCGCCGGAATGCGATTATTGTTTTTATGTGCATTGAGTTGATGTTGAATTCAGTAAATCTTTTATTAGTTGCTTTTTCAAAAATGCATTTGCATGGTATGGGTGCAGCATTTCCGCAATATGCAACTGATGCACAGCTGTTTGTTTTTTTTATAATGGTTGTTGCAGCTGCAGAAGTTAGTGTAGGATTGGCAATAATTGTAATGCTGTATAGGAATACACGTTCAGTAGATATAAATTTTTTAAACAGGTTAAAGAATTAACAGGTTGTAGAATGAGAAATATTTTTGACTTGATCTATCTTATTCCCTTATTGCCATTAGTGGGTTTTTTAATTAATGGTTTGGCGAGAAATGGTTTATCCAAATCTTTAGTAAGCATAATTGGAAGCGGCGTTATTTTTATTTCCTTTTTGCTGAGTGTTGTAGTTTTTCTGAATGTGCGTCACGAAGGTTTTATGCCGCAGGTAATTTCTTATTTTGATTTTATAAATGTGGGCAAAATCAAAGTTGATTTTGATTTTCAGATTGATCAACTTTCTTCTTTATTCTTATTGATAATTACCGGGGTTGGTTTTCTTATTCATGTGTATTCTACATCTTACATGAAAGAAGAAACTGCGCCGCATTTTGCAAGATATTTTTCTTATTTAAATCTTTTTGTTTTCTCCATGTTATTATTAGTGCTTGGGGCAAACTATGTAATCATGTTTATTGGCTGGGAAGGTGTAGGGTTGTGCTCTTATTTACTGATAGGATACTGGTTTAAAAATACCAGCTACAATAATGCTGCAAAAAAAGCTTTCATAATGAACCGCATTGGCGACCTGGGTTTTTTACTGGGAATTTTCTGGATGATTAATGCATTTGGAACAGTTTCATTTCAGGAATTATTTACTGCAGAAAAAATAACTTCCGGTAGTACAACAACCTTAACGGGAATTTCTTTATTGCTTTTTGTTGGCGCAATGGGTAAAAGTGCACAAATCCCTTTGTATACATGGCTTCCCGATGCCATGGCTGGTCCAACACCCGTATCAGCATTGATACATGCTGCCACAATGGTTACGGCAGGCATATATATGATTGCAAGAAGTAATTTAATGTATTCACTTGCACCAACTACTATGACGATTGTTGCTATCATTGGATTGTCAACTGCAATTCTTGCTGCAACAATTGCATTAAAACAAAATGATATTAAAAAAGTATTGGCTTATTCAACCGTAAGTCAATTGGGTTATATGTTTTTAGGGCTAGGTGTAGGGGCATACACAGGCGCTGTTTTTCATGTTATGACACATGCATTTTTTAAAGCACTGCTTTTCCTTGGTGCCGGTTCTGTTATTCATGCGATGGGTGGTGAGCAGGATATAAGAAAGATGGGTGGATTGAATACACATATGCGAATCACTTATATCACTTTTTTTATTGGTTGCATTGCTATTGCAGGACTCCCACCTTTTTCGGGGTTCTTTTCCAAAGATGAAATTTTGGCAGGAGCATTTGCAAAAAATCCTGTGTTGTATGTGATTGGTTTAGGCGGTGCATTGCTTACTGCATTTTATATGTTCAGATTATTAGCAATGACCTTTATGGGAAAATTTCGCGGCACTGAAGAGCAGTTGCATCATGTACATGAAAGCCCGGCGGCCATTACAATTCCATTAATCATTCTTGCATTTCTTTCTATTATTGGAGGACTATTTGGTATTCCTGAATTTATAATGCATGGCGGGAATAGGCTTGGTGAATTTTTAAATCCGGTCTTTGCTCAATCAAATGCAATTTTAGAGAAGCATGAAATTCCGCATCAAACGGAGTGGATATTAGCTGGGGTATCAACTGTTTTGATACTTATTACCAGTATTTGGGCATTAAGAAAATATAAAAATTATCAAGGCCAACATACCGAAGAAACTGGCTTTGCAAAAGTGCTGCAAAATAAATGGTATGTAGATGAATTGTATGATGCAATTATTGTTCGCCCTCTAAAGTCTTTATCAGTATTCTTAAATAACGTTGTTGAAAGATCAGGAATTGACGGAGTGGTGAATGGTGTAGGACGGGGAATAAATTATGGAAGCCGGCAAATAAGATTGCTACAGAGCGGGCAGGTGGGCGCTTATATTTTAATGATGGTGATTGGCGTTATCGTTTTATTTATTATTCAAATGTTTGCAAAATAATGCTGGGTAAGTACATTACATTTCCTGAATTACTGCTTTGGTTCCCGTTGATATCAGGTTTGATAATCTTTTTTATCAAAGAACAAAAAAATACTAAGGCATTGGCATTATTCTCTTCTCTGATAACTTTATTTATTTCAGTTGTTAGTTTATGTTATGCTGATAACACAAAATATTTCACCTATAATTATGTTAGCTATCAATGGCTGCAATACATCGGCAGCAGTTTTGCGGTTGGGCTTGATGGAATGGGGCATATGCTTACTTTTTTAACAGCGCTGTCTTTTCCCATAATTTTTGCAGCTACTTATAAAAATGATTATAAAAAGGCAAATGCGTTTTATGGATTAATGTTACTGACCCAGGCGGGTTTAATGGGAGTATTTGTTGCAATTGATGCATTGGTGTTTTATTTTTTCTGGGAGCTTGCATTAATACCTGTTTACTTTTTATGCAGC
>DASYOS010000150.1:0-6126 GCA_036007525.1 Chitinophagaceae bacterium | reverse complement strand
TTATTTAACCAGGCATGGAAAAGATTAGAAGAAATAAGTAAACTTGGTACCGGCGCCATAGAAATAAAAAGTGGTTATGGCTTATCTGTTGAAGGTGAATTAAAAATGCTTCGTGTAATAAAAAAATTAAAAGAGAAGTCTACGCTTTCTATCAAGAGCACTTTTTTGGGAGCACATACTTACCCGGTAGAATTTAAAGAAAATCATGAAGGTTATATTGATCTTATAGTTAATAAAATGCTGCCGGTTATTGCAAAAGAAAAGCTGGCTGATTATATAGATGTGTTTTGTGAAACAGGTTTTTTTTCTCCGGAAGAAACAGAAACCATTTGCCGGGCAGCAATGCAACATGGATTAAAACTAAAGCTGCATGTAAACCAACTCAACAGCATCGGTGGCATAGAAGCGGGTATAAAACTTAATGCGCTTTCTCTTGACCATTTGGAAACGCTATCCCCTGCGGAAATACACTTATTAAGCAATAATCCGCCTCTAATGGAAGAAGACTGGAAGGGGCTTTGTACGCTACTTCCTACTGCTGCTTTCTTTCTTCGCATGCCATTGCAACCAGCGAGGCAACTCATTGACAGTGGCGCTGCTGTTGCGCTTGCGTCAGATTATAATCCGGGCTCATCACCCAGCGGCAATATGAATTTTGTGGTATCGCTTAGTTGCATACAAATGAAGATGCTGCCAGAAGAAGCAATTAATGCAGCAACTATAAATGGCGCTTATGCAATGGAACTTGATAACGAAGTAGGAAGCATTACAGTTGGTAAAAAAGCAAACCTCATTTTTACAAAACCCATTCCCTCGCTGGCTTACCTGCCTTATCAATTTGGAAGTAATTTAATTGATAAGGTGATGATTGGAGGAGAGTTTATTTAAGAAAAATCTTAGGTAGGTGGCATTTGTATTTAATAGAATCATCGTTATATCACTCACTTGTACTTGCAGATACTTTGGACAGCTTTTATTTACCTGCCTAAGAACCAGTTTATATGTGTACAGTTAGAACATACGAAACATCTTGCCGACCTATCTGACCAATCAATACCAAAAAAAGTGGACAGGCTACTATTCAACAGTGCTTTTCTTGTCCAAAAAAGATTGTTTGAGCAGATAGGACAAATCAGTGGATTTC
This sequence comes from Chitinophagaceae bacterium, assembly GCA_036007525.1. GTDB lineage: Bacteria > Bacteroidota > Bacteroidia > Chitinophagales > Chitinophagaceae > Ginsengibacter. Next base: position 4,982 of record DASYOS010000150.1, on the reverse strand, counting down.
CTTTTACTTCAACTGTTTGCGGTTCTTTCTTTTTAAAGAGGTTCATAAATGATATTTATTATGTAAGATAACCCAAATAAATAATTTGCGCCTTTGCTTTCTTTGTTTCTTGCGTGAAATAATTATCCCTAACTTCCCTTTATGAAGCATTTTAAATTTTATAACAAGCAGGATATTCTAACACTTACTCATGTGAGAAAGTTTGAAACTAAATTAGGTGAGCGGATAAAATGTTATGACGAGAAAAAGTCATTGGAAGAAGCTTTGCAGCAAACACATTGCAATTATATTTTATTTGGAATACCCGAAGATATTGGTGTTAAAGCTAATCAGGGAATTGGCGGCGCAGACTCGGCATGGTTTCCTTTTCTATCTTCTTTTTTAAACATACAGAGTAATGTTTTTTTATCTGGGGATGATATTCTGTTATTAGGTCATTTTGATTTTACAGACCTTAAAATTTTAATAGAATCAAATGCCGCCACTCCTGATGAAAAAATTGAAGCATATCGCCATGCAGTAAATGTTGTTGATGAAGAAGTTGAGAATTTAATAAAGACGATAACCCAACATAAAAAAATACCAATAGTAATCGGAGGTGGTCATAACAATGCATACCCCGCAATAAAGGGTGCTGCAAAAGGCTTATATAAAGCAGATCTCATCCCATTAGCGCAAATTAATTGTATAAATTTAGATGCTCATGCGGATTACAGACCGATTGAAGGAAGACACAGTGGTAATGCATTTCGTTATGCTGATGAAGATGGGTATCTTAATAAATACTGCGTTATTGGCTTGCATGAAAATTATCTGCAACAAAATATATTAAATGATCTAATGGATAATCCCTTTATTGATTTTGTATCTTATGAAGATATTTTTATTCGTGAAAAAAGAAATTTTATTCAGGCAGTAGCACGTGCTACCGGCTTTACTGAAGAAACATATACAGGAATTGAACTAGATCTTGACAGTATTGAAAATATTTTGAGCAGCGCAATAACGCCGTGCGGCATCTCTACTTTGCATGCAAGGCAATATTTAAATTATGTTGCTACCGATTCCAAAGTTGCTTATCTGCATATTTGCGAGGGCGCTACAAAAACTGATGAGGGTGCCGAAAATAGCAGCACAGGAAAATTAATAAGCTATTTAATCTCAGACTTTATTAAATCACATTCAGAGACCAGAAAATAAAAAAGGCTGCCCGTCAGGCAACCTTTTTCAAACAAAATTTTAATAGTTATTAAGAATTAAGATACTCGGCATAAGCATATCCCTCTTCACCGGCATCAGTTCTTACCAGCCACCATTGATCGTTTGTTTTACTTATCAATGTTATCATTTCGTCTTTTGCGGCTTTGCCGACTATTGGCTGGTCAGTACCTGGCCCTTTTCTAATATTTAAATTAGATTTATCTGTATTTACTTTTACTTTAGAACCCGCCATTGTATCGTTTACATTTACATCCATAACAACATCTGAACCCCGGAAATCAGGGTCTATTTGGCCATAAATATTCCATAGATTATCTTTTGTTGCCCCATTAGTTGCTTCCCCATTTATATAAAGAACGTTGTCCTGCTCTCTAACATTCATGCCTGAGGTAGTAGCAGCATCTATTAATTGTTTATATTTTTCCTGTAGTGACATGGTTATTTTATTTAATGGTTAATTGATTTTGAACTTTTTTAGGTTGAAGATCGTTTACACTTTTCATAAGCTTAGCAAGGTTAGCACGACTGATATTTCCTGTCAATGTTACTACTCCATCATTTACGCTTGCGGTAACACCGGGATAATCTTTTGTAGCATCTGTAAGGTTTTTCCTTAATGTATCATCGGGACTAACTAGCACAGGCATTTGTACAGTGCAATTATTTATTACTGACTTTACGCCTTTAACACTTTTTGCCAGATCAGAGCATTTAGCTTTTGAGGTTTCACTCTCACACTCTCCGGTTAATGTTACTACGCCGCCTGTTACACTTGAAGTAATACCGGCCATACCATTATCTACCTGGATTGTCTTGTCTACTGCAGCTTTTATATCAGCGTCCTTAGGGCCACAGCTTATAATAAACATTGAGAAAAATAAAATTAGGGGCATTAAGATTCGATTGAGTTTCATTAGTTTAATGTTTTATGGTTAAGAATTTTAAGGTACTCCCTACAAACTATGAACCAACTAATAATGCTTTAATTATCAATATCCACTTATTTGTAAGCTTTTGTAATATGGGGTAATATATCTCGTTCTTCGGGTAAGAAAGTTATTTATTGTTGAAACTTATACACAAGTGTTAAAAGCTGAAGAAACACCCTTGGCACCGTTTAATTAAGTTTGCAAAAAAATCTAATATTTAGGTTAGCATGGCAGAGAGTAAAAATATGTATGACTATAATGAGGAATCCATCAAGAGTCTTGATTGGAAAGAACATATACGGCTCAGGCCGGGGATGTACATTGGTAAGCTAGGTGATGGCAGCAGCCCGGATGACGGCATATATGTTTTATTAAAAGAAGTAATTGATAATTGTATTGACGAACATACAATGGGCTTTGGAAAACATGTGGATATAAGCATTAAAGATAAAATCGTACTTGTAAGAGATTATGGCCGCGGTATTCCATTGGGCAAGGTGGTTGATGTGGTAAGTAAAATAAATACAGGAGCAAAATATGACAGCAAAGCATTTCAAAAAAGCGTGGGGTTAAACGGCGTGGGAACAAAAGCTGTAAATGCGCTAAGTGATTATTTTAAAGTAACTGCAATTAGAGAAGGCAAACAAAAAACTGCCGAATTTAAACAAGGGATTTTAATATCAGATAAAAAAGAGGAAAAGACAAGCGAGGAGAATGGGACAGAGATTACATTCATACCGGATGAACAAATTTTTAAAAACTATCACTATCTGCCGGATTTTTTAGACAATCAGTTTTGGAACTATTGTTTTTTAAATGCAGGGCTTGTAATAAATTATAATAATAAAAGATTCGTTAGTAAGAATGGTTTGCTTGATCTGCTTCAGCGTAAAACAAATGAAGACGAATTGCGATATCCTATAATTCATTTAAAGGCAGAGGATATTGAAGTAGCGCTCACACACGAAAATCAATATGGTGAAGAGTATTACAGCTTTGTAAACGGGCAATTTACTACACAGGGAGGTACTCATTTATCTGCATTTAAAGAAGGGTTGGTAAAAACTATCCGGGACTTCTATAAAAAAGATTATGACCCTTCAGACATTAGAGGAAGTGTTTGCGCAGCTATTAGTGTAAGAGTACAGGAGCCCGTATTTGAAAGCCAGACAAAAACAAAATTGGGCTCTCAAATAATGAGTGAAGGCGGCCCAAGCGTAAAGAATTTTATTGCCGATTTTTTGGGAAGAGAGCTAAATAATTTCCTGCACAAAAATCCATCTACAGCAGAAGCGCTTAAAAAGCGGATAGAACAAAATGAAAGAGAAAGAAAGGAATTAGCCGGAATAAAAAAACTTGCTAATGAAAGAGCTAAAAAAGCAAACCTCCACAATAAAAAATTAAGAGATTGCAGGTTTCACCTGAATGATGCAGCAGAGGGTAAGAACAAAGATGCCATTATAGAAAAACAAAAAGAGAGTACGATATTTATTACAGAAGGCGACAGTGCAAGCGGATCTATCACAAAATCAAGAAATGTTGAAACCCAGGCTGTGTTCAGCTTACGGGGAAAACCACTCAACTGTTATGGACTTACCAAAAAAGTGGTGTATGAAAATGAGGAATTTAATTTATTGCAACATGCCCTTAATATTGAAGAGGGCTATGAAACACTTCGCTATAATAATATTGTTTTTGCAACTGATGCAGACGTAGATGGAATGCATATCAGGTTACTGTTGATGACGTTCTTTTTGCAATTCTTTCCCGATCTGGTAAAGAACGGGCATGTATATATTTTGGAAACACCATTATTTAGGGTTCGCAATAAGCAGGAAACTATTTATTGTTATGATGAGAACGAAAAACAATCTGCAGTAAAAAAACTGGGTAACAAACCTGAGATAACAAGATTTAAAGGTTTAGGAGAAATTTCACCGGACGAATTCGGAAGATTTATAGGGGAGAATATACGTTTGCAGCCTGTAATGCTTTTGCCTGAAGTGCATATTCAGGAATTGCTGGAATATTATATGGGGAAAAATACGCCTTCCCGCCAGGATTTTATTATTGACAACTTAAAGGTTGAATTAGACCTGGCTGAAGTAAGCGGAATATAACGGGCAACAACTATGTTTGACTTTCATACCGACAAGAAACGATATTTTGAGATACAAAGAGAAAATGCAGAAGAATACGTTATCCCGTTTATTGAAGAAAAATTTACAATAGAGCCTGGCGCAAGAGTATTAGAGATCGGCTGTGGTGAAGGAGGAGTATTATCTGCATTTATTAAAAGGGATTGTATCGGGGTGGGAGTAGAGCTACATGAAAGCAGGTTACAACTGGCGGGTGAGTTATTAAAAAATGAGATTGAACAAAAAAAAATCACTTTCATTGCAAAAGATATATATAAAGTAACGGAAGAAGAATTGGGGGGAAGGTTTGATCTGATAATAATGAAAGATGTTATAGAACACATTCACGACCAAAAAAAACTGTTGCAAAGATTACATGATTTATTGCTGCCGCAGGGAGTAATATTTTTTGGATTTCCGCCTTGGCAGATGCCTTTTGGCGGGCATCAGCAAATGTGTAAAAGCAAATTACTAAGTAAGCTTCCTTATTATCATCTCTTGCCAAAAAAGTTGTATAAATGGGTATTGATGAAATTTAATGAGCCTACTGAGGATCTGCTGGAGATAAAGGATACCGGTATCTCAATTGAAAGATTTGAAAAGATCATAATGCAAACTAATTACAAGGTTATAGATAAAGAACATTATTTAATAAACCCTATCTATAAATATAAATTCGGCTTAAAGGCAAGGA
>DASYOS010000149.1:0-2179 GCA_036007525.1 Chitinophagaceae bacterium | reverse complement strand
GTATCTATATAAAAATTGGCATTGATTGTACGTGAGTCTTTTACCCTTAACGATTGTATTGGTAATGCTGTAAACATCGGACGCAATAAATATCCACCGGAAGGATAGCGAATGGTACCTGGCTCATAGACTTTAATACTTGTACTGTCAAAATTCACTTTTACAATATACCTGCTAAAAAAAGTGTAGCCGATAATACCATCAATTTTAATCCCATATACACTCGTGAGTATTTCATAATCATTTACATAGAAATCAAGGCCCTTCATTTTTAAACCAGGGAAATTAAGATCATTATTTTTTGCAAAATCCACCTCCCGTATACCCGCAATACCATTAATCGTTCTGCCCGATGGTACATGAGAAATTTTATGTGCTGCACATGTTGCAGAATCGAGGGAAATACCCCCGCTACCTGTATCCAGAATAAAATTAAAAGTATCTGTGAGATTATTAAGAGTGGCCTTTACAAGTATAACTCCGCCTGTTAATTGTTTAAAAGGAAAGCTCGTAATTAATTTAGCAGGTTTTTCTACAAACTGTTCCTGTGCAGTTGCCGATATGGAGGCGAACCAAAAAAATATAATAAATAAAGTCCGTATCATCAGCAGCTTCAGTTTACAAGTTAATGCGTGTATTTTTGCATTAATTATATGAATTTATCGAATGTTTTTACAAAGGCTCTCAATTTTGAATTTCTTTCTGTAGAAGAAGGCATGTTTTTATTTAATAATGCTGCATTAAGTGAGCTGATGCTGGTAGCAAATGAATTAAGAAAGAAACAGGTACCTCATGAAAAAGTGACCTGGATAATTGACCGCAACCTGAACACAACCAACGTATGCATCGCTAATTGTAAATTTTGTAATTTTTACAGAATACCCGGTCATCCTGAAGCCTATATTACCGATATTGAAACGTACAAAAGAAAGATAGATGAAACCATAAAGTATGGGGGCGAACAATTATTGCTACAGGGAGGCCATCACCCAGATCTTGGATTAGGTTATTATGTTGATCTTTTTAAACAACTTAAGCAATTATATCCCAATATAAAACTACATGCTTTAGGCCCGCCTGAAGTAGCACACATTACCAAACTAGAGAAGTCTACACACCGTGAAGTTTTGATAGCATTGAGAGAAGCGGGAATGGATTCTTTACCGGGTCCCGGTGCAGAAATATTAACCGACAGGGTGCGACGGCTTATCAGCAAAGGAAAATGCGGCACACAGGAATGGCTTGATATAATGACCGAAGCTCATAAATTAAACATAACCACTTCGGCAACGATGATGTTTGGCCATGTGGAAACCCTGCAAGAGCGCTTTGAGCATTTGATAAAATTGAGAGAAGTGCAGGCAAAAAAACCAAAGGATGCTAAAGGATTTATTGCATTTATACCATGGACATTTCAGGATGTAGATACTTTGCTCGCTAGAATTAGAGGCGTACATAATTTAACCACAGCCGAAGAATACATCCGCATGATAGCAATGAGCAGAATAATGTTACCCAATGTAAAAAATATACAGGCAAGCTGGCTTACTGTTGGCAAACAGGTAGCACAATTATGCCTGCACGCAGGTGCCAACGATTTTGGAAGTATAATGATTGAGGAAAATGTTGTTAGCGCAGCGGGTGCACCACACAGGTTTACCAGTGCAGGCATTCAGCAGGCTATACGGGAAGCAGGCTTTGAGCCACAACTCCGCAACCAGCAATATGAATTTAGAGAAATGCCTGCAACGATGGAGGAGCAGGTGATAGATTATTAGAGGTAATTGTGTTACTAATAATTTATTAATAGATAACAACGGTTAGGCCTATTCGGTTTCACTAATAACGCTCCATATTTCCTTTTTTGTCGGACTTAAACAGAGGATCCTTAAGTCTTGCCTTATTTAGTTTCTCACTAAAAAATTTTGCCAATATAAATTTTTATACTATTTTGTTTGCCCCTTATTGAGAAAAGGGACTTTTAAACCCAAACAATGCTTCGCTTTTTTAAACTTATGGTTAGCAAGCTAAGGCTGTCTTTTGTATCTGGTTCACAAAAAAAATTTAGAAAACTTAAAGATTTTATCGCCAATTAACTGAACAGGTATTCAACAGCTCCTTACTTAAATTATTCAAAAGAAGTATCATCTGCAATGAGTTCTTTTGCAAGTATAGTTTT
>DASYOS010000148.1:0-11000 GCA_036007525.1 Chitinophagaceae bacterium | reverse complement strand
CGTAAATCTTTCGGTCATTTCATTCTATATGTTGTGGCAAACCTGGCCACACTTTTTGGAGTGATAATTTTATTAAGCCTCTTCCTCTATCAATTCAGAAATTTTTTCTTTAAGCCATAATTTTACGCAAATAAACAAAGGAGCAAAGCCGATTTTTTTTATTGCGCCTTTTTCTTCTCTTACCGCCTCTGCATGAATACATAAACTTTTTTCTTTGATTAAGAATCTTATTTTTACAATCTTATTTCTTACATCGTACATCTTACATCGTAAATCGTACATATCATGCCATATAACTTACTCAAAGGAAAAAAAGGGATCATCTTCGGCGCTTTGGATGAAAAATCAATTGCCTGGAAAACGGCGCTGGCTTGCCATGCAGAAGGTGCAGATATTTTACTTACCAACGCACCCATCGCCATGCGTATGGGAGAAATAAATAAACTGGCAGAAAAAATAAATGCCCCAATAGTTCCTTGCGATGTAAGCAGCAATGATGATATGAACAACCTGCTCACCAAAGCAAAAGAACATTTTGGTGGGGGAGTAGATTTTATTTTACATTCCATTGGCATGAGTGTAAATCTGCGCAAAGGAAAACACTATACTGAAATTGATTATGGCTTCAACCAAAAAACTTTAGATATATCTGCAACAAGTCTCCACCGTTTGCTTGCCACTGCAATGAAGCTGGATGCCATTAACGAATGGGGAAGTGTGGTTGCGCTCACCTACATTGCGGGACAAAGAGTATTTCCCGATTATAACGAAATGGCCGATGCCAAGGCGTTGCTCGAAAGCATTACCCGCAGTTTCGGCTATCATTATGCCGTAAAAAAACATGTAAGGGTAAATACCATTTCGCAATCGCCAACCCGTACCACAGCTGGCAGCGGCGTAAAAGGTTTTGAGGGTTTTATCACCTATGCAGAAAAGATGAGTCCGTTGGGCAATGCGTCTGCGGAGGATTGTGCCAATTATTGTGTTACATTGTTTAGCGATCTTACACGGATGGTAACCATGCAAAATCTTTTTCACGACGGCGGATTTTCCTTCACTGGCGTTACCGAAAGTGTTATTGAGCAAATGGAGAAATAGTCAGGAACGTCATTGCGAGGAGCAAAGCGACGAAGCAATCTCATAATGGGCTGTCATCAAATGTTCATTATTCAACTTCAGTTCCCGCTATCCATTACTACTCCGCCACAAAATCTTTGCGTAAACCTTCAGCGGGGTATTCGCTTCCATCAGGCAGCCCATGAGCGAAAGAATATATTTCAACAAAAAATTTTTGGGAAATTTTACTTAAACGGGGGATATCAATTATTCAAAATCAATTAATTCTTTTACAGGTACTTTTAATTCTGTAGCGATTTCTAAAAGATAATAAATTGATGGATTAATTCTTCCTTTTTCTAAACGGTTTAAACTTTGCCTATCCTTGTCGCATCGCAAAGCTAATTCAGTTTGACTAATACCATAGAGTTCTCTCAAACGAGTTATGTTTTTACCCAGTTTTTTAAGATAAACTTCTTTGGTCATTCCTTTTTTGTGAGGAATGCAAGGTTGACCTATTTAAAAAATTTATTGTAAACTGATAAGTTTACAATAAAAATATATTACTTTTAGAAAAAGAATTTAATCTATGTATAAATTATCAATAATTGCAATTTTGACATTAATTATTTCATGCACGAAATCGTCAGATTCATCACCGAATATTCCACCTGTACAAAAAATAAGTTATAAATTAGATGGAGTTTATCGTGAATTTGATGTTACTGGTGTTGAATTATATAACAGTAGTGTAAATGCTTTTCCTCCCTATACATTATTCTATAGTTTTGGATATAAAAGCACAAATGAGGAAATAGGAATATATTTAGTCTCAACAACCTTTAAACAACTTACTGTTGGTGATTATTATGCACAATCCCCAGTTAAACAAATTTTCCCAAATGGTACTTCTATTCTTTATCCTATTGTAGGAGTGGGATTTTTTAAATATTCTGGTATTCCTCCTATTCTAACATCAACAATATCATATCAAGACAAAGCAGGTGATTTTGCAAAAGTGACAGTTAGTAGGATTGAAAATAATTATGTAAGCGGAACTTTTTCAGGAAGTGCAACAATTGTTGGAGGCACTCAAAAGGTAAATATAACAGAAGGAGTTTTACAAACTTAAAAAAGCATGATTGAATCTCACTAATAAACACTAGAATAAACTAATGAAAAAAATAAATCTTATTTGCATTTTATTTTATATAAGTTTTATCGGATGTCAGAAAGAAATCTCTAACAATGTAAGCAATGACTGCTCAAATATCACAACGGAAAAAATAATAGGGCGATATAAACTTACTGTATTGGAAGAAAAGCTAGCAAATGGAAGTATAAAAAATTACTTAGCCCAATTGCCTGCATGCGAGCTAGATGATATATATAATTTTTCAAATAATGGAACATTTATTAGTGAACCCAATACATTGAAATGTACTAGTACCGATAACAATGTTCAAGGAACTTGGTTACTTGATTATGACAATAGTAGCAAAGAATATTATATAGTTGTAAAAATTAGTACAAGTACTTATGATTGGGGGCCGATTACTTGCGTGGATAAAAGCACTATTACTACTTATAACGAATTTACAAACCCTAACGGTATAAAACTCTATGAAAAAAGAGTTTGGACAAGACTTTGAGTTTTTAATTATCTGACACTTTACTATTCTTAACATTTAAAAGCGGGAGGATCTTAGAGAGTCGAATAAAGCTCTCTATCCTGGTTCGTGTCCCCACGAATCATTTTAGGGTTTCGTTTTGTGAGAACACAAACCTAGGCTATGCATGGATCATCACATCCATAGTCATTTCGCAGCCGTTGAACAGAAGAATAATTTACAAACAATGTTCTTGGAAAACAACTGGAATAATGACTTAATTTTTAACTTTAAAAAAACTAATTATGGAACAAACATTTAATAAAGGGGATATAGTCAAACACCCGTCAATAGAAAAAGAACTAATAGTTTTAAGATACTTAGATAATTTTAATGAAGCGGTACTTGATTATTTACTTTCTGATACAATAAAAGATGAACCGTATGAAGTTTCCACTATCGTTTTGTGTAAATGGGACAATAATGGTAAAGAAAAGAAAGAGAAATTTGAACAAGACACTTTAACTCTTATTAAATAATTAAATAAGTAAACTGTAGTTAAGGATTTTCCTGATGGTTTTTTATTAGAAGGTTCATTACCTTCAAATAAAGAAAAATTAGTACAGGCATGGATAGAGATACATAAAGAAGATTTAATGGCAGACTGGCAATTGGCAGTAACAGGAAATAGAGTTTTCACAATTGACCCGTTAAAATAAAAAGTATAAGAACCCGAGAGCAAATAATGTTGAATACGAAAACCCTTATAAATTAATTATCACCTTTACAAACGGGGAGGTAAAGTTATTTGACCTTCAGCCATATCTTGCTTATCCTGTTTATGAGCCTTTAAAGAATGAATTGATTTGCAGTAATGCAGCAGTAAAATATGGTACAATCGTTTGGAATGATGACATTGATATTGACCCCGACCGGTTATATTTAGAGAGTAAAACGCTGAACTACTCCGTTTAGCGTTTTACTTTCTTCTTCATTTAAATCCTTATCACCTATAGTATTTCCGTTGCTGATATCCTCTTCACTCTTCATCAACATTTGCCTTTGTGCTTCTGTAATTTTTATTTCTGTCTTTTCTATATCAATATTTCCGATAAGGTCATTGATCTTTTGCCAGATAGTATTATCACGTATCGAAATAAGTTTATCAAGCAGACTATACCGTAGATTATTTGCTTCCATAGTTGTATAAAGGTAAGAATAATATTACTGTAGATCTTCGAGAAAACTTCCAACTTTCTTTCCATACTTTCGCTTCCCATGATCGGTTCGGAAATACTTTTAAAAGCTTACCGCTTAATGTGCACTGCCAAAGCAATGGCAGATACCTACGAAGCCAACAGGCAGATATGTAAATATGTTCATTCAACTTCCCGTGGACACGAGGCAATACAACTAGCAACTGCATTCAACCTGTTGCCATGCGATTATGTTAGTCCATACTACCGTGATGAAAGCATGTTGCTGGGTTTGGGTTTTACGCCTTATGAATTGATGTTGCAATTGTTGGCAAAAGGTGATGATATTTTTACCGGCGGCCGTGAATATTATTCGCATCCAAATTATCGGGGTAATGATAAGCCGGGAATAATTCATCAAAGCAGTGCTACGGGTATGCAGGCAATTCCAACAACAGGTATTGCACAGGGTATCCAGTTTTTAGAGAATACCAAGTCGCCCCTTTATAAAAATGGTGAGGATGGCGAACCACCGGTTGTAGTTTGTTCTCTTGGTGATGCAAGTGTTACCGAGGGAGAGGTGAGTGAGGCATTTCAATTTGCAGTTTTAAAACAGTTACCTATTATTTATCTGGTGCAGGATAATAACTGGGGTATAAGTGTAACAGCAGAGGAAGCAAGAACGATGAATGCATCGCAGTTTGCAAAAGGCTTTAAAGGTTTACAGCGCCTAAGCATTGATGGCAGTGATTTTTTGCAGAGTTATGCAGTGATGAAAAATGTGGTAAAAGAAGTAAGAGATCATCGCAAACCTTTTTTGGTGCATGCAAGAGTGCCCCTGCTTGGTCATCATACCAGCGGAGTAAGAAAAGAATTTTACAGAACACAGGAAGATCTTGATAAGCATTTTATTGATGACCCTCATCCAAAACTCAGGAAAAAATTAATTGATCTCGGTATATCAAAAGAAGAGTTACAAAATATTGAAGTGGAAACAAAAGAAGAAGTTGATAAACAATTTCAACAGGTTGTAAATGCACCCGAACCTGACCCTTCAAAAGTTGCGGAACATGTTTTTGTGCCAACTTCTGTAACAGAAGAAAAAGGAGAAAGGCAACCATTGGGCAGGGAAAAAATTGTAATGGTTGATGCAGCACTCTTTGCTATTCGTGAAATAATGGAGGAATTTCCGGAAGCGGTTTTATACGGACAGGATGTAGGGCGCAGGCTGGGCGGTGTTTTTAGGGAAGCGGCAACACTTGGGGAACAATTTGGAGATCATCGTGTTTTTAATACTGCAATACAGGAAGCATATATTATTGGTTCAACAGTTGGTTTGTGTGCCGTAGGTATAAAGCCGATTGTTGAAGTTCAGTTCGGTGATTATATTTATCCGGGTTTTAATCAGTTGGTAACAGAAATTTCCAAGAGCTGTTATTTAACATGTGGAAAATTTCCTGTTCAAACCGTTATTCGTGTGCCCGTGGGTGCATATGGCGGTGGCGGCCCATATCACAGCGGATGCGTAGAATCTACATTACTTTCAGTCAAAGGGATAAAAGTTGCTTACCCAAGCAATGCTGCAGATATGAAAGGATTAATGAAAGCTGCCTTTCTGGATCCAAATCCTGTTGTAATGCTGGAACATAAAGGCTTGTATTGGAGTAAGGTGACTGGTACTGAGGATGCAAAATCAATTGAACCAGCCAGGGATTATATATTGCCATTAGGCAAAGCAAATATTGTTTTGCATGCATCAGAAGAAAAAGTAAACAACGGAGAAACAATTTCCATAATAACTTATGGGATGGGAGTGTATTGGGCTAAAGCTGCTGCTAAAAATTTTAAAGAGCAAATTGAAATTGTTGATCTGCGCACATTGTTTCCTTTAGATGAGGAATTAATATTTTCAACTGTAAAAAAACATGGCAGGTGCATTGTGCTAACTGAAGAGCAACAAAACAATTCGTTTGCAGAAGCGCTTGCAGGAAGAATATCAAAAGAATGTTTTAAATTTTTAGATGCACCGGTTGAAGTTATTGGCGCCTTAAACCTACCTGCTGTGCCTATGAATATTGTTCTGGAAAAAGCTATGCTGCCAAATGCTGAAAAAGTTAGTGCCATTATTAAAACTTTGCTTGATTATTGATAATAGATAACTCATGGAAAGCAAAACAAAAAATGAGATAAAATTTTTAGAAGGTCCGCAAAGCAGGTGGTACGATTTTAAATACATCATCAATGTTTTCATGGAGTTTATAAAAGGGTTCAGGGGATTGCATTTTGTTGGCCCATGTGTTACCATATTTGGTTCAGCAAGGTTTAAAGAAGACCATCCATATTATGACCAGGCAAGAAAGCTGGCAGCTGAAATTGCAAAACTTGGATTTACAATAATGACAGGAGGAGGGCCGGGGATAATGGAGGCTGCCAATAGGGGCGCAAAAGATGTTGGTGGAAGGAGTGTTGGGTGCAATATTGTATTACCTACGGAGCAGAATCACAATCCATATCTTGATAAATGGGTAAACATGAAATTCTTTTTCGTAAGAAAAGTTTTATTGGTAAAATATTCGTATGCTTTTGTAGTAATGCCCGGCGGCTTCGGCACACTGGATGAATTTTTTGAAGCCATAACATTGGTACAAACAAAAAAAATAAAAGGATTTCCTATTATCATATTTGACAAAGAGTACCATAAAGACATGTTGGCACATAATGAACGAATGATGAAAGAAGGCACTATTTCAGCAAATGACTCAAGTTTGTATTTGGTAACAGATTCAATTGAAGAAGCTATAAATTATATCAAAGAAAAAAGTATTGTTGGATTCAAACTCGAATATTCAAAAGAACCAAAGCCTTATTGGGGCTTTTTTGAAAAGGGGTTAAAAAGAGTATCATCTATAATTTCGAACTAGCAATTTATAATCCCGAATAATAATCATATCCTTGTTCATACCAGTAATCCGGGGGACGGGAATTACTGAAAAATATTGTACCAATTCTTTTTAGATGTTTAATGCCGTATTTAACGGGGATAATTAAGCGCAGCGGATAGCCTTGATTCATGGGTAATGGTTCTCCATTCATCTCATAACATAAAAGCGTTTGGGGGTGCATGATGGAAGGCATATCAATGCCAACATAGTAGCCCTTGTCAGGCGTTATTAAGCCTGCATAATTCTGTTGTGTTTGTAAACTAAGATTGTATTTTTTTGCAAAATCAGAGAATTTTACTCCACCCCAATGTGTTACCTGACTCCAACCTTCAATACATTTAAAATCAAAAATAATTTCTGTTTTTGGTAATTTTTTTATTTCATCAAGGGTAACAAATAAAGTATCATCGTCTGATCTTGCAACTTTCAATTTCCATGATGAAGCATCAAAATCCTCACCCAATCCTGCATTTCCGTTAACTCTTACTTTTTTAACTGCTGATGAAAGGGGAAAAATTTTTGCAAGATGGCTGCTGCTGAAAAAATTTGAGAAAACCCCTTCGTTATAAGTTAAAACTTTTCGTAAAGGTTTGGCAGCCCCATCCACTTGCGGCTGCTTATGTAGCCACTTCCATCCTATAAAAGCCAAACTAAGCATTACAATAAATACAGAAAAAGAAATGATTGTTTTCTTTCTTAATTGTTTTTCTGAAATTATTTCTTCTTCGTGAGACATTATTTTTTGAGTTTTGAATTGGGAGTGGCTTCCATAGTTTTTTCGATAGCTGACGGAGGCGGAAGGGGGGATTTTACTTCAAAACCTGTTACCATTCCTCTGAAATTATTCCATCCCGCAAGTATCACCTGTATCACATGCACCAGGAAAAATAAAGTAAAAAGAATAGTGAGAATAAAATGTTCTGCTCTTGCCCATTCATAACCCCCAAGCATATTGCACAAAAAATTAAATTGAATGGGTTTATAGATTGCAAGCCCGGTAAGCAGTGAGCCAACGCCCATAAAGATCACACCTGTATAAGCAATTCGCTGGGCGGCATTGTATTTTTTTTGTGGTGGCAGCCCTTTTTTTATGTGAAGATCATGGAGTATAACCCGCCATGATTCCTTTAAAGATTTTTTATTTGGGAAGATCAATCTCCATTCTCCTGAAATAAATAAGTACAATACATACAAAAATCCATTAATAGCAAAGAACCACATGAATAAAAAATGCAGGTTCATTCCTTCTGCCAGTCTGAATGGAATGTTCAGAGCCTTATTAAAAGAATCCGGAAAAAATTTAAGAACTGTTTTATCACCCCAGCCAAGTTTATAAATATCGTTAGCCCAATAAATCAATATTCCGCTCCATATCATAACAGCAAGCACAGGAAAATTTATCCAGTGAAACCATCGGATTGCCAAAGGATGTTTCTTTACAATTTTCTTCATACTACCAATTTCTACGCAGATTTCTTGTATAAAAGTAGGGTTAAATAACTTACGCAATAATGCTTACATAGGATTAGGGAGTATAGTGCTAACTGTTGTGTATTAAAGAAGTAACTTTGATTAAATTAGTTTTCATGAAAAAAATACTATTTCTCCTGCTGATTGTTTGCAACGTGCAATCTTATTCCCAAACCTATCCTGTGGGATTAAACATAAAAGATAATGCTCCAGACTTTAGCGCCACAGATCAAACCGGTAAAAGAATAAATTTAAAAAAGCAATTAAAAAAAGGTAACGTGGTATTGATTTTCTATCGTGGCCAATGGTGCCCATATTGTAACAAACAACTAAAGCAGCTTGAAGATTCAATTACTCTTATTAAAGCAAAAGGAGCTACAGTATTAGCAATTACACCTGAACTGCCTGAGAATATTTCAAAAACTATAGAAAAAACAAAAGCTTCTTATCCTGTTTTATATGATGAGGGATTAAAGATTATGAATGCCTATAAAGTTGCTTTTAGGGTAGATGACAAAACCGTTGAAAAATATAAAGGATATGGGATTGATTTTTTAAAAGCAAATGGAAACAATGGAGCAAACTTACCTGTGCCTGCAGTTTATATAATTAATAAAAAAGGAAAAATAACCTACCGCTTTTTTGATGTTAATTATACAAAAAGATCCAGCATAAAAGATATACTGGATCATTTATAAAAATACTTAAGCGAAAAATTATTTTGTTTTAGTAAAATCCAATGAAGCTGAGTTCATACAATATCTTAAACCCGTAGGTTTAGGGCCATCATCAAATACATGACCTAAATGTCCTCCGCAACGGCTGCAAAGTACTTCTGTTCTTGCCATTCCAAAAGTTTTATCTGTTTTTTCTAAAACATTTTGCTTTTTGATAGGCTGGTAAAAACTTGGCCATCCGGTTCCGCTTTCAAATTTTGTATTTGAGATGAAAAGTTCCTGTCCACATGACACACATTTATAAATTCCTTTTTCATGATTATCCCAATATTTTCCGGTATAAGGACTTTCAGTGCCAGCCTTTCGGCTAACCGCAAATTGTTCAGCCGTTAGTTGTTTTTTCCATTCTGCATCTGTTTTAACAACTGCAAATTTTCCCATTTTATTTTTGCCTTTTTGAGCACAACTTGAACCTACGATTAGAATACAGGTAAGAGCTGTTAAAAGAATTTTCATTTTATATATTTTTTATTTAAGTAATTTACGCTAATTATTTTCGTGAGGTTTTACAAATTGGTTAATGATAACTTAAAACAAAACAATGGGAGTGTGGCGGCAAATAGCAGAATATCTCTATTTAAAAAAGAAAGACCCTAACCGGCCACATAGTAAATGGATAGGCTATATGCATGGGATAAACCGGTTGTCTATCCTGTTGTTTTTAGCAGCGCTGATAATTATAGTGATAAAGCTATTGCGGAAGTAAGACTCACTTTGTAAACTCATAAATTATTTTTGCAGCATTTGCAGAGGCGTCTCCCCCCTCACTTAACAACTTCTTTAAATCGCGGTAATCATTTTCTATTTGCTTTTGCCTTGCTTCATTTGTCAGCAATTCATTTAATTCAAGTTTAATATTTTCAACTGTAAGATCTTTTTGAATCAATTCTTTCACTACTTCTTTATTCATAATAAGATTTACAAGACTGATGAACTTTAACTTAATTAATTTTTTGGCTATTTGATAGGATATCCAACTTCCCTTATAACATACAACTTCCGGAACTTCAAACAAGGCAGTTTCCAGTGTTGCTGTGCCGGATGTAACCAAGGCAGCTTTTGAAAGCTTTAAAATGGCATACGTTTGATTTGAAACAGATACATTTTTATATTCTGAAGATAATTTATAATAAAACTCATCTGTAATTCCGGGAGCTTTTGCAACAATAAACTCGTATTCAGTAAAAAAAATGGTTGTTGCCAACATAATGGGAAGCTTTTTTTGAATCTCCTGTTTCCGGCTGCCGGGTAACAAAGCAATTATATTTGAATGCTTTTTGAGATCCTCTGTGGCCTGCGGTAATATGGCTACTTCAGGTAATTCATAATTAGTAACCTGCAATTCCTTTTGCTGCATATAATCTTCAACTATACTAACCAGAGGATGCCCAACATATTCTACTTCGTACCCATGCTTTTGATAGAATGCCTTTTCAAATGGTAAAATGACAATCATTTTATCAATATATTTCTTAATCAGGCTAACACGGCTTTCTTTCCATGCCCATACCTGCGGGGATATATAATAAATTATTTTAAGCCCATTTTGTTTTGCCCATTTTACAAGGCGTAGATTAAATCCGGGATAATCGATAAGGATTAGCGCATCTGGATTGAATTGTAAGATATCATGCTTACAAAAATTTAAATTTTTAATGATGGCAAGCAGGTTTTTCAGCACTTCTACAAATCCCATAAAGGCGAGATCTTTGTGATGCTTTACCAGTGGAATTCCCAGGGCTTTCATTTTATCACCGCCCCATGCCCTGTATTCTGCAGCAGCATCAAGTTTTGTTAATTCTTTAATGAGATTGCTTCCATGTAAGTCACCGGATGCTTCACCTGCTATTATATAATATTTCATGCCCTAACCCTAAAGGGAATTAAATTTATTGATAAGCGTAAAGATAAATGAGTTAAAGATAAATTGGCTCTATTTCATTTTCAGGATCAGGTGGATCTTCGCCGAATATGTAAAAAATATTTTTC
>DASYOS010000147.1:0-3925 GCA_036007525.1 Chitinophagaceae bacterium | reverse complement strand
ACAAATGGCAATTGAAATAGCTGAAACAGTTGCTGCCATTTGCAAAAAATATCAGATTCCTTATGTTTTTAAAGCTTCATATAAAAAAGCAAACAGAACAAGTGCTTCATCTTTTACCGGGATCGGCGATAAAATAGCCCTTGAAATAATTAAAAAAACAGGAGAGAAAATTTCTGTGCCAACCATAACTGATATTCATACTTCAGAAGAAGCAACCCTTGCTGCTAATTATACCGATATTTTGCAGATACCGGCGTTTTTATGCAGGCAATCAGAATTACTTGTGGCTGCTGCCAACACCGGTAAAATAGTCAATGTAAAAAAGGGACAATTTTTAAATGGAGAAGCAATGAAATTTGCTATTGAAAAAATTAATACAGCAGGTAATAAAAAAGTTATGCTTACAGAAAGAGGAAATAGTTTTGGCTATCAGGAACTCGTTGTTGATTTTAGAAATATAACTGCCATGAAATTGAATAATGTCCCTGTAATTATGGATTGTACCCATTCTTTACAACAACCTAATCAAAGCAGTGGTATAACAGGAGGTAATCCTGAGCTTATCGAAACCATTGCTAAAGCAGCTATTGCTACAGGCGCAGACGGCATTTTTATAGAAACCCATCATAATCCATCAATTGCAAAAAGCGATGGCGCTAATATGTTACCCTTGCATCTCCTGGAAAATTTAATTGAAAAGTTGGTTCGTTTAAGAGCAGCAGTAATATAAATGTTGCATTTGATTATTTGTGAAGCACCAACTGGCTGGGCAGCCTGTTAAACTCTTTTTTAAAAGCTGTAGCAAAGTTGCTAAGGTTGGAATAGCCTAATTGGGAGCCTATTTCTTTTATGGAATATTTACGTGACAATAATAAAGCTTTTGCTTTCTGCATACGGCTCTTCTGAAAATATTCATATACATTAATTCCGTAAAGCTTTTTGAACTTATTTTTTAATGTAGTTGTACTCATAGCTGCTACCCGGGAAAGAAATGTAAGTGGCGGCGGAGGTATTGAAAAATCTTTTACCAGATAGGATTCAACTTCCATCAATCGTTTTACTTCATCATTTGGTATTTTAATTATATCCGCTTCACTTAGCTGATGAAAATGTTGGTATAAACTATTCAAAAATTTCTCCATCATCAACATGATACGATTTTCAACAATCGAATTTTTCATAGCCGAATCAGTATCTTCCATAACCTCATTAAACCATGTTCTGTACTCAATATCAAAAGGAGCAAAATTGTAGCTTCGAGTTTTTAAGAGCAAATATTTTTTAAGAATATCATCCAGGCTTTCAATGTTTAAATACTGGGTAAGCCATTCCCGGGTAAGCAGTATGTTGATGCTTCTAATGGCCGTGCCTTCACTTGCAGAAGTAGCAAAATCAGATAAAGAGCTATTAAGTAAAACCGAAGCCCTGTCCTGCTTTGTCTCCCAAATATAATCATCATCAATTTTTACCATTAGCGTATCTGAGATAGACACTTCATCAAACCTAAGTATATAAAACTCATCATTAGAGCTGTTGCGTTGCAAATACAATTCAGTATTTAATGTATAATCAGATACAAGGCATTGCAAACCATTTGAGAGTGTAATGGTTTTAAAATAACCGGTGGCAATTTCCTGAGGTATAGCTAAAGTATCATCTTTTACTTTCGCTTTCATCACATCAGCAAAAGTTTGTAAAACTTTTGCATAGTCAGTTTGGTAATAATCGATCCTTAGCATTTTAATTCTTTAATTTATAAAAAATTAATAAAGGCAAATTTAATAAATTATACCACTAAATTTTTAGGTTCTGTGTTAAACTGTTTTTTAAAAGCTAAGATAAAATTAGACATGTTAGTATAGCCTAATTTTTTAGCTGCTTCTTTTACTGATAAATTCTGAGCTGACAGTAATTCATGCGCCCTTTGCATGCGCTGTTTTTGATAATAATTATATATACTAATTCCATATACCTGCTTAAAAGCTTGTGACAGCTTAGCTTTTCCCATAGAATATTTTTTGGCGAGCAGCTCAATGTTAGGAGGTGTTGCTGTAAATGTATTTAATTTGATCTCAACTTTTTTTAATATTTCCACATCTTCCGTGGTTAATTTAAATTTTCCCTTTGGGTTTAATAAAGCAGCATGCATTCGCGTAAAAAATTGCTCTATTAATAATAGAACGCGGTTTTGATAAAAAATATTCTGAAGAAATTCCTTGTTATCTGTATTCCACATTTCATTTATAACCTGGCGGTAATCCTCATTTAATTTTTCCTTTTCACCTGATTGTGATTTAATGGGTATATAATTTTCAAATAATGATATTTTTTCTCCGAGCCCTATATAACCGGAAAGCCACTCCTGACTAAATAATATTTTCAGATACTGGACAGAGGATTTTTTTTTCATTATTTCCCAATGCCGAAAAGAAGAGCCTGTTAATCTTACAAATGAATTAATAACTTTTACCGAACTTATTTTTTTCTTATCAGCCATTTCTGATTCATCAAAATTTAAAACATAATCATCTTCATTTATATTTCCCTGCTTTATCTGCACATCCTGATGAAAAAAAATTTTTATCATTAATGCCTGTAACCCATTGGGGAGTTGTATCACTTTTATAAGGCCTTCTCCAATTTCTGAAGGAATAATTATAGAATTATTTTGTGGCTTAACTTTTAGCTGGCGTGCTAAGTTCTGTAATAAAACCTGGTAATTATGATGAGATAAATTAATTACAACCACAAGAGATATCGTTAGAAGAAAGATTAAAGATATTTAAGCGGATTACGCCTGGTACTTTGGATATAATTTTTGATGTTCATCCAAAAAGCAATAAATAAATAAAATATTACGGGAGAGCCAAAAGTTAAAAACGAAATGTAAATAAAATATCTTCTTATGACAGCAGTGGCAATACCCATTTTTTCACCTATAGCTGTACAAACCCCAAACACATGCCACTCAATAAAATTTCTTATTTTATCCATGCCCGCAAATTTAAAAAAAGTTATTATTTTAAAACATTGCTATTCAAACTTAAGTATATTTCAATCAGTCGATTTTTGTAAATTTGCATTTTAAAATATTTCATACTTCAAATTAACTAAAGTTTGAAAGAATTCCTACATATCTCCGACATTTAAATAGTAACGCCATGGTATTTGATATAGAAATGATTAAGAAAATGTATACCAATTTTGGCACAAAAGTTCTGGCTGCACGTAAAGCAGTAAAAAGGCCTTTAACCCTTACTGAGAAAATTTTATACACACATCTTTGGCAGGGCGACGCAAACGGAGCATATGAAAGAGGAAAAAGCTATGTAGATTTTGCTCCGGATAGAGTAACAATGCAGGATGCAACTGCACAAATGGCGCTATTACAATTTATGCAGGCAGGAAGAACAAAAGTTGCAGTGCCATCTACTGTTCATTGCGATCACTTAATATTAGCAAAAGATAACAGCAAGATAGATCTTGAAAGGGCTGTGCATGAAAGCAGCGAGGTATATGATTTTCTGGCTTCTGTTTGTAATAAATACGGGCTTGGGTTTTGGAAGCCGGGTGCAGGAATTATTCATCAGGTAATGCTGGAAAATTATGCCTTTCCTGGTGGCTTAATGATTGGCACCGATAGCCATACAGTAAATGCCGGCGGATTGGGAATGATTGCAATAGGTGTTGGCGGTGCTGACGCATGTGATGTTATGGCAGGCTTACCATGGGAATTAAAATTTCCGAAATTGATAGGTGTAAAATTAACCGGCAAATTAAGCGGTTGGGCATCTGCAAAAGATGTTATTTTAAAAGTTGCCGGCATACTTACAGTTAAAGGCGGTACAGGTGCTGTTGTAGAATATTTTGCGGAAGGGGCCGAATCAATAAGTTGTACCGGCAAAGGAACTATTTGTAATATGGG
>DASYOS010000146.1:0-15813 GCA_036007525.1 Chitinophagaceae bacterium | reverse complement strand
TTTTTTCTTTTAAGAATATAAAGATCAAACACGGCCAGATCAAACCAGTTAAAATATAAAGCCTTTGATCCATCCGGCATTTTATAATTAAGATCAGTACGTGTCCAATCATTAACCGGCATAAAATTATAAGTAACAATTTTGATTTCACACTGTGCAAGGTTGCGGAGTGTTTGTTTATACAGATCAATGTAATGCTTGTAATTGCCGGTTTGTGTTTTTATTGATTCATGAACAGTTACGCTTTCTACAACATTCCACGTAAGTCCTGCATCTTGAATTATTTTTTTTCGCTTTTTAATTTCTTCAACAGGCCATACCTCACCATGTGGGATATGATGCAATGCAGTAACAATGCCTGAGGCACCGGTTTGTAAAACATCCTGTAAACTCACAGGATCATCAGGGCCGAACCAACGCCATGTTTGTTTTAAATTCATAGTATTATAATATCTACCATGGAAGCTATTTCATTTCTAAACCGAAAGTAAGAGTATATTGTTTTAATTTACTTTAAGTTTCAATTTTATTTATGAAAAATATTTTAACTGTATTTATTTGTAGCATTTTATTTATAGCCTTCCTGTCAGCGCAAACAAACGAAAGAATAAGATCACAATGGGCTGATAAAGTAAATATTTCCAATCCGCTTCCCGAATATCCACGTCCGCAAATGATACGCAACAATTGGATAAATTTAAACGGACAATGGGATTATAAAATTCAGCCAAAAGATGAAGAGAAAATTCCTTTATCATTCGATGGTAAAATAGTAGTTCCTTTTGCCGTAGAATCTTTTTTATCGGGAGTAACTAAAACTGTTGGGAAAGACAGTATTCTCTGGTATAGAAAGATTATTTCATTACCAGCGCAATTTAAAAGTGGTAATTTATTGTTACACTTTGGGGCAGTAGACTGGCAAAGCATTGTATATGTAAATGGAAAAAAAGTCGGAACACATGAAGGAGGGTATGATCCTTTTACTTTTAATATAACTCCATTCGTAAAAAAAGGAACACAACAGGAAATTGCGATAAGTGTCTGGGATCCTACAGATGATGGGCCTCAACCCCGGGGGAAGCAAGTGAAAATCCCACGCAGCATCTGGTATACATCCGTAACAGGCATCTGGCAAACGGTTTGGGTTGAAGCCGTTCCTTCAACATATATAGAATCGATAAAACAAACTCCGGATATTGATAAAAAAACACTTTCAGTTTCAGCACAAATTAAAAATGCCCTGGCAGGTGATCGATTGAATATTTCCGCATGGGATGGAAATACAAAAATAGCCGAGCAGGAAATAACTGCAAACACAACTGCCACTTTAAACATTAACGATCCTAAGTTATGGTCATCCGTCAATCCTTTTTTATATGACCTTAAAATTGCTGTTATCCAAAAAGGTAAATCGGTAGATGCTGTGCAAAGTTATTTTGCCATGAGAAAAATTTCTGTTGCCCCTGATGCAAACGGAGTGCAACGGCTGATGCTTAACAATAAATTCCTTTTTCAATTCGGGCCATTAGATCAAGGATGGTGGCCTGATGGTTTATATACAGCGCCTACTGATGAAGCTTTAAAATTTGATATTGAAAAGACAAAGGAAATGGGTTTTAATTTAATTCGTAAGCATGTTAAAGTGGAGCCCGCCCGCTGGTATTATCACTGTGATAAATTGGGAATGCTTGTATGGCAGGATATGCCAAGCGGCGATCTAAAAAATCAGCACTGGGAATCAAGGCCGGGCATTGAAAGCGGGCCTTTAGATAAAATCCGTACAGAGGCTTCGGAGAATATTTTTAGAAAAGAATGGTCAGCAATAATGGAAGCTTTGCATAATTTTCCATGTATAGTGGTATGGGTTCCATTCAATGAGGGATGGGGACAATTTAAAACAGAAGAGATCACAAAATGGACAATGCAAAAAGACCCATCAAGATTAGTGAATAGTGCCAGCGGCGGCAACTTTCATTTTGTTGGTCACATGATTGATGTTCACAATTATCCTGCACCTGTAATGCCCCGTGCTGATCTTTTCGGGGCTATGCAAGCATTGGTATTGGGTGAGTACGGGGGCTTAGGCTTACCAGTTGAAAATCACACATGGCAAACCAAAAATAACTGGGGCTATCAAAGCTTTAAAAATGCAGATAGTCTATTTTTAAAATATGAGTCTTTTGTAATAAGCTTACAGAATTGGATTAAAAAAGGATTATCCGCAGCAATTTATACTCAAACAACCGATGTGGAAATTGAAGTTAACGGCTTAATGACTTATGACAGGAAAGTAATAAAAATCCCCCTTGAAAAGTTAAAAGCAATTAATACAAAATTGTATAACCCCTTATTGATTGGTATTAAAAACTAATTAATCATTTGTGATGCTATTTTTTGTCTTTAATGATGAACAAGTTTGAATGGCACTCTTACATGCCAAATTTTATTTTCGTCTAACTCCATTAATTTAATTTTTTTAAATAAAAAATATAACTTTCCATAATTCCTCACTAATATTTTTTGTGCAATTGAAAAGGTATAAAATAATTTTTTAAAACATAAACGACTCAGATGAATTTTGACAGTAGGTATGCAATTGGTCCGGAAGAAGTAAGACAAATGGACACAACGAATTTGAGAAAAAGTTTTTTGATCGAAAAAATATTTGAAACGGATAATGTTAATTTAACGCTTAGTCATTATGATCGCTATATAGCAGGAGGAGTAATGCCGGTGGCAGGCATTATTGAATTACCAAACCCGGATAATTTAAAATCAAATTATTTTTTAGAGCGGAGGGAATTAGGAATAATAAATGTTGGCGGAAAAGGAATTGTAATGGCTGATGATGAAAAATTTGAAATTGATTTTAAAGAAGCGTTATATATTGGAAAGGGAAACAAAAAAGTTCAATTCTCTTCTATTGATAAAAACTTTCCTGCAAAATTTTACCTTAATTCCGCACCTGCACATCATTCCTACCCATCAAAAAAAGTAACAAAACAGGATGCTGAAATAGTAGAGTTGGGAAATGTAGCAACAGCTAATCACCGCATCATTAATAAATTATTAGTGAATAGTATTGTTCCTACCTGCCAATTACAAATGGGAATGACGGAACTGAAAAGCGGAAGCGTATGGAACACAATGCCTGCACATTTACATGATCGTCGTATGGAGGTTTATTTTTATTTTGAAATACCCCAAGGCCAGTCCGTTTGCCATTTTATGGGTGAGCCGCAGGAAACACGACATATTTGGATGCAGAATGAGCAGGCTGTTATTTCTCCCAACTGGAGTATACATTCCGGAGCCGGAACAAGCAATTACACATTTATCTGGGGAATGGCGGGAGAGAACTTAGATTATAGTGACATGGATGGTTGTGCTATTTCTGAATTGAAATAAAATTATCGGGTAAACCCCACCAATTAATTATTTTGTCTTCTTATCATGACAGAAATCAATAAAAAATTATGAGAACGGTTTTTCTTTTTATATCAGCATTTTTCTTTTTACTATTTGGTAGTTATTGCCAGGGGGTAATCGAAATCAGCAATTCATTAAAAGTTGACAGAGAAGAAGTAGTGGCTATTCCATGGAAAGATGTTTTGTCTTCAAATCAAAAGATTGATACTACAAACTTTTTCCTTATCAATTCAAAAACAAAACAACAAACTCCTTATCAGTTGGAATATCGGGGTAGGCAGGATGTACAAAATTTGCTGATACTTGTAACGGTTAAAGCAAATAGCAAATTGATATTGCAATTCCAGAAAGGAAAGCCTGCCACTTTCGCTTCAAAAACTTATGCCCGTTATGTTCCCGAACGCAAAGATGATTTTGCATGGGAAAACGATAAGATCGCTTTTCGTATGTATGGCAAAGCGCTTGAAGGAACTAAGGAAAATGCATATGGAACAGATGTATGGGTAAAACGCACCGATAAACTTGTAATTAATGAACGGTACAAACGTGGTGAATATCATATTGATCATGGTGATGGTGTGGATTATTATCACGTAGGTTTTTCATTAGGTGCAGGCAACATGGCTCCTTATAAGAATGATACGATCTGGTATTCAAAAAATTACCGCACCTGGAAGGTGTTAGACAATGGTCCACTGAGATCTACATTTCAATTAATCTTTGATGAATGGCAAGTTGCTTCGCAAAAAGTAAAAGTTGTAAAAACTATATCTCTAGATGCAGGTTCACAAATGAGTCGTGTGGAAGCTGTATATAGCTTTGATCAATCATTAACTTTACCGGTGGTTGCAGGAATAATAAAAAGAAAAACGCCTGGTTCATCATGGATGGATGAAAGTGCAGGAATAATGGGATATTGGGAACCTACAGATAATAAGTACGGAACAACAGGTGTGGGGTGTTTATTTGAACAACCGGTGCAACAAATGTTGCTGAATAAAGAACATTTACTTGCTGTGGTGCAGGCAACAACTGGCCAGCCTGTAATTTATTTTCATGGAGCTGCGTGGGATAAAGCGGGATCATATACATCTTCGCAAAAATGGTTTGATTATCTCAAGTCTTATAAAGAAAAAATAGAGAATCCTCTTACAGTAGTTGTTCGTAAGGCTTCTTAAAAAATTTAAAATATTCATCAAAATTTTTTTCATTGAAATCAATATTAGATTTATTTCGGTTAGATGGGAAACTTGCATTGGTAACGGGTTGCAAACGGGGCATTGGTAAAGCAATGACTGAAGCCTTAGCAGAAGCAGGCGCTGATATTATTGGTGTTTCAGCTAATCTAGAATTACAGGGTAGTGACATTGAAAAATCAGTGAAGGCACTCAACAAAAAATTTTACGCGTATCAATGTGATTTTGGTAATAGGGAAAGCTTGCATGCATTTATAAAACAGGTAAAACAAGATCATCCGCAAATTGATATTTTAGTAAACAATGCCGGTACTATATTGCGTAATCCTGCAGCAGACCATACTGATGAATACTGGGATAAAGTAATAGCTGTAAATCAAAACGCTCCATTTATACTTGCCCGTGAATTGGGAAAAGAAATGCTAAATCGACAAAATGGGAAAATTATTTTTACTGCTTCTATACTTACTTTTCAGGGCGGTATTAATGTGCCAGGTTATACTGCCAGCAAATCCGCTATTGGCGGGCTTACCAAAGCCTTTGCAAACGAATGGGCATCAAAAGGTGTGAATGTAAATGCAATTGCCCCGGGCTATATTGCTACTGATAATACAGCAGCATTACAGGAAGATGAGGGTAGAAATAAATCTATTCTGGAGAGGATACCAGCCGGCCGTTGGGGCAAGCCTGATGATTTTAAAGGCCCGGTTGTTTTCCTGGCATCAAAGGCATCAGATTATATGCATGGCAGTATTATTACAGTTGATGGAGGATGGATGGGCCGATAATTATTCCATACTGCTTTTAATGAATAACCAACTTGCAAGGCACTTTTACATGCGAAATCTCTTTTACTTCTGACTCTTGTAATTTAATTTTTTTGAATAAAAGCTGGGCTGCTTCAAGCCCGATCTGATAGGAGTTTTCTTCAATGGAAGCAATGGGCTTATGATCCAG
The DNA here is from genome assembly GCA_036007525.1 of Chitinophagaceae bacterium. Lineage (GTDB taxonomy): Bacteria > Bacteroidota > Bacteroidia > Chitinophagales > Chitinophagaceae > Ginsengibacter. Next base: position 10,231 of record DASYOS010000146.1, on the reverse strand, counting down.
ATATTGTAATAAAGGCAGATTTCCAAAACCAACAAAATCAACTTCATTTAGTTTATCAGGATATTTATTTTTCAGAAACTCTATAGCATCCAATGTAATATAATTTTTGAAAGCGAAAATTGCTGTAGGCGATTTTTCAGATGTCATTAACTGCTTCATCGCGATCGCAGTAGATTTTTCGGAAAAATCAACAACTTTTACAAGTTTCGCATCAAAAGGTATATTGTGTTTTAATAATGCCTTTTTATATCCTTCAAAGCGAACCTTGGATGTTTGCATAGATTGCGGTCCCATTATATGAGCGATCCTCCGGTGACCTTTTTTAATTAAAAACTTAGTTGCCATAAACGCTCCTTCGAGGTTATTGGCCGAAACAAAATTAAATGAATCACTTTGAGGCTCACGGGCAATAAATACTACTGGAATACCTATGGATATTAGTTTCTGAAACAACTGCATATTCACTGTGCTCTTGGTTATGGCAACTATTACTCCGTCCACCCTGTTACTAATCATCATATTGGTGATCTTCTCTTCGTTCACTACATCTTCATGAGATTGGGTAAGAATAACATTGTATTTTTCTTTGTTTGCAATCCCTTCCACTCCATTTATTGCCAATACATAAAATTGATCCAGCAGGTTAGGGATAATTAGCCCAATTGTAAAACTTTTATTTAATTTAAAATGGCGTGCAGCTTCATTTGGAATGTAATTCCATTCCTCCGCCAGTTTTTGTACTCTTTCCCTGGTAAGTTTACTTATAGAATTATCATTGCTAAGTGCTTTTGACACTGTGGAAATTGACATATTCAATTTTGTAGCAATGTCTTTTAGTGTAATCCCTTTTTTCATATGGTGCCTTTGTTATCAGGCTTTAACGAAATTAATAAAATAAAAAATGCTGGTATTAATTTATTTCAATCGTTGTAATAGGGATTTTATCCCCGCAGCGTTTTAAACAAAAAATTACTCTTACTTTAATACCATATTTTGGAGAAGAATTCTTTTCTGATAATTTTAACCAACATTAACCGGCCACTGTATATCATTTTTTATTAATTCCAAACAATTGCTATGATAATAAAACAATTAAGTTTTGTAATATTTTCTTTTTTTCTATTAGTCATCTTTCCTAGTAATGTAGTAGCCCAATCCACTGTTATTACAGGAAAGGTTACTGATATGGATGCCAAACCTCTGGAAAATGTTTCTGTAATAATTAAAGGCACAAATAACGGCACAACCACGGATGCCAATGGGCTTTACCGGATTAATGCGACCAAAACTTCAGGTAATATTCTCGTATTTTCTTTTGTAGGTTTTACAGATAAAGAAATTACGCAAACACAGGGAAATACCACAAATGTTCAAATGGAAAAAACCAACCAGTCTATGGATGCTGTAGTTGTAGTTGGTTATGGAACTCAAAAAAGAAAAGATGTTACGGGCTCTGTTGTTTCAATAGACAAACAGAGATTAGAAAATCTACCTAATTCAAATTTTGCTCAGGCACTGGAAGGTGCACTGCCTGGTGTTTCTGTAAATACAAATGGCGGGGGAGCTGAAGGTAGCTCGGTAAGCATCCTTATTAGAGGCAGAAAATCAGTTCTGGCCAGTACTGCACCTCTTATTATATTAGATGGTATTCCGTACAATGGAAGTATATCTGATATTAATCCATCTGATATTGCGTCAATTGATATTTTAAAAGATGCCTCAGCTGCAGCTATTTATGGATCACGGGCAGCGAATGGTGTAATCTTGCTTACTACCAAAAGAGGAACCAGCGGAAAGCCCATTATATCTTACGATGGTTTTGCAGGTGTGCAGGAATTTAGTAACCTACCGCCGGTTTTGCAAGGTGAGGATTTTTACAATTTTAAAGTACAACGAGAAGGCATTGGAGCGGTAACACTTTCTGAAAGAGCTATTTACAATTCAAAAAATTTTACAAATTGGCTTGACTTAGCAACCCGTACAGGATTTAAGCAACAACATGTCTTAAGCGCTCGGGGCGGAAGCACCAATTTTAAATATTATGCTTCATTAAGTTATCTGGATGTAAAAGGCGTTGCCGTAAATGACAAATATCAAAGATATTCCAGCCGCATAAATTTAGAAGCAAACTTAACCCCCTGGTTAACCTACGGAACCAATACACAATTGTCATATAATGACAGAAGTGGTTTGCCTGCAACCTTTGCTGGAGACTATGGTGCATATACTTTTAATCCTCTCACAACCCCTTTTGATTCTTTGGGTAATCCGACTATTTACCCATGGCCGGAAGATAAATATTTTGCCAACCCTTTAGCGCCGACGCTCGCAAAAAGCATTGACAATACGTATAAAGTATTTACGACAAATTACCTTCAAATTAAAGTTCCATTTATTTCAGGATTAAGTTATAGACTTAATACCGGTATGGATTACCAAGGCAGAACTATAAATACATATTATGGTAGAAATACACGATCCGGCTCTCAAAATAATGGTACACTTTCTCAAACCAATAGCATTGTAAGAAACTATACGCTTGAAAACATATTGAATTATGAACGTACTCTTAATAAACATACTTTCGGCCTTACTGCTTTATATGGTTATGAATATCGAAATACAACTTCTAACACATTATCTGCAGAAGGGTTCCCCAGTGATATACTTACCTTTTACCAGGCTAACGTAGCCGCATTTGCAGTACCTAGAACCTCCTTCGAAAAAGAGACTCTCATTTCTCAAATGGCCCGGTTAAATTATAATTATGACAGCAGGTATTTGCTAACATTTACTGCCCGCAGGGATGGTTATTCAGGATTTGGAGATAATCATAAATTTGGATTTTTTCCTGTTGTAGCAGTTGGATGGAACATAACCAATGAAAAATTCTTTTCTCAAAATAAGATTATAGATAATCTTAAATTAAGACTTTCATATGGTAGTGTAGGCAACCAGGCAATTACGCCCTATCAAACACTTGCAAGATTATCTACCCGTTCTTACGTGGAAGGAAATCAAACTGCTGCTGGCTATATTCCTACAACTCTTAACAATCCGGATTTGAGATGGGAAACTTCCACACAGGGAAACATTGGAATTGATTTTTCGATATTGAAAAACATAATATTCGGAACCATTGATTACTACGATGTAAAAACCCACGATCTTTTATTAACAAGGAAAATCTCTCCTGTACAGGGAATACCGGAGGTTACACAAAACATAGGTAAAACCACTAACCATGGATTTGAGCTTGGTTTAAACATCGTAAACTTAAAAACAAAAGATTTTACCTGGACCACGAATGCAAATTTCACCATCAACAGAAATAAATGGGCTGATGTATATGGTGATGGGAAAGATGACACATTAAGCCGTTATTTTATTGGTCATCCTATTGGCTCAGACTTCGGATACGTTTTTAATGGTGTATACCAATTAAATGATGATACAGTAAATACACCCCAGGGTAAAGTTAGCCCGGGATTTGCCAAAATACGTGACCTGAATGGTGACGGCATAATAAACCAATATGATAGAACTATTTTTTCAACCGGGGAACCTGATTTTACATGGGGATTGGGTAATACATTCAGATACAAAAATATTAGTTTATACGTTTTTGTTCATGGAGTGCAGGGCCGTACCGATCCAAATAGCTTAATGTCTGATAATAATGTTGGTGATGGGGTTCGAAATACTACAATAGTTAAAAATTGGTGGACTCCAACAAATCCTACCAACGACTTTTATGCAAATGTAAAAGGAGCAACCAAAGGTTTGCCGGTGTCCTTTGTTCAAAATAGCAGTTTTGTAAGAGTAAAGGATATTTTATTGTCATATGATTTTTCCGGAAGATTTTTGGAGAGCTCAAAATTGTCTCGGATGAAAGTTTATTTGGAAGCAAGAAATCCTTTCACCTTTACAAAATGGACAGGTCTCGATCCTGAATTCACTTCACAAACAGTTATTCCTCTTCAAAAAGAATTTGTAGTAGGACTTAATATCAGCTTCTAATTCTAAAAAAATAATTATGAAAATATTGAATAAATTAATATTGGCTTTCATTACTACCCTCATGTTTGCCACATGTTCCAAAGACAGGTTAAAAGAAGAGACCCCGAGTGTATTAACGGCAGATTTATTATTTCAAAATAAAGATGGGTTTGAACTAGCATTGAATGGGTTACATGATGAAGTTAGAAGATACCGTTCTGGAGAGCCTTTTAATAATTCTCCTACATCAACTAATTTTATCATGAATATGCAGGCTGTTGCCGGCGTTGATAATGTATTCGGTAATTATCGTGATGGCTTGATGGATGTTTTTAATTTGTATGGAACATTTAATAACCCTTCAGTACCACATTATCGCCATGTGTTCACTTGGCTCTACGAAACAATTAATGCAGCAAATACTTTAATTGGTCGGTCCAAAAATGCTGGTATTAATTGGACAGAGGCAGAGAAGAACCGTATTCTGGCTGAGGCAAGATGTATTAGGGCATGGTGCTATCGCCACCTCACTAATTTATGGGGCGATGTTCCTTTAACACTTACAGAATCAAGCGGATCAAACATAAGAACAGATTGGGAAAGAACCCCGATTGCTGAAGTAAGGAAAGCAATGGAAGAAGATCTATTGTTTGCTTCACAAAACTTGCCCGATGCTTCATCAAGTGATATCAGGCTTATTAAAGGTGCAGCGCAACATTACCTGGCAGAACTTTATCTCGCTATGGGGCAATATGATAAGGCTAAAATTGAAGCTACAAAAGTAATATCTAATACAGCTTATAAGTTAGTTACTGCCCGTTATGGGATTAATAGAAATAATGCTGGAACTCCTTTTGGCGATATGTTTATTGAAGGTAATTCCAAAAGAAGCCAGGGTAACACCGAGGCTTTATGGGTAATACAAAATGAACAATTAGTAATTGGTGGAGAAGCCAATAATATTATGCGGAGAATGTGGGTTAATAGATACTGGAGCATTATCGTGGGAGGCAAAAACCCAATTCAAATTTCAGCTGAAAATGGAGGCCGGGGAATTGGCAGACTTAGTCCAACAAGATATGCTTTAAGTTTATTTGCAGCAAATGATGAAAGAGGTTCTGCTTTTTTATGGCGCTATTATTATATTCTTCGCGATGCCGGGTTCATTCCTTCAGGCACCAACCCCCGAACAGGAACGACGTATAAATTAGGGGATACACTTTTTCTTGATAATACGGGCATTGAAAAATTAAATAATCCTAATTGGCCAAGTACTAGAAAATGGGATTATGCGAGCCCTGTGGATGTATTGATTGATCCTCAATATAGCGACCAGGTTTTATTACGTACCGCAGAAACATATTTGGTTCTTGCAGAGGCTAATTTCCGATTGGGTGATTTAGCAGGAGCTGCAGTTGCAATTAATGTTTTGCGTTCAAGAGCTAATGCTACACCTGTTACAGCCTCACAAATAACCATTGATTTTATACTGGATGAAAGATCAAGGGAACTATTTTCTGAAGAAGATAGAAGATATGTATTAGTGCGAACCAGTAAACTTGTAGATAGAGTAAAATTGTATAATAAAATTTCAGCAATTACTATAGCGCTGAGAGATACTTTACTGCCTATTCCACAAGACGTAATAGATGCTAACTTAACTTCACGAATGAGGCAGAACCCGGGGTATTAAAGTGGAATAAATAAGATGTAGGTTAGCTCGTTTATGCAACCCCGCCGATTAAATTTTTAAATAATCACTTGCAATTATTTATGCTATTTATTAACCAATATTTTAAATTAATAGCTAAAAAAATTCAGGATATTTTACGTAGATATGAAAAGATAAAAATAATAAAGTGTTTTTGTCTGCTGATTTCTTTCCTAACTATTTCACTTTTTTCACAGGCAATCACTTATTATGTAGATGCTGAAAAAGGGAATGATGGAAATAATGGAAGGAGCACTACAACTGCATGGAAAACATTGCATAGAGTAAGCAATACTCAATTCAAACCCGGCGACCGTATTAGTTTTCGTTCAGGGCAAACATTCAATGGCACTTTGGTTATTACATCAAGCGGCAAAAAACACCAACCCATCATCTTTCAAAATTATGGCGGAAAAGATCAGGCAATCATTGATGGCAGAGGCGATTCATGTGCTGTGTATGCTTACAATAAATCACATTTCCAAATACAGAACCTTGCTATTACCAATCACCGCAACAGTGTAACAAAACGCGATATTTTTAGTGGAATATACATTGTTAATGAAAATGCCGGACAACTGGAACACATTTATTTTTCTGGCATAAAAGTATTTGATGTAAACAGCAGTCATGATGCCTGGGATGATGGAAAAACAGACCAGACAAGGTATTATGGCGGCGTATTATTTTTAGTGAAAGGAACAAAAAAGCCGAGTTGGTTTACTGATATAAAAGTGGAGCAAAGCAGATTTGAAAATCTTAGCAGAACCGGTTTAAATTTCAAATCAGAATGGAGTAACCGTACCGCAAATTCCAGGTTCGGAGACAGTATTGATGTTGGCAAAAAAGATAATTGGGTGCCATGGGATAACATTATTATCCGTAACAATATTTTTAAAAAAATAGCCGGCAACGGGCTCATTGTCCGTGTAGCTAAAAATGTACTGATAGAAAAAAATATTTTTGATTCCTGCGGTGAAAAAATTTCAGGCAATGCGGTTTTCAACTTTAATACCGATGACGTGGTATACCAATATAATGAGGCGCAACACACGGTTTACAACGAAGGCGATACCGATGCAAGAGGTATTGATGCGGATTACAAAACAAAACGTACTATTATCCAATACAATTACCTTCATGATAATGAACTGGGCGGGGTTACTGCTACCGGCGGACCTGGTATTGGCGCCGATCCAAAAAACTTTAATATCGGGACCATTATACGCTACAACATTTTTGAAAATAATAAAAGGCAGGGAGCTTATTTCTCCGGAAGGGTAGAGGGATTGCAATGCTACAACAATGTGTTTTATGCAGATGAAACATGCAATGATGTAGTGGTTATTAAATTAAATAAGTGGCAGGTATTTCCCAATGGCGCTTTTTTTAAAAATAATATTTTTTATTTTAAGGGAAAAAACACTTCCTGGTTTTATGGCTCATCAACAAATATTTCTTTTAACACCAACATTTATTTTGGTGTGCAGCCACCAGATGTTTTTCCTGATGCAAATGCATTGATAAAAGATCCGCAGTTTACTAAAGCGGGCAAAGTATACGGATACATTATTAAAAAAAACTCACCAGCCTTATACAGCGGGGCGGTTATTGAAAAATCTGGTGATAGCGATTACTACGGAAACAAGTTGAATAAAAGTATAAAAACAAATATTGGGGCTTATGATGGGACAGGTAAATAAATTTTTTAAAAGTACGTTCTTAATCAAGCTTATCAAAATATTCTTCACGCAAAAAAGGAAGCATGTTTAAATTTTTTTAGCTGAGTTTAAAAATGCTAATTATTACATAATTTAATATAATAAGAATGAAAAAACTATTTCACCCTACCGCTGTTATGATCATTTCTTTGTTTTTCTTAAGTTGTGCTAATACAAAAAAACAAAGTACATCAAATACTGATATTTCTGCGAAATGGATCGATAAGAATTTGCAGGATGCTGCAACACAGTATAAGTACTTTATAACAAAAATCCCCGAAGGAGTAATGCCTCGGTCGTTTACTAAAGATACTTTGAGAACAGCCACTTCAGATAACTGGACAGCTGGTTTTTATCCCGGCACCTTGCTCTACCTCTATGAAAATACAAAGGACGAAGTTTTATTTACTGAGACATTAAAAAAGATAAAACTGATGGAAAAAGAGCAGTACAATAAAGGCACACACGATCTTGGTTTTATGATGTATTGCAGCTATGGCAATCTTAATCGTATTACTCCAAATGAAGAGTATAAAAAGATACTGATAAATTCTGCCCGGTCTCTTGCTTCAAGATTTAATCCTACAGTTGGATGCATTCGATCATGGGGTAAGTCTAATGATACCTCAATGTTCAGAGTAATTATTGATAATATGATGAATCTTGAATTATTGTTTTGGGCTGCGAAAGAAACCGGTGACCGTTCATTGTACAACATTGCAATTAAACATGCCAATACAACAATGAAAAATCATTTCAGGCAGGATAATAGTACTTATCACGTAGTAGTTTATAATCCGCAAACAGGCAACGTTATGAAAAAGGAAACAGCACAAGGAGCTGCTAATGAATCAGCGTGGGCACGTGGACAATCATGGGGACTATATGGCTATACATTGATGTATCGTGAAACAAAAGATAAAAAATATTTAGACCAGGCACAACGAATTGCTGATTTTATTTTAAGTCATCCCAACCTTCCTGCAAATAAAATCCCTTACTGGGATTTTAATGCACCGGGGATTCCGAACACTTATAGGGATGCATCATCTTCGGCGATTCTGGCTTCTGCATTAATCGAACTTGCCGGATACAGCGACCCAACATTAGCAAAAAAATATTTGAGCACTGTTGAAATTATTTTGCGTACACTTTCTTCGTCTGAATATAAAGCCAGGATTGGAGAAAATGGAGGTTTTATTTTGAAACATAGTGTAGCGCACTTACCTAGAAACTCAGAAGTTGATTCCCCATTGCCATATGCTGATTATTATTACTTGGAAGCCCTGATGAGGTATAAAAAATATTTTAAGTTATAGATAAAATGCATTTGAAAAATATATTATTTTTTTTTATCTCTATTTGGGTTGTATGCAAAACATCAGCCCAGGAATTTATTCCACTTTGGCAAAAAGGAAAAATGCCCAATTCCAAAGGATTAGAAATAAAAGACAGCATTGTTAACGAAAGGGCTTTACGCATTTCAAACCCAGGTATCTATTCTTTTTTCCCTTCTAAAGATGATAACAACGGAGCCGCGGTGGTGATTTTCCCGGGAGGTGGATATTCCCATGTTACTTTAAATCTTAGCGGTTTTCAATTAGCCAAATGGTTTAATACACTTGGCATGAGTGCCTTTGTTGTAAATTATCGTTTACCAAACTCGGCAGATTTAATTCAAAGAGAATTGGGGCCTTTGCAGGATGCAGAAAGGGCAATACAGATTGTAAGAGCAAATGCATTTAAATGGGGTATTCAAAAAGATAAAATTGGAGTGATGGGCACTTCTTCAGGCGGTCATTTAGCATCATTGGTTGCTACAAGTTTTGATGATGTGACTTCGATTAAAGACAGTATTAATGTGTTTTCTTTTCATCCTAATTTCATGATACTGATTTCTCCTGTAATTGATATGGGTAAATATGCTCATAAAGGAAGTCGTACAAGTCTTCTCGGTCCCAATCCTGTGCCTAAACTAATTGAAAAATATTCTTCGCAAAATAGAGTAACTACACAAACGCCGCCTTGTTTTATGGTTCATGCTTTCAATGATAAAGGAGTGTTGCCACAACACAGTTTATTATTTTACCAGGCCTTGCTCGAAAAAAAAGTTTCAACAAGTTTTCATGTTTTTCCGCAAGGCGGGCACGCAATTAATATAAATAATAATCCCGGCTCTACAGAATTATGGAAACCACTTTGTGAAATGTGGATGAAAGAAATGGGATTTATTTCATTTGAAAAAAAATGATAACATACCAGCAATTGAATTTGTATAAGAAAATATTATTTACCCTTTCATTTACTATTGTGGTAATATTTATATCACAGGTGGCAATGGCTGATACGTATTACATTAACAGCAGATTTGGTAATGATGCAAACTCCGGAAAAGCAAAAGACCTTGCCTGGTTGAGTTGTACTAATCTTGAAAAAAATAAGTTTTTGCCCGGCGATAGTATTTTATTTGCAAATGGTTCTTCGTACAAAGGAGGTTTTGTTTTTAAAAGTTCCGGTACGGCAGATAAGCCAATAGTGTTTTCAAATTATGCAGTTGGGGCAGATATCATTACTATCACGCCAAGAGAGATATTGAGTAATGTTTTTGTAAAATATGGTGCAGGGCCTTTGCCGGCATTCACCAATCCTGATTGGGGTATCCTTAACGGAAACATCTTTCAAATACACGGAAGTTATATCATCATTGATGGATTGTACTTTCATGATAACACCAATCCACCTAACTCTGATCACAAAAATAAAAATGTTCAAAAGATGGGAGCCGTGTACTTCGCATTGG
>DASYOS010000145.1:0-3838 GCA_036007525.1 Chitinophagaceae bacterium | reverse complement strand
GTATACCAGCTGTTCTCCAACATAAAAACCCTGTCGCCTACACCAATGCCCAAAGCCCCGCCACTGGCGCCTTCACCTATAATTACACATATAACCGGAACTTTTAATCGCAGCATTTCATAAATATTTCTTGCTATTGCTTCTCCCTGCCCACGTTCTTCAGCTTCTAATCCGGGAAAAGCACCGGGGGTATCAATCAATGTAACAACAGGTTTATTAAATTTTTCTGCCAACCGCATTAAACGCAATGCTTTTCTGTAACCTTCGGGATTTGCCATACCGAAGTTCCTATATTGGCGCATCTTAGTATTAGTACCTTTTTGTTGCCCGATCATCATAACAGTTTCTCCATCAATTTGGGCAAAACCCCCTATCATGGCTTTATCATCTTTTACATTTCTATCGCCATGCAACTCAACAAAGTTGGTGCACATTTTATCAATATATTCTAATGTGTAAGGCCTGTCAGGATGCCGGCTCAACTGAACTTTTTGCCATGGAGTCAATCGTTCTGTAATTTCTTTTCGCTTTACAATTATACTCTCCTGTAATTGTTTGATAATTGGGCTGTAATCCATTTTAAGATTTTTTGATGCCAACCTTTTATTATCCTCAACTTGCTCATACAACTCTTTTATCGGTTGTTCAAAATCAAGGAATTGTCTTTTAAAAACTTCTGCCATAATTAAATATCAAAATGTAATTTACAAATTTAGGGCAAGGTAGCAAATGTATTGAAGTGAGGAAAGGCTAAAAGGAAAGTAACGCCCCTTAATCTTCAGAATTTGATTTCATGTCTTACGTTTATTGCCCATTTTTTTATAACGGAAACAAGGCTTTGCATAGTTGTTGGCTTGCTTATATAATCATCCATCCCCACATCTAAAAATTCTTCTTTATCACCTTTCATTGCATTAGCAGTTAGCGCAACTATCACCGGTTGTTTGCCTGGCCGCTTACGAATTATCTTTGTTGCTTCAAGCCCATCCAGTTCCGGCATTTGTACATCCATCAAAATTAAATCATACGCCTTTTCTTCAGACATCTCCAAAGCCTGGATGCCGTTTTTTGCAATGTCAGACTCATATCCAAGCTTATTTAGAATCTTGGTTGCTACTTTTTGATTAATTAGATTATCTTCTGCAACTAAAATATTGAGAGGGAATCGTTTTGAAAAATCTTTAGATAGAACATTGCTGATCTTTTCCTCATGCAATTTTTTATTCTCAATGTTATTATTGTTTTTTAACTCATTTAAAACAAGCGTGTACAATATATTTTGCTTAATTGGCTTGGTTAGAATGGCTTGGAATAAACCCGGATATTGCTTATAGGATTCATCACCTATGGAGCTTAGCAATATGATGGGCAATGTTGGATAAAGCTGGCGGATAGTTTGTGATAATCCAATGCCATCCATATCCGGCATTTGCATGTCAGTAATTACAAGATCATAACCTGGAGGCTGTTGTAATATTTGCAATGCTTGTTTGCCCGATCTTGCTAATGTAGGCTCTTGTTTCCACTGCTCCAGCTGCTCTTTTAAAATTCGTAAATTTGTGATATTATCATCTACAAGCAAAATTTTTCTATTCTCTAAATCAGCAAGATTATTATGCACATAGGTTCTTAGGGGGTCGGTACTGGCACTTGTGATCATAGTAAAGGTAAAAACAGTTCCTTTGTCCTGCTTGCTTTTAACTTGAATTTTTCCACCCATTAATCCCACAAGTTTTTCACAAATAACAAGCCCTAATCCCGTACCGCCATAGCGGCGTGTAGTTGATGAGTCTATTTGTGAAAACGCTTTGAATAATCTATCTATTTTATCTGCCGCAATGCCAATTCCGGTATCATGTACTGCGAATGATAACACAAGCTGTCCGTCTTCCAAAGTTTTAGCTAATTTAACTTCTATAAAAACTTCCCCCTGGTGCGTAAATTTTATAGCGTTACCAATAAGGTTAATAAGAACCTGCCTTACCCGCAAACTATCGCCAATAATTTGTGAAGGCACCTCGGAAGCAATCTGGTAAATAAGGTCCAGCTTTAGTTGAGATGCTTTTATCGCAAAAATATCCAGCACTTCCTCAATGCATGTACGCAGGTCAAAAACCGTTTGCTCCAATTCCATTTGCCCTGATTCTATCTTGGAAAAATCTAAAATATCATTTATTACATTTAATAAATTGTCACCGCAGGTTCTTATCGTTTCTGCATATTCATTTTGCTCTATGGTTAAATCTGTATCCAGCAAAAGGTCAGTCATTCCAATTACACCATTCATTGGTGTACGTATCTCATGGCTCATAGTGGCTAAAAACACACTCTTAGCCTGATTGGCCTTTTCTGCTTCCTCACGGGCTCTTTGCGTATTGAACTCTGCTTTTTTAAGTTCTTTATTAGTATTGATCAATTCTACAGCTCTTTTTTCCTTTTCTTCATTTTGATAGGCCAGCTCTTTATTAGCAATAATTAATTCTGCAGCACGTTTTTCTTTCTCCTCGTTTTGATATGCAAGTTCTTTGTTTGCAATAATCAATTCGGTTGCACGCTTTTCCTTTTCTTCGTTCTGAAAGGCAAGCTCTTTATTGGCAATAATTAATTCGGCTGCACGTTTTTCCTTCTCGTTATTTTGAAATGCCAGTTCTTTATTGGCAATAATTAACTCAGTTGCCCGTTTTTCTTTTTCCTTATTTTGAAAGGCAAGTTCTTTATTGGCTATGATTAGCTCTGCAGCACGCTTTTCTTTTTCTTCGTTCTGAAAGGCAAGCTCTTTGTTAGCAATAATTAATTCTGTAGCCCGCTTTTCCTTCTCCGCGTTTTGAAAAGCAAGCTCTTCATTGGCAAGGATCAATTCTGCGGCACGTTTTTCTCTTTCCTTGTTCTTAAATACAAGCTCTTTGTTGGCTATAAATAATTCTGCAGCACGTTTTTCTTTTTCCTCGTTTTGATAAACAAGTTCCTTATTAGCTATAATAAGTTCAGCGGCACGCTTTTCTTTTTCCTCGTTTTGAAAAACAAGTTCTTTGTTTGCTATGATCAATTCAGCGGCACGCTTCCCTTTTTCTTTAGTTTGATAAACCAGTTCCTTATCAGCTATAATCAATTCTGCGGCACGTTTCTTTTTTTCTTTAGTTTGATAAACCAGTTCCTTATCAGCTATAATTAATTCAGCAGCACGTTTTTCTTTTTCTTCATTTTGATAAATAAGTTCCTTATCGGCAATAATTAATTCAGCAGCACGTTTCCCCTTCTCTATTTTTTGATAAACAAGCTCCTTATCAGCCACAAGTAATTCAGCTGCACGCTTTTGTTTCTCTTTTTTTTGAAAAACAAGTTCTTTATTTGCAATTATCAACTCTGCGGCACGCTTGTCTTTTTCTTCATTTTGATAAGCAAGTTCTTTATTGGCAGTTATTAAATCTTTTTTGCCTTGTTTTATGGGATTCTTTTTCAATTGATGCTTTTATAAAATATACCTACAATGTCTGAAGTACTTGTGTTCGAATTCCCTTTAAGTTAAACTAATTAGAGGAATACAAACGTTTAAAATAGGCTAAGTTAGGAATTAATCAAAAATCTATAACCTATTCCCTTGATTGTGAGTATTTCAACACCTGAATCTGATTTTAGATATGCCTGCAGTTTGGTTATATCAACATCAAGATTACGGCTGTTAAAAAAAATTGCACTGGGCACAAAAAAACCTGTAAATAAACGTTTTACAGGCTTTTTTTTGTTTAAGTAATAAGTCTTGCGGACCGGACGGGACTCGAACCCGCGACCTCCGCCGTGACAGGGCGGCATTCTAACCAACTGAACTACCGATCCATTG
>DASYOS010000144.1:0-5365 GCA_036007525.1 Chitinophagaceae bacterium | reverse complement strand
TTGCGGCAACAAAAATATTGTTTGCCCACGCACAATGAAAAGTATTTTGATCAACCTTATTCAGGATCAATTATCTTAGTAAACCGAATGCAGGATCTTTATTATAAACCAGACAACTTTTTTTAGGACGAGTCAGTTTTTTTTCAATCGGCTTCGGTTACGGGCAGACGAATTTCAAATTCCCTGCCATCGCCAAGCCCCACCGTTGTGCGAAATTTATCTAACTTCTAAAATTGTCGAAACATGAAAAAGTATATTTTATTCGCATTTACATTTTTATCATTTTCATTAAATGCCCAAATAAATAAGATCGACCATTTCTTTGTGAGTTCTCCAAAGGCAGAAAAATTATTTAAACTCTTTAAAGAAGAATTAAAACTACCCGTTGCCTGGGAGTACAAAACTTGGGGAAGTTTTTCAAGTGGAGCTGTTTCATTAGGAAATGTAGCTTTTGAATTTGTTTCCTTTGATTCGGTAAAGACAACTAAGTTTGATGCTATAGCGCTGGAGGCACGCCAACCTACAGAAGAATTTATTTTAGTGTTGGATTCCAGAAAAATAGCTCATGATACCATAGAATATAATACCTACAAAAAAAAAGATGGAAGTATTGGAGGATGGTCAACTTTAAATTTGCGAAATCTTCTGCCAGAAGATGCCGGACTATTTATTTGCGATTATAAGGAAAGAGATATGATATTGAAAGCGACTACAAGTGATTCTGCAGAACTCATAAAACAAAAGGGGGGGTCATTAGGGGTAATAGCTCTTAAAGAAATTGTAGTGGGTTCTATTAACCCTCTTAATAATAAAAAAGAATTATCAAAACTTCCTGGAGTAATTCAGGGTAAAAAAGAAGTATATAATTTTATGCAAGGTGCATCTATCCGGTTAATAAAATCAAATGTTGGTAGTATTGAAAAAATAGTTATTCGAATACATTCAATTACAGCTGCAAGAAAATATTTGAAATTGCACAATCTCTTGGGAAGATCATCTGACGCCAGTCTTTACATAGATCCCAAAGCAATAGAAGGTTTAACAATCGAGTTGCTATCAAAGTAAACACTTCGCACAACAGGCGGTTTGGCAATATGGCGGGGCGACGAATATATTCTCAACTTTTTGTTCGCTAATCGGCTTCAGTTCCGGCAGACGAATAACGCCGAGCTGTTAGTTCTTATCATCATCTTTTGTAACTTTATTCAACTGCGGTTCCGTGCTGACGATTTTCAAATGCCGCCACATCGCCAGGCCGTGTAAGTTCGCAGTAACCATAAAGGCAGTATTTCAAAACTTCAATTGTAACAAAATGCAAAAAAAAATATTAATTACGCTGACACTAATTGCAATATTTGCACTAGGTTTCGCTTTTAACTCACTCCTTACAAAAATTACCGGCAACCAATCTTCTATTAAAAAGGTAACAGGTATTGGAGGTATCTTTTTCAAATGCAAGGATCCCAAAAAGGTAAGAGAATGGTATAAGGTTCATCTTGGTTTAAATACTAACCAATATGGGGCAGTTTTTGAATGGAGGCAGGGAGCAGACACTACAAAAAAAGGATTTACTCAGTGGAGCCCATTTACTGAAAAAACGAAATACTTTGCTCCTTCAACAAAAGACTTTATGATCAACTATAGGGTCGCTAATTTGGAAGCACTTATTGACGAGCTTAGAAAAGACAGTGTAACAATAGTTGACAAAATTGAAACGGTAGAATACGGAAAATTTATTCATATCATTGATATTGAGGGAAACAAGATCGAACTATGGGAGCCTAACGATAAAGAGTTTGAAAAACTTGGTGAGAAAATTGGTGCCAGGACTACAAAATAACTTGATGTACCCGAAGGTTAAACATGAACATTTATTATATAAGAGGCATAAAAAGCTTTTTACGATTTCATCACTTGTTAAAAATTAAAAAATAAAATAAATGAGTAAACTTGTTGTAAAAAATAATATTACTATCAATGCCCCTGTTGCAAAAGTGTGGGATGCTTTGGTAAATCCTGAGCAAACAAAAAAATATATGTTTGGATGTGAAACAATTTCTGATTGGAAGCCAGGGAGTACATTGCTATGGAGAGGAAATTATCAAGGTAAAGAAATGGATTTTGTAACAGGAAAGATCATTGACATTAAACCAAACAGTCTTTTAAAATATACTGTTATAGATCCCAATGCATCTTATGATGATATTCCTGAAAATCATTTGAATGTTACCTATGAATTATCTGAGCAGGATGGCAAAACAACTTTAACTGTAACACAGGATGGTTTTGAAAATGCGGCTGAAGGAGAAAAAAGATATAAAGATGTTTATAATAATGGGGAAGGCTGGAACCCAATATTGGTTGAAATAAAAAAATTAGTGGAAGAAGGATAAATTATTACACCAAATGCGATAAAATAATTCCACAGGCAACAGCTGCATTTAACGACTCTGCTTCGCCCTGCCTTTTAATTGTTATCTGCTCATCTGTTAGTGCCAATAATTTTTCCGAAACCCCGTTGGATTCATTACCAATAATTATAATTCCTTTTTTTACATCTTTAAATGTTGAAATACTTTTGCCCGATAAAGTGGCAGCATAGATTTTTACATTTTTATTACTCTTAATAAAGTTTACCAGATCTTCATAAATAATATTTACCCTCCCTAAACTACCCATAGTCGCCTGCACAACCTTAGGGTTATAACTATCGGCACATTCATTACTGCAGATAATATTCTGTACTCCAAACCAATCTGCAGTACGGATAATGGTTCCCAAATTCCCAGGATCCTGTATTTCATCCAGCATCAAAGAAAAATTATGTTTTAGATCAGAGATAGCATTTTCTTTTCTATAAAAAACAGCCAATACTTTATTAGGTGTTTGTAGCAGAGATATTCTTTCCAGATCCAATTGCGGAATTTTAATTTTGTTTTCTTCTGAAATGTTTTTTAGCAAAGCGGCATTATCATCCATCCAACTTTGCACTCCACAAATAATTTTACACTTAAATTTATCTGAGTGTAAAAGTTCAGGCACAACCTTGGGGCCTTCGGCAATAAATACTCCTTGCTCATCCCTGAATTTTTTATGGGATAAACTTTGAATATATTTGATCATTGTTTTGCTCAGCATGCACTCAATTTATGGCTTTCAAATATCCTGATAAAATTATTAATTCCTTTTTATTTATTGCAGCAACGCTATTCATTTTTTCAGGTTGCACTATTGTACGTAAATATCAAAAGAATAAACCTTTTGTTTACGCAAATAATATCAATTTAAATATTGATGGCGTTACCTCAGATGAAAAAGTGATCATAAAATCAAGGTTGAATACACAACTTGATGACAGCTCTAAAATAAGAACAAAGGATGTTGCTTTTGTGCTGCATTATATTGACAGGCCGCCGGTGTTTGATACAATCTCTGCAAGGGCATCTGCAGAAAATATGCAGACCTCTATGGTAAACCTTGGTTATTACAGTGCCAAAACCAGCTATAAATATTTCATAGACAGCTCTAAACAATTACAGAAAAGAGTTACAACTACCTATGAAGTAAATGCAGGGAAACGCACACTCATAGACACTTTTGCTTACCTGCTATCTAAGCCCGAGCTTCAGCAGTTGGCATTGCAAACCAAAAATGAATCTCCCCTACAAAAAAATACTCCCGTTACAAAAGCTGCTATATCACAGGAAGCTGCAAGGCTTGTAGACCTCTACAGAAACAATGGTTATTACAAATTTACCACCGAAGAACTGAGAGTAACAGGTGATACAACAATAGAAGCATTAACCACTGTTTCTGATGATCCCTTTGAAGCCGTACGCTTATTAGCTGAAGCCTCTGAAAAAAGAAATAAGCCCACAATACGGCTGGGCATGCTATTAAATAAATCAGCAGACAGCACAAGGCTTAATAAGTTTTACGTAAGGAACATCTACATTCTTCCGGATTATATTGCGGGAGATAATTATTTAGATGCACCAATACCTGGAAATATCTCTGATGGATATTTTATAAAGTATCATAAAAAAATATTCCGTAATAGCCTTCTTGTAAAAAATATGTATGTAAAGCAAGGAAGCCTGTACCGGCAGGAAGATTATTTTAAAACCATGAACAGTTTATACAAGCTGGGTGTTTGGGAAAGCCCCGCCATAGATATTGTTGAGGTAAAGGATAGCAACCAGCTTGATCTTATTATTAAATTAAGCCCCGTAAAAAAATATGGCCTTGAAGGAGATATTGAGTTGAGCTACTCAGCAAACAGCAATACATCCAATGCTATTTCTGCAACCAACTCGGGCAATTTAATGGGTGTTTCGGGGAATCTTTCTTTGCTTGATCGTAATGTTGGTAAAGAGGCCATCCGCATGACAAATGCTATACGGGCGGGGATTGAATTTAATACAAGCAAACGCAACGGCGGATCTATAATAAACTCCAATGAATTCAGTTTTAGCAACAGCATTTTATTTCCAAAATTTACAACACCCTTCAGCTCTATCAATAGAAAAAAACTTTTGGTACAACAATCTTTTATAAATACAAATATTTCTTTTATAAAAAGAATTGATTTTTTTAATCAACAGGTATTTAATATTTCTCATGGTTATAACTGGACAAACAAAGCCAACCGTAACTGGACCTATACACCTTTCAACTTCGACTTCAGAAGAATTTATAATACCACGCTGCGATTTGATACTACATTATTAAAATATCCATTTCTAAGATATTCATTTAATACGGCCCTGGTAATGGGGCAAAGCTTAAGATATATTTCAAATTTCATCAATCCCAAATACCCGCAGAGAGCAACAACTTTTAAATTTAATATTGAAGAATCAGGATTAATTTGGGGCAGGTTAAAAGATGCTATTAGTAAAAACGGAAGTAACAATTTTTTAGAAAAGTATTTGAAACAATTCTTAAAAACTGATATTGAATATACTTATACAATCAGTCATCCCAAGTCTGCCATAGTATTCAGAACCTTTGCCGGTGTGGGAATCCCATTATCAAGATCAGACACAACCCTACCATTTTTTAAACAGTATTTCGGCGGCGGACCTAACAGCATGAGAGGCTGGCCGGTGAGAGGAATTGGGATTGGCGCACAACCATTAGCGCCTTACAGAAACAATACATTTAATGATCGCACAGGTGATATACAACTGGAAGGTAATGCAGAATATCGTTATAATATAGCCCCAATTTTTTCTAATGCAGTTTATTTAAAAGGGGCTTTTTTTGTTGACGCAGGCAATATCTGGAATTTTAAAAATACAAAAGCCAACGGCACTTTAGATAGTACTCAATTTAAAATTGAAAATATTTACAAACAGCTGGG
>DASYOS010000143.1:0-2423 GCA_036007525.1 Chitinophagaceae bacterium | reverse complement strand
TCACAAACATCATTGGCGAATTTTATAATGGTGAAGAAGCCAATCCAACCAAAGACGCCATTTTAACCAATTCAGCATATTTAAATGGTATGCTGATGGAAGATGCTTTTGAAAATGTAGTGAATGAACTGGAAGATCTTGAGTGTGGTAAAGTAAAGGTGAATTATAAAATGCGGGATGCAGGATTCAGTCGTCAGCGTTATTGGGGCGAACCTTTTCCTATTGTTTATAAAAACGGAATTGCATATCCTGTTGAAGATAAAGAGTTACCTGTTGAATTGCCGCATGTAGAAAATTATAAGCCCGGACCTGAAGGTGAAGGGCCATTAGCCAATATAACAGACTGGGTAAATTTAAATAATGGCTCAAAAAGAGAGACCAATACAATGCCCGGCTATGCAGGTTCTTCCTGGTATTTTTTACGGTACATGGATCCGCATAATGAAAATGAATTTGCAAGTAAAAAAGCAACTGATTATTGGATCCAGGTAGATGTTTATGTTGGCGGTACAGAACATGCTGTTGGTCATTTATTGTATAGCCGCATGTGGACCAAAGTTTTATTTGACTTAGGCTACATAAATTTTGATGAGCCTTTTAGAAAGTTGGTGAACCAAGGAATGATACAAGGGAGTAGCAGGTTGGTTTATAGGTTCAACCCCACAAATTTTTCTTCGGGAGATTCAAAGTTCGGCAAGGGGTTCGTGAGTGATGAAGCAGAGGAGAATTTTCCAATATTAATCTCTTATGATATTTACCAAGATTATTTGCAAAATATAATTAGCAAGCAACAACTTATAAATTTAATTAATCAAAATAATAGGGTTTATTTTGAGCCAGCTGATCCTGACAATTATCAAATCACACTGAGTCAAATCCATGTAGATGTAAATGAAATTGATGGAGTTGAAATATCAGTTGAAAAATTGAAAACACTCAAGCCTGATTTTCACAACGCTTATATAGTTTCAAAAAATGGGAAATATGTCTGTGGTGTTGAAGTTGAAAAAATGTCTAAATCAAAGTACAACACTGTTAACCCGGATGTATTAATTGACAAATACGGCGCAGATACTTTCCGGATGTACGAAATGTTTTTAGGGCCGGTAGAACAAAGTAAACCCTGGGATACGAAAGGCATTGAAGGTGTTCACCGTTTTTTAAAAAAATTATGGCGCTTATTTTATGATGATGTAAAGGGAAAAATTTGGAATGAAGAAAAAATAACCGATGTTGAATTAAAAGTGTTGCATAAAACAATTAAAAAAATTGAGGAAGACACAGAACGCTTTTCTTATAATACAGCAGTAAGTGCTTTTATGGTTTGTGTAAATGAACTGCACGATCTTAAATGTTATAAGCAAGAAATCTTACAACAGTTATTGATCTTATTAAATCCTTATGCACCGCATATTAGTGCAGAGCTTTGGCATCAATTGGGAAATAAGGAAAGCATTTTAGACACTTCTTTCCCAACCTTCGACCCCAAGTATCTAATAGAATCATCAAAGGAATATCCAATTTCTATTAATGGTAAAATGCGGACTACAATAAATATCAGTCTTGATGCAACACAGGATGATGTAGAAAAAATTGTAATGGAAAATGAGGTGATGAAAAAATGGATCGAGGACAAGCCCATAAAAAAACTTATCTACGTAAAAAATAAAATGATTAATGTAGTAGTTTGATTAGTTTATAAAGATGAACTTGCATTTATTATCATTTAAATGTATACAACAGATTACATATTGCAGGAGCGCCTAAAAGCTCATTCTCATACCTTTCATAAGGTGGTAGATTTTAATCCTGCTAAGGAAAAGTTGATTCATCTTGACTTTACCAATAATAATAAAGAACTTGTTGCGACTGATCTTGCAAACACAGAAACCTTTTCTGCCTATATTCATGAAAAATTGAAAAAGTCAAAAGCAAAATTTGGTATCGGGGGTTATAATGAATTAAGAGATTTATATAAAAGGAGTAATGTTTTTGATGCTTCTTCAGGTGTTGAGCCGAGACGTTTGCATATAGGAATTGATATTTGGGGAGAGGAAGGAACAAAGGTGTATGCACCATTAGGAGGAATGGTACATAGTTATGGATTCAATAATAACTTTGGTGATTATGGCGCTACATTAGTACTTCTTCACCAATTAGATACAGTTACATTCTATATCTTATACGGCCATTTAAGCCTTGATGATATTGCAAGGGTAACAGAATTTCAATATGTTATTCGTGGGCAGGTAATTGGTCATTTTGGAAAACCAGAAGAAAATGGAAACTGGCCGCCGCATTTACACTTTCAGATCATAAAAGATATGGAAGAGTATAAAGGAGATTACCCCGGTGTTTGTAAGGCCAGTGAAAAAGAAAAGTATTTATCTAATTGCCCTGATCCTGATTTGATTCTTAATATG
>DASYOS010000142.1:0-11225 GCA_036007525.1 Chitinophagaceae bacterium | reverse complement strand
CCTGTAATTGCTTTTCGCACTCTGCCGGGGTTAATATTTAAAAGAACCTGTAAGGCACTAGGCATTGAGGTTGTCCGAAAAAAATTCAATTCTAAAGAGCAAGCGCAAATCTTTTTAAATGATTGCCTTGCCGCCGGTCATCCCGTTGGTTGCCAGGTAGGCGTTTATTATCTTCCATATTTCCCTAAGGAATACCGTTTTCATTTTAATGCACATAATTTAATTGTTTATGGCAAAAAAGAGAATAATTATTTGGTTAGTGATCCCGTGATGGAATTTGAGACAACCTTGAGTAGCTACGAATTGGAACGTGTTCGTTTTGCAAAAGGTGCTCTTTCGCCCAAAGGGCAAATATATTATCCCAAACAAGGAGCAAGAGTTACTGAAGATCAGATAAAAAAAGCTATCATCAGCGGTATTAAAAAAAATTGCACAAGCATGTTACAACCTATAGTGCCAATAATTGGCGTAAAAGGAATAAAATTCACAGGGAATAAAATAAAAAAGTGGCGGGATAAATTAGGCGTAAAAAAAGCGGGTTTATACCTTGCACAGTTGGTACGTATGCAGGAAGAGATAGGAACAGGAGGAGGAGGCTTTCGTTATATTTATGCAGCATTTTTACAGGAAGCACACGCTTATCATCCCATTGATGAGTTACTGGAGGTTTCAACAATATTTACCATGGCGGGAGATCTTTGGCGTACAGCAGCAGTACAGGCAGCAGGAATTTATAAAGGGCGCATTGGTAGCCAAGAAGATTTTAATGTAATGGGCAATTATTTAATAGAAATTGCAGAGATAGAAAAACGGGCATTCACAGCTTTATCAAAAATTAACTGGCGATCATGAAAGCATTAGCAGTTAATATACGGGATCTTGATTTTAATTATTCAGGGCAACCCACACCTTTTTTCTCCAACTTTAATTTAAAGATAGCTGAAGGAGAAAGATTTGGTTTGTTTGGCCCCAATGGCGCAGGCAAAACCACATTGATGAACCTGATGACTGGTTTGCTTTCTTTTAATAATGGAAGTATTAAACTTTTGGGAAATGAAATAAAAAATCACAAAAAATCGATCAATACTCTTTTTGGATTCGTTCCACAGGATTTTTCTTTTTATCCGGAATTAAGCCCGCAGGAAAACCTGGAATTTTTTGGTGCATGGGCAGGTTTAAACAAAAACGAAATTAAAATCAAAACCCTTGAGCTGTTAGAAATATTAGATTTAACTAAAGTTAAAAATAAGCCGGTACAAAAATTTTCAGGAGGCATGAAACGTAAGGTAAACCTCGCTATTGGCGTAATACATAATCCAAAAATATTATTTCTTGATGAACCAACTGTAGGTGTAGATGTGCAAACGAGGCACGCAATTATTAATTATTTAAAAGCATTGAATCAAAACGGAACAACACTTATTTATACTTCACACCAGTTAAGCGAAGCGGAAGGTTTGTGCGAAAAAATTGCATTAATGGATGAAGGAAAAATTATTGCGCATGATGATCTTAATATTTTATTAGATAAACATAAGCAAGATGGGTTGGAAGGTTTGTTTTTGAATTTAACAGGTAAAAAAATACGGGATTTAAATGTTTAAACTCTGGGCTACAATTCTTAAAGACATTCGCATTCTCACCAGGGATAAGGTTGGGATTGCATTGATGTTTGGCATGCCTATTTTGCTTGTGATTATTGTTACGAGTATCCAGAACAGCACTTTTCAATTACTTAATAAAAACAAAATCACACTTTTATTATGTAACCGTGATACAGGAAAAATAAGCCAGGAATTTATACAGGCTGTTGATTCAATAGGTATGTTTAAGTTGGTGCAAATTTCAAAAGATCTAAATGAAAAATGTATTACTGATCAGATGCATACCAATGATGCACTTTTAGCAATAGTAATACCTACGGATTTCTCTGTACAAACTGATGCTAAAGCAAAAATAATAACAAGCAAAGCATTGAATTCATTCGGATTGGAAGCAGATAAAATAGATTCGAGTGCAGGAAATGTTGGCCCGCTCACCTTATATTATAAGCCTGTTTTACAGGAATCTTTCCGGCGATCAATTCAAGGTGCCATATACAGTGCCTTGCAACTGATACAAAGCAAGCAGGTATTAAGAAGCTTATACATTTCAATTAATGAAAAAACTTTACCGCAAAGCCTGGAAGATGAATTGATCAATAATAAAATAAGCATAAACGAAGTTCCTGTATCAAAAGACAACAGTAAAACTATTCCAAATGCTACTCAGCACAATGTTCCGGCATGGACAATATTTGCAATGTTTTTTGTAGTGATATCATTGGGGGCAAGTATTGTTCGTGAAAAATTAAGTGGCAGCTTTGTAAGATTAAAAACATTACCAACCAGCTATTTCGTTTCATTGTTATCAAAACAAATAACCTATTTATTAGTAACAATGTTGCAGGCGGCAATAATTTTTGCGATCGGTATTTATTTATTTCCAAAAATTGGTTTACCTGCGCTAAATCTACCCTCAGATATTTTAGGGTTGATCTGCGTTTCTTTGGTGTGCGGATGGTGTGCAGTTAGCTATGCAATGTGCATTGGCGTATTTGCACATACTCAGGAGCAAGCAAATGGTTTTGGCGCCATATCAATTGTAATCCTGGCTGCTATTGGCGGTTTAATGGTACCGGGGTTTGCCATGCCCGAATCGTTCCGAACAATTATGAAATTATCTCCTTTGCATTGGGCGCTGCAGGCTTACTATGGTTTGTTTTTAGAAGGTGGAAAACTGAAAGATGTTTTGGTAAATATTATACCTTTATTATCTATTACTGTATTTCTGCAGGCAATAACAATTTTAGGATTAAAAGCAAAAAAACTCATCTGAAAAACACAATTATGGAAACCCAGGAATTAAAACAACAGTTAAAAGAGCAATTGATAAAATATTTAAATCTTACTTCTTTAACTCCGGAACAAATTAAAGATGATGAGCCTTTATTTGGCGATGGGTTAGGCTTGGATTCTATTGATTCGCTTGAGCTTATTGTTTTACTCAACAGGGAATATGGAATAACCATAAAAGACCCTAAAGAAGGCCGCAAAGCTTTTGTTGATATAAATACAATGGCTGATTATATAGCGCAACACAGAACGAAGTAAATAGAATTTATCGGGCAATAAATACTCCACTGAATTTAAAGCAAATAATTTTTTTAGCCATTAAATCAGCAGTTACATTAAAAATTACATTATCTATAGAATTGTAAGAGAGAGTTAACTCCAGAAAATGGTTCACCACCGGATTCACTATTCTTAAAAACTTAATCTGTTCAGCTTTTTTTAGTTGAATAGATATATTAAGTACGCTTTCTAAAACATCTTTTACTATTTGCAACATACAAGCACCGGGCAATACAGGCTGGCCTGGAAAATGACCTTTAAATATTGCATCATCTTTATTTATCTCTATTGTAGCGCTAACTGTATGATCGGGGTTTTGTAGTGATGTTATTTTATAAAGCGTATTATTTAGCATGATAAAATAATGTTAGCTGGCGATAACCAGCATTAATGAATGATATGTATTAAGGTAATGATTATAAATAAGTACTTTTTTTGGCGAATCAATTTTAATGTTATTCTCTTTAACAACATTCGGAACCTGCGCTTTTTTTATAATATTTGCCGCAAGCCACAGGGCGAATGATGATGATGTTGGATACTCTCCGCACAAGTGTTTATAATTTGCTGTTGAAGCATTTTTAAATAGAGAGGGATCTAATTGCTGGTAAACTTCATCATTTTTCTGGTCGCCATTTTTGCCTGTTATTATCAAATCAATATCATTCGATTCTATCTCATGTTTTTCTAAGAAAGAAATAATGTTCTGTTCCATTCGGTTTGCACCATCCGGTTTATAAAAAGTTTGCAGACCAATAACCTCAGCAAGGTTATCTGATGATGGTTTATCGGTTAATAAAAAAAACACAGCGCCTTCGCCACCAATAGTTCCTTTATCCCTGGTTTTAAGAAGAGCCAGGTTTGAAACTGGCAATCTTTTGTATAATCCAAACCGGCGTAAAATAGTAAAGCTGGTATCAGTCAGTTCATCTATCCCCCCAACCAGTATGTTATCAGCTTCATTTTCTTTTAAAAGCATCATAGCATCAAGCAAAGCGCTCTCAAATGAAATTCCTTTGTGTGCAAATGTATTGTTGTACTTATGGCAACTAAGCATCAAGGCAATTTGAGCCGCAACTGTATTGTGTGTTGATTGTATAAAAGCAGTTGCAGGGAGCAACTCTTCATTTAATTCAATCATCCTGTTTAAAAATGTAACCGTATTTTCCAGGCAGCCAAATGCAGTTCCGGTAATGATCGCTTCGGGTATTTTTGTATTTCCTACGCTCAAACATTCTTGGGCTGCAGCTACACCCATTTTGATCATATGGCTCATTCTCCTGATAAGTTTAGGATCAATATAATCTGAATAGTCAGGCTCAATTACCTTTAAACGGATTGTATTATATTCTACAGGATTTTCTAAAAAACTTTCTTCACCAAAAGTTTTTTGTGGAGAAATACAGGCAGATGAACGAATGTATATTGGCATGTTTAAATCTTGGAAAATATTAATGATGTACAATTTCCCCCAAAACCAAAAGAATTTGACATTACATGATTTATTGTTTGATCCTCCAAAAATTCTTTTGCAGGCGCAAAAGGAAACTCATGCATTTGTGTTTCAAAACGGAGATTGGGATAAATAATTCCATGCCGGATTGCTAAAACTGAAAATACAGCTTCAATCCCTCCGCTTGCTCCTAAAGTATGTCCTGTAAAAGATTTGGTAGAACTCATTGGTGGATAATGGGGATCAAATAAACGTTTTACTGCTGTTCCTTCTGCATTATCATTATTGGGCGTTCCTGTTCCATGCAGATTAATATAATTGATATCCGATGCATTTAAACCACTTTTCTCCAGCGCTTGTTTCATGGCGAGATATGATCCGGTGCCATCAGGTGAAGAAGCAGTTTGGTGAAATGCATCGTTACTATTGTTATAACCGCTCAGTTTACAATATAATTTTTTGTTTAATGTTTTTGCCGCCCGTTCTGAAACAAGCACTACATATCCTGCCCCTTCGCCTAAATTCAGCCCAGCCCGGTTTTGATCAAAAGGTTTGCAATAATCCTTATCCAATATCATCAACGTATTAAAGCCATTGAGGGTAAACTTTGTTATAGCATCTGTTCCGCCTGCAACTACAACATCTAAAAAATTATTTTTTATTAACCGGGCGCCATAAAATATAGCATTGGCAGATGAAGAGCAGGCTGTGCTGATAGTAGTCATATAATCCTTAATCCCTAATTGATCTGCTACGGTTTCGGTTACACTTCCGCACTCGTGGTCAAGCACATTTTTTAATTTGCCTTTGCTATTATCTGCAATAAAGTCAACAAAAAAATCTTCGCTTTTATCCATACCGCCAACTGTATTTGCAGAAACAAATCCGGTACGTAAAGAAAGATCCGTGATGGCTGCGTCGTTTAAAGCTTCTCTTGCTGCTATTAAACTTAAAAGTATCGTGCGGCTAAGTTCAGGGTAAACGCCAGCGATGGCGGCAAGTTCTTTATTACTCAATTTAACTTCTGCTACCGGAATTTGATCACGATGCACAGTATGCAGGTAAGTGATTTCGCCCATACCGGCCTGCTCTTTTTTAAAAGAAGACAGACATTCGGCAACGTTATTACCAATAGCTGTAATAGCGCCCACGCCGGCAATATATACATCCGGCCCCATTACATTTCCTCATTTTGATTATCGAATATCTTATTCATATTTTCTTTTGAAAAGCTGATTGCATTATCGGTTTTACTTTTTTCTATCAAAAATAAAACGACTTTGTATTCTTCTCTCAGTAGCTCAACCCAACCGCAAATACATGCCTGCAAAATATTACGATCCATTAAGCCAGCTACATAATTTTTTATAAAGTCAGAATCAAATTTATCAGAGACAAAAAAAGCATCTTCTCCTTTAAAATTATTGCGGATACAAATTTCGCCGGTTACAATATTAGGCAAAGTATAAACGAATAATGAGGGACTGGGAATATCTTTTATGCCTGCAAAATATTTCTCATCTGTATCTAAACTTGCATTGGCATTGGAAAGAATAATGCCAATCTCTTCAGGTTTATATTTTTCTTTTTGAAAATTATCTTTTAACAGCATTTCCGAAGCAAGCCAGCCAAGCTTGCTCAGGTTATCCATTTTATAAAACCTGGAATAATTTATATCGAAATGTTTATAAGCTGAAAGAAGAAAAGTTTGTACTTCTACACCTTTGTTCTCAAACAGAACATTTCCATTTTTATAAATTGAATCATTGCTGATCCGGCAATAAGCTGTGATAAATTTTTTTGCAAACAAATTTTTATAATTATTAGTTATTTACAGTACATACTTTTTTATTATTTTCCAAATACTACGGCTGCATTGCAACCGCCGAATCCCGAAGCAGTTTTAAGACAATTTTTAAAATTGCCCCGCAATAGATCAGTACAAATATTTATGGAATTTGTCACGCCTATCTCTTCAAAACCTAAAGTTGGAATAACAATATTTTCTTTTAAGGAATGAATAGAAATTATTGATTCAATTAAGCCGGCTGCTCCCAAAGTATGACCGTAATATCCTTTCAAACTATTGGCAGGAGTATCCTGCAGGTTTGCTAATGTAATTGCTTTTGCTTCCATTTCATCGTTATAAATAGTTGCAGTTCCGTGCGCTGATATAAAATCAATATCCTTTGCTGAAAGATGTGCATCATTAAGCGTTTTTGTAATGGCGTAACTAAGTTCTTCACCTGTTCGTGATGGAGCCGAAATATGGTTGGCATCATTGCTGACTGCACCTGCCAATACTTTGATGTTCTGAGATCGTTTTGGTTTAGAAGAAATAACAACTGTTGCTGCACCTTCACCTAAAGTTATCCCGTTCCTGTTTACATCAAAAGGTTTGCAAGGTTCAGCACTGGTTGCCTGAAAAGCCTGGAACCCTGATAAAACAAATTTTGAAATAACATCAGCGCCTGCAACCACTGCATTTTCATATTGCCCGGATTGTATAAGCCTCATTCCGGTTAGTATTGCAACTATCCCTGAAACGCATGCATTGGAAATTATTACAGGTTTATTAATGAAACCAAAATACTCAGCAATTAATTTTGCTGAAGCAGATAATGAAATTCGTTTTTCTAAATCAGGAGTAATAGCTTCGGCTTCTAGCAGGCTAATATTTCCTTTTGTTGTAGAAATGATAAGCACTGTTTTTTTATTAGCAGCATTTACATTGCTTTTATTGAGAGCTTCCTCAATTGAAGCTATAAGCAGTTGTTCAAAGCGGGTGTAGGATTGCCTGCTGTTTTTTATAAAATTTATGTTTTCCGAAAACAAAGAAGCAGAAAACGGGGCGTCAGATAATAATGTGTTATTGTATTTTTTTATCCCAGATACTTTTTTTTTAAGTTGCTCAAAGTTTTCAGCAGTGGTAGAGCCGATAGGGGAGAGAATATTATCTGAAATAATAAAAATGTCTTGCATTATCTGCCGGCAAAGATATTCATTTCACATTGAGCTATAACTATATCATTACACTTTATTGTACCGGAAATGATGGTAGCATCAAATACCTGCGTCTTTATTTTTATCTCTGTTACCAGTTGATCATTTATTTTGGGCAATTCAAATATCTCAAAATTTTTAACTGCACCGATATATCCAACAGCTATAGGCTTATTTTCACTCTTTGCAGTGAATCCTGCTCTTGCTGCAGCTGTTTGGGCAATGTTTTCCATTAATCCTGCTTCTGTTAATTCGCCATTTACAACCAAAACATTTTCTTCCTTAATAAGGAAGTTTGTTTGCGTGCTGTATTCATCAGAATGCAACAATTTATCTACCATTACAAATGGTGGCTTTTGAGGAATTAAAGATGAAATATTTTCGGTTAACATTATTTTTTTTTATACTTTAAGAATACAATCCCCCATTCACAGATAAGACTTGCCCTGTTATATAAGCTGCCTCCTCCGATGCTAAAAAGCCAACAGCGTATGCTACTTCTTCAGTGGATCCAAACCTATTTACAGGAATCAATTTTTTAAAATCTTTTTCACCTATGTCCTGAGTCATATCAGTTTTAATAAAGCCGGGAGCAACTGCATTAACAGTAATACCACTTCTCCCAACTTCCTGCGATAATGCTTTTGTAGCGCCAATAACTCCGGCTTTTGCTGCCGAATAATTTGCTTGCCCGGGTAAACCTTTTAAACCTGATAAAGAAACAACATTGATAATTCTCCCATAATGATTAAGCAGCATTCCATCCAGCACCAGCCGGGTAATGAAGAAAAAGCCATCCAGGCTTGTTTTGATAACGTTATCCCATTGTTCATCTTTCATCCAAACCATCAAACTATCATCTTTAATTCCTGCATTGTTAACTAATATTTCAATTTTTTTTTCTGTATTTGTTGTTATCCACTTACCAAGTATTTGTTTTATTTGATCTCTGTCTGCAACATCAAACTGCAACAATTCACCATCACCACAATTTTGCTTTATTTGTAAAAGTGTGCCATCGGCTTCATCAATATTACTCTTGTAATTAACCAACACGTAATAACCCATGCCTGCAAGTTTTATGCAGATGGCTTTGCCAATTCCCCTGGAGCCACCTGTAACGAGTGCAGTTTTCATTGGTTAAGAATTAAATAAAATAGCAGGGCTTGTGGTTTCCAAAAAGATTCTGATTTTTTCCATTTCTTTATATCTGGGCTGGTCTTCAATAAATTTTGGAAATATTTGTCGCAGCTCAGTATATAGAGCAAATGTTTTGGGCGACAATTCCTGTTGGCATTTTAAATAATCAATTGCCTGTAATATGGCAATTATTTGTATACCGAGTACAGCAAATGAATTATCAATTATTTTCTTTGTTAGAAGTGCTGCATTACAGCCCATGCTAACAATATCCTGGTTATCGTTATTATTTGGAATGCTATGCACATACATAGGAAATGAGAGTGTTTGATTTTCGGCAACTGTTGATGTTGCTGTGAATTGCATCCCCTGCATACCAAAATTTAATCCTAAAACACCAAGGTTTACAAAAGGCGGAAATTTTTGATTGAGTTTGTCATTCAACAAATAATTAAGCTGGCGCTCTGAAAGCATGGATAATTTAGTAATAGCAATTTTAAGCTTATCCATTTCCAGGGCAACATAATCGCCATGGAAATTTCCGCCATGATAAATATTTTTATTTTCATGGTCAATCACCGGGTTATCATTTACCGAATTTAATTCATCTGTAAGCACTTTTTCTGCATGTATAATGGTATCATGTACCGGACCCAAAACCTGTGTAATACAACGCAAAGAATAATATTCCTGCACTTTATCTTCAAAAATTTCTTTGTCGATATTTTCTTCTGAATACAAATGCTCTGAACGGGTTCGGATCATTTTACTATCCTTCAAAATTTTCCGCAACATGGCAGCAACTTTGTTTTGACCCTTATGATGCTTCACAATATTTAGCTCATGGGAATAATGATCATCATAAGCCTCAACAATTTCATTGGTCATAGCCGAAAACATAACAGACCATTCCAATAATTTTTGTGCCTGAATAATATTCACCATTCCAATGCCCGTCATAGCTGAAGTGCCGTTTAAAATAGCCAGCCCTTCACGTATATGTATTGAGAGAGGTTTTATACCAAGCTTTTTAAATAAAGTTGGTGTTGCAAATATTTTATCTTCAAATAATACTTCGCCTTCACCAATTAATACCAGCCCTAAATGCGCTAATTGCACAAGATCGCCACTGGCACCAACGCCTCCATGTTCATAAATACATGGTGTCACATCTTTATTGATTAGCTCTTTCAACAATTCAACTACATCAGCATGAACTCCCGAATACCCTTGCATTAAACTATTTAAACGTGCAATCATTAAAGCCTTTACTAATTCAGGAGACAAAAGTGCTCCACTACCTGAACTATGGCTTCGGATAAGATTGTACTGTAGCTGTAAAAGATTTTCTTCGCTAACCTTATACTGCGCCATTGGCCCAAAACCGGTATTTATGCCATAGATTAATTTATTAGATGAAAATTTTTGAAGAAACTGAAAACTTGTATTAACTTTTTCTAAGGCAGAAGAAGATAGAGTAAGTTTTTTTTTATTAAAAAGAATATCAACAAAATCATTTAAGGTAAGCGCCTTTTGCCCAACATCTATCATCTGAAAATATATTTTTTTTAAGGCGTAAATATAAGTTGAATTGCATGAACCCAACGAACTATAAGGTGAGACAATGATTTATAAGATTTGAGTAATGATCCCAATAAAATCATTATTCAGATATCCTTCTGTCAATGAATTTTATCAATTTTCGGCTTTCCTCTTTAATCTGCATTTTTTTAATCTCATCAACAGTTACAAAGTTAATGTGTGGACTTACTCTTAGTCGTGCCTGTAAATAAGCTCTTATACTATTATCAAAGGCTTTACTATTTTCTACAGGCAATATGTGTAGTAAAACCTCGTCCATTCCAATTTCATTTGAATAAACATCAACCACAAAATCCAAAACCTCCTCCATCTCATTAAGAATATCAAACAAAGCCGGTGGATAAAGGGTGGTACCTTTAAATTTGATCATTTGTTTTTTACGCCCGATAATAGAGGATAGCCGTAAACTCGTTCTTCCACAAGAACAAGGCTCATCATAATACATGCAAATATCCCCTGTTTTGTAACGCAGTAAAGGCATACCTTCCACTCCGAGTGTTGTAATTGTTACCTCTCCTGGTACTTTTGGCGCTACCTGTTTATCATTTTCATCCAGGAGTTCAACAATCACTAATTCAGGTTGCAGGTGTCCTCCACGGCCTTCATTGCATTCAGTAAAGGCTGTCTGCATTTCAGTAGAAGCATAAGTGGAATATAATTGTATGTTCCAGGCCTCTGTTATTTTTTTTCCAAGAATATTATAAGAAAAATCGGTGTTACGAATATTTTCGCCAATGCAAATGGCTTTTTTTACTGAAGTGCTGTTTATATCAATATTATTTTCAATAGCGTATTTAATTAGCTTAAGAATAAAAGATGGAACTGCCACAATAGCTGTTGGTTTAAGCTGGTGG
>DASYOS010000141.1:0-13138 GCA_036007525.1 Chitinophagaceae bacterium | reverse complement strand
CCCACAAAAGAATTATTTATTCAATTGATTTCATTTGCAAAAAAGCACAACATTTTAATTTGTCATGATAATCCTTATAGTTTTATTCTGAATGAATCTCCGCTGAGTTTGCTGAGTATAGATGGAGCCAAAGATGTTGTTATAGAATTAAACTCTTTAAGTAAAAGTCATAATATGGCAGGCTGGCGTGTGGGAATGTTGGTAGGGGCAAAACAAAGAATCGATGAAGTTTTACGTTTTAAAAGTAACATGGATAGTGGTATGTTTTTGCCTTTACAACTGGCTGCGGTAAGAGCTTTAGAGTTGGGGCCTGAATGGCATAACGAAGTGAATAAAGTGTATACTAAAAGAAGAGAGAAAGTATTTGAATTGCTGAAAATACTGGATTGTTCTTTTGATGAAAATCAGGCTGGCTTATTTGTTTGGACCTCCATTCCATCAAATTATAAAGATGGATATGAATTAAGCGATACCATTTTGCATAATTCAAATGTATTTATAACACCGGGTGGTATTTTTGGAAGCGAAGGTGATAAATACGTACGTGTAAGTTTGTGTACAAGCGAAGACAAAATTGAAGAAGCGATTAACAGAATAAAAATTAAAGTGAATGTTTGATAAAGTCACCATAGTGGGAGTAGGTTTAATAAGCGGCTCATTTGCATTAGCGATGAAGGGAAAAGGTTTTGCTAAAAAAGTTATCGGCGTTAGCAGAACTGAGGCAAGTTTGCAAAAAGCGCTGGAGTTAGGAATAATCGATGAAGCGTTACCCTTACATGAAGCAGTAGATCAAAGTGATTTTATTTATGTCGCCATTCCTGTTGATGTAACCATCCCCATAATGCAACAAATAATGGATTTGGTAAATGATAAACAGATTGTTGCAGATGCAGGCTCAACTAAATATGTATTGTGTAAAGCATTAGAAGATCATCCAATGCGGAGTCGTTTTGTTGCAACACATCCTATGTGGGGTACAGAATATAGCGGACCCGAAGCTGCGGTGAGAGGGGCTTTTGAAGGGCGTGCCTGCGTTATCTGTGAAAAAGAAAAAAGTGATGAACCCGTGGTTACTATTGTAGAAGATATTTATAAATCTTTCGGTATGCACATTATTTACATGGGTGCAAAAGAACATGACACACATGCTGCTTATGTAAGCCACATATCACATATCACCTCTTTTGCCCTGGCCAATACGGTATTGGAAAAAGAAAGAGAAGAGGATGCGATTTTTGAATTGGCCGGTGGTGGTTTTGAAAGTACTGTTCGTTTGGCAAAAAGTAATCCTGCTATGTGGGCACCAATTTTTATGCAGAACAGAGAGAATGTTTTAGATGTTTTGAATGAGCATATTTCACAGCTAAGAAAATTTAAGTCAAGTTTGGAAAAAGAAAACCTTGAATACCTGACTGAATTAATAGAGAATGCAAATAAAATAAAAAGAATTTTAAAATGATCTTTAGAGAAGCTCAGGTAAGTGATATACAGCAAATGCAGATCGTTAGGCATTCAGTAAAAGAAAATATTTTGTCAAATCCAGAATTGGTTACGGATAAAGATTGCGAAGAGTTTATTACAGTACGGGGAAAAGGATGGGTTTGTGAGATCAATGGAAATGTAGTAGGATTTTCAATTGCTGATATAAAAGAAAATAATGTATGGGCATTATTTGTACATCCTGAGCATGAAGCAAAAGGGATTGGTAAGAGATTGCAGGAAGAAATGCTACATTGGTATTTTAGTCAAACAAAAGAAAAAATTTGGTTAAGCACTGCGCCTGCTAGCAGGGCGGAAAAATTTTACCGAATGAACGGTTGGGTAGAAGCAGGCATACATGGAAAAGGAGAAATAAAATTTGAAATGAATTTTGAGGATTGGCAAGATAGGAAAGCAGGTAACGCAAAGAACACAAAGTAAAAACGCAAAGTATCGCAAAGGGCTCTTTGCGTTACAAAAAAAGATGAATAAAGAACAAAAATATGAAGTGAGTGACACAATCCCGAAGTTTCAGGACCTTGAAAAATTATTGTTGATAACAAAAAAATAAAAAGTTACAATGCAAACAGAAACCAAAACAATGAAAAAGTTAGTGCAGGAAAAATGGAATAAGCGTCCATTAATTATAAGCGGTCCCTGCAGCGCTGAAACAGAAGAGCAAGTTGTAGAAACTGCTACACGACTTGCAAATACTGGAAAAGTTGATATGTTGCGTGCAGGAATTTGGAAGCCCCGAACCAAGCCCGGCATGTTTGAAGGCATTGGTGTAAAAGGGTTGGCATGGTTGGACAAAGCAAAAAAACTAACCGGATTGCCATTTGCTGTTGAAGTTGCAACTGCCAAACATGTAGAGGATGCTTTGCAGTTTGATGTTGATGTTTTATGGATAGGAGCCAGAACAACGGTTAATCCATTTAGTGTGCAGGCAGTAGCTGATGCATTGCGGGGTGTTGATATTCCTGTGCTGATAAAAAATCCTATTCACCCTGAACTTGATCTATGGAGTGGTGGTATTGAACGACTGCATAAAGTGGGTGTTAAGGACGTAGGAATGATACATCGTGGATTTTCTAATTATGGTAATACCGAATACCGGAATGCACCCATGTGGCATTTGCCTATCGAAATGAAACGAAGGTTTCCTGATATGTTACTTATATGTGATCCATCACATATTTGCGGTAACAGAACTATGCTGCAGGCAGTTGCTCAAAAAAGTATTGATCTGGATTTTGGCGGATTGATGATTGAAAGTCATATTGATCCTGACAATGCCTGGAGTGATGCGAAACAACAAATTACACCGGAACGCTTAGCTGAAATGCTTGGTGAACTCATCTGGCGTTCTGAAAAAACAGATGCAAAAGAATTTATTACCGCTTTGGCAACATTTAGAGAACAGATCAACCATATTGATGATGAACTGCTAACATTGATTGGTCAGCGAATGAAGATCGCAGATAAAATAGGCGAATACAAAAAAGATAATAATATCACCATATTGCAAACCAATCGTTGGAATGATATTCTGGAACGAGCATTCAAAAAGGGTGAACATTTAGGGCTTAGCAAGGAGTTTATTACAAAATATTTTGATGCTGTTCACCTGGAATCTATCAATCACCAGAATAAGATAATGAACGATTAATCAATGCTATGAAGCAGAAAAAATTTAAGTTCTCATCCAAGTTGGTAAAATGTTATTTCGATGCAGATTTTTCTTACCTGGAAAAACTGGTTGAAAGAACTAAGGTAATTATCA
This sequence comes from Chitinophagaceae bacterium, assembly GCA_036007525.1. Classification (GTDB taxonomy): domain Bacteria; phylum Bacteroidota; class Bacteroidia; order Chitinophagales; family Chitinophagaceae; genus Ginsengibacter. Next base: position 9,876 of record DASYOS010000141.1, on the reverse strand, counting down.
TCACAGATGAAAATCTTGCACTCCATTATGCCAATAAGTTTATGGATTATAAAACTATTGTTGTAAAGGCAGGCGAAGAGTATAAGCAACAATCTACTGTTGATCATGTTATTATCGAATTGATAAAGCGAAATGCTGACAGGGAAAGCATTTTAATTGGTGTTGGCGGTGGTGTTATTACTGATATCACAGGTTATACAGCTTCCGTTTATATGCGGGGTGTTAAGTTTGCATTTGTGCCAACCACAATACTTGCCATGGTAGATGCAGCTGTAGGTGGTAAAAATGGTGTAGATGTAGGAGTGTACAAAAACCTGGTTGGCGTCATTAATCATCCAGAGTTTTTATTATATGATTATTCTTTTTTGAAAACGTTGCCCCAAGAAGAATGGATAAATGGTTTTGCAGAAATTATAAAACATGCATGCATAAAAGACAAACAGATGTTTTCTTTTTTAGAGAAAGAAACACTTGAAGAATTTCAGAATTATCCAAAAGAGATAGCAAAGCTTATTAAACAAAATGTTGAAATAAAATACAGTATTGTTTCAAAGGATGAAAATGAGACAGGTGACAGGAAGCTTTTAAACTTTGGGCATACACTTGGCCATGCAGTAGAAAATATCTATAAGCTTTCACATGGGAATGCCGTAAGCATAGGCATAGCTGTGGCCTGTAAAATTTCAGGAGATATAAAAAGTTTTTCTTCTAAAGAAAAGGATAGAGTTCTAGCTCTTTTAAAAAAATATCACCTACCGGTCGATCTGAGCTTTGATAAGGAAAAAGTTTGGGAAGTATTGCTAATGGACAAGAAAAAATCTGGTGATACAATGAATTTCATTCTGCTTAATAAAATCGGAGATGCCATTGTAAAGCCCATACCATTAGACCAGCTTAAAAATTTATTTAATCAGGTATTGTTGTGATCGTAAAAATTAGACCCTCAAAAATTTCCGGATCAGTACATGCTTCGGTTTCCAAAAGCTCAATGCAGCGCTCATGTGCGGCAGCGTTGCTAAAAGAAGGGGATACAATCATTAACAATCCAGGCAAGAGCAATGATGACCTTGCGGCTTTAGATGTGATCCGAAGTTTAGGAGCAATCGTTACTTCATCCGATAATAATAAACTATTAATTAAAAGCAAAGGGTTTCCATCAAACTCCTTCTCCACTTGTGGAGAGGGTTGGGGTGAGGTTAATTGTGGAGAGAGCGGGTTAGGGTTGAGAATGTTTGCGCCCATTGCTGCTTTGAGTTCGCAAGAAATTATTTTGAATGGAAGTGGAAGTTTATTACAACGACCAATGAATTTCTTTGATGAAATTTTTCCTTTATTGCAAATTCAAATTCAATCAAACAATGGCAAACTTCCTATTAAAATTAAAGGCCCGTTACAGCCTGCTGATATTGCTATTGATGGATCTTTGAGTTCTCAATTTTTAACCGGTTTGTTGATGGCATTTGCAAAAGCATGCACAAAACCTGTTACTATACAAGTTAACGATCTTAAAAGCAAGCCATACATTGATCTTACTTTGGCAGTGATGAAACATTTTGGATGGAATGTAGAAAATAGAAACTACCAAGAATTTTATTTTACCCCAACTACAAATTATAAACTGAAAACTATAACCTATACCGTTGAAGGCGATTGGAGCGGTGCAGCATTTTTATTAGTTGCCGGGGCAATTGCAGGAGAAATTACTGTGGGAGGATTGGATATCAATTCTGCCCAGGCAGATAAAGCAATTCTTTCTGCGCTGAAAATGGCGGGCGCAGGGGTCTCTGTAGATGAAAATAGGATTTCAATTTCTCAGTCAATACTTAAATCGTTTCATTTTGATGCAAACGATTGTCCTGATCTTTTTCCACCGTTAGTTACACTTGCAGCATATTGTAATGGTACTACTTCTATAAAAGGAGTAACAAGATTAAAACATAAAGAAAGTGATCGGGCCAAATCTTTGCAGGAAGAATTTAAAAAAATGGGAGTTGAAATTGAAATTAGAGGAGATGATATGGTGATAAAAGGAAATGAAAAATTAAATGGAGCAATTGTGCACTCACACCATGATCATCGTATTGCTATGGCATGCGCTGTAGCAGCTCTAAAAGCCAATGGTGAAACAACGATTAACAATGCCGAAGCGATCAATAAATCCTACCCCGATTTTTATGATCACCTTCAAAAGTTAAATGCCAATCTGCAAAAGGGATAAGCAATACCTTTGCGCAATTTCAAAATTTAAATAATGAGTTATACAGTGGCAATAGTAGGCCGGCCTAATGTTGGTAAGAGCACTTTTTTTAACCGTATGCTGGAGCAGCGTAAAGCAATTGTTGACGATATCAGCGGTGTAACCCGTGACAGGCAATATGGAATTGCAGAATGGACCGGAAAAACTTTTAATGTTGTTGATACAGGTGGATTTGTGCCACATAGTACCGATGTTTTTGAAAGAGAAATCCGCAAACAGGTTTTGATCGCGTTGGAAGAAGCTAATGCTATTATTTTTATGTGTGATGTAGCAACGGGAATAACTAATCTAGATGAATCAATGACGGAAATTTTACGGCGAAGCACTAAGCCGGTTTATTTGGTTGTAAATAAAGTTGATAACCATGCAAGGCTTTTGGAGGCATCAGAATTTTATAGTTTAGGCTTTGAAAAAATATATTTCGTTTCATCAGTTAGCGGTACGGGCACAGGTGATCTGTTGGATGATGTTTGTGCCTTGATACCTGAAGAGCCAATTCTAGAATCTGGTGAACTACCCAAATTTGCAATCATCGGTCAGCCAAATGTGGGAAAATCTTCTCTACTAAATGCATTAACAGGGCAGGAAAGAACCATTGTGAGCGATATTGCGGGCACTACAAGAGATACAATTCATACTACCTACAATCTTTTTAATAAAGAATTTATTTTAATAGATACTGCAGGTATCAGGAGAAAAACTAAAGTAAACGAAGACCTTGAATTTTATTCTGTTATCCGAGCTATTAAAGCAATGGATGAAGCCGATGTTTGTTTATTTCTATTAGATGCAGAAAAAGGGCTAACAGCGCAAGACCTAAATATTTTTTCTTTAGCTGTAAAAAAAGGAAAAGGAATTGTGGTATTAGTTAATAAATGGGATTTAATAGATAAGGAAACCAATAGCGCACGGGATTATGAAAAGGAATTAAAAAAACGATTGGCGCCATTTAGTGATGTTCCTATACTTTTTATTTCTGCTACAGAAAAAACAAGAATTTTTAAAGCAATGGAAATTGCATTAGAGGTATTTACAAACAGAAAACAGAAAATAACTACATCTAAGCTTAATGATGTAATGCTAAAAGCAGTGGAAGCTTATCATGCTCCGGTTGTGAGGGGCAACGCTGTTAAAATCAAATATGTTGCTCAAATTCCTACCCCGGTACCTTCCTTTGCATTTTTTTGTAACTATCCTGATGATATAAAAACTCCTTACAAGAATTATCTCGAAAATAAATTAAGAGAGAATTTTAATCTTTCTGGTGTGCCTATCCGTATTTTCTTCAGAAAAAAATAATATAGAAAATGCTCACATCGCTTCTCAGGTAAAAATAATTACCTTGTACCCTTAAACATTAAAAGATTACCAATGAAAAAATTAATTGCTATCGTATCTATTGCTGCTTTTATGATTGCCTGCAACGACAGTGCCACTAAAACTGAAACTGTAAACACAGATTCTACAAAAACAGATACTACTAAAGTTGATTCTCTGGTACAAAGTATACCGGATACTGTAAAGATACCTATGAATAAAGCGAAGGTCTTGGTTGATTCAGTACAAAATAAAATGGATAATGCGGCAGATAAAATAAAAGAGGGTGCAGATAAAACCAAAAAATAGCAGGTAAAAAATAGTTGTTAGTTAATATTAAATATTACTTTTGGCAGTGATTTTTAATTTTGAAAACACATAAATATAAAACAATGAAAAAATTATTCGCTATTTTATCTATTACAGTTTTATTGGCTGCCTGTAGTGACAGTGCAACTAAAACAGACACAACAGCAACAGACTCTACCGGCATGATGAAAGATACATCTACAATGATTACAACACCTCCACCTATGGAGACTATGAACATGAAAGAAGAAGGTTTGATGACGATGAAAGATGGCAAAATGATGATGATGAAAGACGGCAATTGGGTAGCAATGGATAAAACTATTACATGCACTGACGGATGTAAAGTGATGACAGACGGACACGTTATGATGAAAGATGGTAAAAAAATGATGATGACAGAAGGAATGATGATCAATAAAGATGGTAAGATGATGGATAAAGATGGTAAAATGATGGATATGAAAATGTAGTAGGGAATAAATCCTTTTCTTCTATATAATTATAATATTTATCCTCCTGTTTTTGCGGGAGGATTTTTATTTTTGTTCAATCCTGGGTAAATTTGAAGGTATATGTTTTTCGTTCTCCAGGGATTTTTTTATAACAATATAACTAATTATTGATAAGAGGAGAAGCAGGATGATAGCAAAATAAAGCCATGGCTGGTCTTTTAATGCACGCTTTTTTTTTCTTTTTTTCTTTTTATCTAATTGCTTTTGAAGGGTGGTATTTAATTGCTCTACAAATAACGAAAGGTCTTTTTTATTTTTTACATCTTCCAAGCCTTCTACAGCATCGTTCACAAAATCCGAATCTGCCATCTGCTTTTCAATTTCATACTTTTCTTCTGCAGAAAGCTTTCCACTCAGATAATCCATCAACTTTTGATTGTCGATATCCTTATTGCTATTGGATATTATGTTTAGTAATTTATTGTCCATGATTAATTTTCTTTTCAAGCAATAATTTCAAATTTCTTTTTCCATTTTGGATATTACTTTTAACCTGCATCATACTAAGCCCTGTTTTTTCAGCAACTTCTGTATATGATCTTTTTTGAAGGTAGAACAAAGTTATACATTGTGCCTGCTCATGGTTAAGCTGTTTTAAAGCTGCTTGCATTTCATTTAGGGTATTATCTTTTTCAATTAGTACATTTTTGTCTTCAGTGGAATCAACAGTTGCACTCATTCTCTCTGTAATTTCAAGTGAATATTTTCCTTTATCTCTTAGCTTCATCAGGCAATGGTTCTTTGCTATCATGTATATCCAGCTTTTAAAATAATCAACCTTATACTTATGTAATTCATTAATTGCTTTTAAAAATATTTGCTGCACACTGTCTTTTGCATCTTCTTCATTTTTTAAATACTTCATGCAAACCCCAAACAGCAAAAGGGTATATCTCGGTAACAATTCTCCCAGCCAATCGTTATTGTGATCGCTGTAAAACCTGTTCAGCAATTCTTTATCATCAATATGGTTTAATTTTTGCAAATTCTCTTTAGCTTAGTGATATTAGCCTAAGATGTAAACTTAATTAAATTCCATAATTTACATGAGAACTAAAAATATGATTATGAAATATGCCGGGTGTTGTGTTCCGATTTGTGCCTTACGAAAAGATCCTTCTCACAGGAGTGAAATGACAAGCCAGTTATTATTTGGAGAATGTTGCACAGTTTTGGAATTTGGAAATGACAATTGGATTAAGATTAAATGCAGGTATGATGATTATGAGGCCTGGTGCCTTTTAAGCCATGTTGTAGAAATTGGGGAAGAGAATTATCAGAATATTGACACCCAACTGACTGATGAATGGGTGAATGAAGTTGGGTATAACGGTCAGCATATGTACATTCCATTAGGCAGTTCTCTTACTTCATTAAATTACGGGAGGGCTTTTTGGAATAAAAATCCAGTAAAATATTCTGGTAAAATCTGGAAATCGGCAGAAGTAAAATTAAGTTCCAAAATGATTAAGCAGGTTGCATATAGATTTTTAAATACTGCTTATTTATGGGGAGGTAAAAGTGTGTTTGGTATTGATTGCAGCGGCTTTAGCCAAACCGTATACAAATTTTTAAATTTTCAATTACCTCGTGATGCCTGGCAACAGGCCGAGAAAGGGGAAGTAGTAAACTCACTTAAGGAAGCGCTTTGTGGCGACCTTGCTTTTTTTGACAATGATGAAGGAAAAATAACACACGTAGGAATTATTTTAAATTCAAAAGAAATTATTCATTCTTCTGGAAAAGTAAGGCTTGATAAATTGGATAGTGCAGGTATTGAGAATTTAGAAACGAATCAAAGAACCCATAAGCTTAAAGTGATAAAAAGATATCTTAAGATGAACGAGTGATATGTTACGTATTATCAGGAATGTCATTTCGCAAAGAGGTAGTCACATTTTCTTTTTCAATTTCCGGTTCTTTTATTTTTTTGTCTATAAATAACATCTTAAAACCTATCACCAATAAAAGAATTGCAAAGATTTTTTTTACTGTTTCCTGTGGTAAACTTAAAGCGATCTTGCTGCCGAAATAGCTACCAAGTAAAAATCCAATTGCTATAATGGCAACTATTCTAAAATCTACATGGCCCTGTTTATAATATTGCAATACACCTAAAATTCCCACAGGAAGTAATAATAATCCTAACGAAGTTCCCTGCGCAGACTTTTGTGAAAAGCTCAGAAAATAAACCAGCGAAGGCACAATTATAATTCCTCCGCCAACTCCCACCAACCCGCCAAGCATACCGGCTGCGATGCCTACTATTACAAGAATAAGTATAGTTTGTATAGTCATAAATTTGTTATTAGTATTGTTTGGGAAATTTTTGTTTGTAATATTCTATTGATTCATTGATAACTGCAAAAGCTTCTGCTTTGTCCTGAAAATCGTTTATCTCCACTTTTTTGTTTTCTAAAACTTTATATTGCTCAAAATAATTTTTTAATACAGTAAAAAAATGCGGCGAAACTGCGTCAATATCTGTTATAAAATTTACGCTTGGGTCTTTTGCTGCCACTGCAATAATTTTATCATCTATCAGGCCTGTATCCATCATTTGCATATTGCCAATAACATTGGCTTCTACAATACATAAAGGTTGAATAGACTCTGAGCAGATAACCAAAATATCCAGCGGATCGCCATCTTTACCTAATGTCTGCGGTATAAAACCGTAATTAACAGGGTAATGAAATGATGAATAAATTACTCTATCTAATTTTAGCAGCCCTGTTGCTTTATCTATTTCGTATTTAGTTTTTGAATTTTGCGGTATCTCTATTAATGCATTTACTACTTCAGGAGCTTTTTCACCATAATGAGCGCCATGCCAGGGATGAAGTACATACATATAAACTATTTTGTAAGTGTATAACCCAGTAGGGTAGCGGCTAAACCTATTACAATACTAAGCAAAAAGTAAAATAAGAAAACAGAATAGCGCTGTTGCTGTAACAATTCCATACCCTCCAAAGAAAATGCAGAGAAAGTTGTAAAGCCACCACAAACTCCCGTTGCTAAAAATTTCCAGCTATCATTTGTTATGCTATTTTTTAAAAGTAATCCTAATAAGCATCCAATTAAAAAACTGCCAACAATGTTTACAATGAAAGTGTGATAGGGAAAAAGTTTATTGGCAGGTATAAATGCAACACCATATCGCAGCATTGAGCCTAATGCACCACCGGCCCCTACCAGTAAAAAACTAAACAAATTCATAAGCTGTCAAGAAAAGTGTATTTAAAATCTACCAGCCATTTATTATTTTTTTTAATGAGTTTTATTTTAGATGGCTCTTTTTTATATGTATTTGAATAATTGATAACAGTTACTGAGTCAGAAATGTTTTCAGTTGGATACATAATTATATTAGAACTTTTATATCCTTCTTTATCTGCTGCCGGTTTTTTATTATCAAAATCCACAAACCTGTCAAAATACATAAGGTTGGTACTGTCTGCCAATAAGTATTTTTTAGCATATTCAAAGTCGCCTGTTAATGATGCATTGATAAATTCACGGCCGGCTTCTAAAGGGTCAGCATTCTTTACTGTTTTTACTTGTTGATTGCAGGATGTGAAAAATAAAAATATAAAAGCTGTTAAGAAAATTTTGTACATGATTAAGATTGAATACGGCAAAGATATGCCTCCATCAGCTATATAATAAGGAGAAAGTGGAGGGGAGGATTACTTCAAAAAATATTCTACCGCAAGGGCATATCCTTTTAACCCCAAACCACTGATCGTTCCTTTACATTTGGCCGAAACATGTGATAGTTTTCTAAATTCCTCTCTTGCATCAATATTAGAAATATGTACTTCAACAACAGGAACTTTAATTGCTGCTATGGCATCACCAATTGCTACTGAGGTATGAGAATATCCCGCAGGGTTTAAGATAATTGCATCCATCTTCATTCCTGCCCGCTGAATCTCAGTGATTAATTCACCCTCAACATTACTTTGAAAATAGTCGAAGTCCACAGTCTGATATTTTTTGCGAAGTTTTTGAAAATAATGCTCAAAGCTTTCACTGCCGTAAACATCTGTTTCTCTTGTTCCAATAAGATTAAGATTGGGACCGTTAATGATTGAAATTTTCATAGCACGAATTTAATACAATACACTAATTACACGAATTGAGCCAAATTTTATAATTCGTGCAATTCGTTTTAATTCGTGTTCTTAGTGATCAATGCAATAAAGTCATCAAACAAATACCTACTGTCATGCGGGCCGGGAGTAGCTTCGGGGTGATATTGAACCGAAAAAGCCGGTTTATCTTTTATGCGGATCCCTTCAATGGAATCATCATTAAGATTGACATGCGTTATCTCGATATTCTTTGCAGCCCTTACTGCCTCAGGGTTTACGCCAAAGCCATGATTTTGCGTTGTTATTTCACATTTACCGGTAATAACATTTTTTACAGGATGATTTAATCCCCTGTGACCATGATGCATTTTAAATGTAGGTATATCATTAGCAAGCGCCAGCAATTGTTGACCGAGGCAAATGCCAAAAAATGGCTTATTGGCTTTTAGAATTTGCTTTATTGTTTTCACAGCATACTCCATTGGCTCAGGATCACCGGGGCCATTGCTTATAAAATATCCATTTGGCTTAAATTCTTCCAGCTCTTCAAAAGTTGTTTTGGCGTTGAATACTTTTAAATATGCACCTCTTTCTACAAGGCAATTAAGAATATTCTGTTTAACCCCATAATCAAGAACTGCCACTCTTATATCACTCTCAGGGTTTCCTAATTCATAATTATTCTTTGTAGAAACAATTGAGGCTAGCTCAAGACCTGCCATACAAGGCACTTCGGAAAGCGTTTTCTTCAATTCAGCTTCATCAAAATTCTCAGAAGAAATAATACAATTCATTGCACCCTGTGTACGGACATGCGCAACTAATGAACGTGTGTCAATACCATCAATGGCTACTATGTGCTGGTCTTCAAAATATTTTTGAAGTGAATTATCTGCCTGGAATCTTGAATATTGTTCTTCTAAGTTTTTACCAATAACACCCTTTACTTTTACGCTGGTGCTTTCAACATCTTCGGTCTTTACTCCATAATTCCCAATGTGCACATTATTCATTATCACTATCTGTCCATAATAACTGGGGTCGGTAAAAACTTCCTGGTACCCCGTCATCCCAGTATTAAAGCATAATTCTCCGGTTGCAGTGCCAATTTTTCCAAAGGCTTTTCCTTTAAAAACATTTCCATCTTCTAAAATTAAAATGGCGGGTTTATTCATTTCGGGTGCAGACATATCTTATAAAAAAGTTGTGCAAAGAAACGGAAAAAATGTCTGAACCATGATTTGGGTGGATTAGAAAGATTAATAAGAAAAATGAATTAAATACCCAGTTAATCCATCTAATCCCATAATCCCCTACATCATGGTTTAGAAAACACAAAAAAACCTTAAAGGGTTTTTTACATCCTTCAAGGTTTAAG
>DASYOS010000140.1:0-5873 GCA_036007525.1 Chitinophagaceae bacterium | reverse complement strand
TAATTTTGCCAGGTCCATTTTACCCAACGTTTTTGCTAATTGTGCCAGACTGCCGTAAGTGGCAATTTCATAATGCTCTACTTTTTGAGCTGCCATTATTAACCCTACATCCCTGGTTAAAGTGCCTTTTTCTGTATCTTCAATTATACCATCTCCTTCTTTAGTTAGCCCTGCCATTGCTTCACATTTTTTTGCCTGAACTTTTTTGCCCAATAGGCCAAAAGCTTTTTCTAACCTCGTTACGTGGCCTTTAGTGGCTTGTAAATGATCAGTAAATGATTGTTTTAATTTACCGGAAGTAGCCGCACTTGCCATTTTAGGTAACGCCTTTAAAAGATGTTTTTCAGCCCAATAAATATCTTTTAATTCATCAACAAAGAATTCTTCTAACATTGTTGATTGATCTTTTTTGGGTGATGATTTAGATTTGGTGCCATTAGTAGACTTCGAATTAGTATTAGTTTGTGCCATAGTAAAATATATTTATTTATTTAAATTATTAATAAACTAATCCTTTTAAAGATTATGCCAAAAGAAATAATAAATACCACATGAATAATAGGGATTTAATTATATCAATTGCCTTCCTCAGAGTGGGAAAAAAATTACTCATGATTATATTAAGGCATAACATAAGTAACCCTTTGCTTGGGTTGATTTTAAGCCTTTACTAGCTTATGTTTTAGCATTCATAAGAATACTAAAATAAGATTGGCAAAATATTTAATATAGATAAGCATAGAAATTCATTTTTTAAATTTTAAAACTAAATATTATGGGCTCAGGAAAAGTATTAGCAAGTGTATTAGCAGGTGCCGCAGCAGGCGCTGTTCTTGGAATTTTATTTGCTCCAGATAAAGGCACTGAAACAAGGAGAAGATTGTCAGAAAAAGGTGGAGAATTGGCTGAATCAGTAAGAGGAAAAGTAGGTGAATATGGTGATGCTATTGCAGAAAAGTATGATACAGTTAAGGACAAGCTTAGCGAATTAGCCTCAGAAGGACGCGATATGTTGAACCAGGCTAAAGGAGCTGCCGGGGAAAAAGCTTCTTCCATGAAGGCTGATGTTAGAAATTCTCTGAATTCCTAATTTCTTTAACGTAATGTGTACATACAGGTCCGATGTTAATTCGTAAAAAGTAGGTAAGCAATGGAAAATCAATCAAGTGTTGAATCACTGATAGACAGAGTAAAGAATTATGTAGAAACAAGAATAGATCTGTTAAGGCTAAAAGCTATTGATAAATCATCTTCAGTTTTATCATTGATAATATCTTTGGTAGTAGTAGGATTGATAGGATTTATTTGTTTTATATTCATTAGTATAGGTCTTGCTCTCCTTTTAGGTGAATTACTGGGTAAATCTTATTATGGTTTTTTTGTGATAGCCTTACTTTACCTTATCATCGGACTTGTTATGTACTCTATGCGTGATAAAATTATAGAGGCACCCGTTACTAATAGTATGATAAAAAAATTATTAGATTAATTTTAGTCAAATAATTATAATGACAAAAATTCACAAGGCAGAAGATTTAAAAAATGCAATTCTTGAATTAGAAGCCAAAAAAATTGTGGCTGAAGAAGCAATGAAAAGGCAGTTTCATGAAACCATGTTAACTTTTAAGCCATCCAATATACTCAAGAATACAGTTTCAGAAGTAGCTGCGTCCCCACAGTTTAAACATAACATTTTAAACCTTGCTTTAGGTTTAGGAGCAGGATTGATTACAAATAAAATTGCAGTTGGTAAAAAGGCCGGCTTATTAGCCCGAACCGTTGGCACAGCTTTACAGTTTGGTATAACCAGCCTGATAGTAAAAAATAAAGCTAATGAAGAAAAAGTTGGTCAGAAAAGAGGTGGTTTATTCAACCGTATTTTTTCCCGGGCAAAGACATAATATATAAATTCACTACACAAACATAAATGTTACTATCCGCCCAAATTTCTTAAGCATTTATTAAGATCAATACCCTGACCAAGAATTGGCTTGAATATATCCCCCCTTTTTTTTACTCTTTTTAGTATGTTGTGGATTGTATAATCCTGAGGTGCAAAACCACTTTTCACTTCTTTCCATAATAATGGGGTTGATATTGTTGCTCCTAGTTTTGGGCGAAGACTATAAACACAGGCGATGGTTTGCCCTCTACGATTTTGAAGATAGTCCATGTAGATATGTTTACTACCCCGTTTTTGTAAATTTCTTTCCAGCGTTGTAAAACCCGGAAGCTCATCGCTGGCCAGCATACAAATTAAATAAGCAAAATCCTTTACTTGTTCGTAAGTATATTTTTTACCAGTAGGTACATATACATGCAGCCCGGTAGAGCCTGACGTTTTGCAATATGACTGTGCACCAGCTTTATCTAAAACCTGTTTAACAACATTAGCCGCTTCTATTACCTGCTCAAATGTATTTTCTGTAGAAGGGTCAATATCAATAATTAAATAGTCTGGATTATCAAGTGCTGCAATAGTTGAATGCCATGGATTAATTTCGATACAGCCTAAGTTATTTAAATAAGTAAGCGTGGGCTTATTATCGCAAATAATATAATCAATGTTTTTGTTTGTAGATTCAGAAAAAAGATTTTTACTTTTTACAAATGACGGAGCATCTTCCCCGGCATCTTTGTGAAAAAAACCTTTGGCATTTATTCCGTTTGGGTTTCTTAATAAAGATTCAGGTCGCCCTTTTAAATACGGCAAAATATAATCCGCCATTTCGATATAATAATTAATCACATCACCTTTTGTAATATCATCCTCTGGAAAATAAATTTTATTAATATTTGTAACTTTTACTTTTGATTTGCCAAAAACATAAATTTTATCTGTTTTATCTTCAACTTCATCCGTTTCTTTTTTTACTTTACCCGTTTTTTTTGTATCAGTAACTTTCTTTTTATTATCCACCGATAGCGAAGCCGATTTTATTAATTTATTATTTGCCATAGTTACTTCTTTTATGGGTTTATCATCTCGTAGATGAAGAAATATCGGGTGCCTGAGCATTCCATCTCTGGTTACCTCGGTAAATTTTATTTCGCAAATCAATGTTGGCTTTACCCAGGTTACCGGCATATTGGTTTTTACATTTTCATTAAACGAAGACTTGCTTTGTTTCAATGGCTGTAGCAAATCCCACATCTCTTTTAATGATTGCTGATTAAAACCTGACCCGGTATGACCGATATATTTTAGTTTATCTCCATCCTTAATACCAAGCACCAATGCCCCAAAATATTTTCTTGATCCCCCGGGATCTGTATAACCTGCAATGATGGCTTCCTGTGTTTTATTGTTTTTAATTTTAAGCCATTCATTGGTTCTCTTTCCAATATAATATTGGCTGTCGGCTTTTTTGGCCATAATACCTTCCAGGTTTTTTTCAGTGCTTACATTAAAAAAAGCCATTCCGTTTTCAGCAATGTGTTCAGAATATTTAATCACAGGGCTTTTTTTAATAATGTTTTGGAGCAGTTTTTTTCTTTCTGTCAGCGGGAGTTCGCAGGTGTTTTTTCCGTTGAGAGATAAAATATCAAACACGCAAAAATTAATGGGACGATGGGTGTTGCTTTCGTAATGTTGCAGCAATTGAAACTCGGGATGTCCTTCATCATTTAAAACAACTATCTCTCCATCCAGAACAACATTTTGTTTGAATTTTTCTAATTCCTGAACAACAATAGGGTAGGAATTTTCAAAGGTTATTCCATTGCGTGAGTACAATTTTACATTACCATTTTTTATTTCAGCAATCGCACGATACCCATCCCATTTAATTTCGTACAGCCAGTTTGTATCATCAAAAGCTTTCTCGGTTTCCTTAGCGAGCATCGGTTTAATAAAGTCATGTAACTTTCTGCTGTCTTTAATGGAAGTTCTCAGGAAGCTTTTTTTTTTGCAGATTTCGCAGGCTTGCTGAGTTTTTCAGGTTTATTTTCTGCAAGCCATTTATTAATGGGAGAGTTTGTGGGAGTATCCTGCTCGCTGTTATATTCTCCTTCTACAGCACCTTCGTCATTGTGTTTTATAAGTAACCAGGTATTATCCTGTTTAGCCTTCAACCTTACCAAAGCAAATTCGCCTTTTAATTTTTTGCCAAACATTCTAATTTTTAAATTACCTGCATGCAATCCTGCTCTTACATTGTTTTCTGCAGTTTTTATATCAGAATTCTCAAGATCAGAATAAGTACCACTATCCCATATCTCAACTATACCGGCACCATATCCAGACGGAATAACCCCGGCAAAATCTTTATAATCGTATGGATGATCTTCCACCATCATTGCCAAACGTTTGTCTTTTGAATTTAAGGAAGGTCCCTTAGGAACTGCCCAACTTTTTAAAACCCCATCTAATTCTATTCTAAAATCATAATGAAGGTGAGATGCTTTGTGACGCTGTATTACAAATTCCAGTTTAGATTTAGAAGATTTAGGAATGCCTTCCGGCTCAGGCGTTTCGTTGAAATTTCTCTTCTTTTTATATAGTTCCAGAGGCATATTTAAGAGGCTTTTTTGCGTTTTGGAGTTTCCAGGCTTGCTTTTAACTGCGACATGAGATCCTGTGTTTTGCTGTGCACAACTTTCATTTCCGGGATTTTTATTTTTTGCCCCTTAGCCTTTGCATGAATTAGTTTCAATAATTCATCTTTGTAATTATCCTTGTATTTAGAAACATCAAATTTACCGGATAGTTGATTAATCAGTGATATCGCCATTTGTAATTCTGCAGGCTTAACAGGTGTATTTTCAGGTAACGTTAGTTCTTTAGGGTCTCTTATTTCTTCTTCAAATCTTATCCTGTTTAAAACTAAAACATTTTCATCGGGCCTCAGGATTGCAAGACTTTCTTTACTTCGCATTACAAATGTTGCAATACCCACCTTGCCTGTTTTTTTTAAAGCCTGCAATAATAATGCGTAAGGTCGTGTTCCGGTTTTATCTGGCTCAATATAATAAGGCGTTTCATAATAAATGCTGCTGATCTCATCTTGCTTAACAAAATCTGATATTTCAATTGTTTTTGTTTTTTTTGCGCTGGCTGCCTCAAAATCTTTATCCTCAAGTATAACAAAATCATTGTTGTATTTATACCCCTTTACAATACTTTCCCACTTAACTTCTTTACCTGTTGTTTCGTTTATTCTCATAAATTTTATATGGGAATGGTCTTTTTTATCTAACATATCAAGGTCAAGATTACTTGATTGTGTTGCGCTGTATAATTTAACCGGAATATTCACCAGTCCAAAACCGATAGCGCCTGTCCAAATTGGTCTCATGGTAAAAGATTTAATTAAAGAATAATTTATAAGAAAGTATTGTGCCCTTTTTATGTGCCTCTATTAAAGGCTTTACAATAATAAAAATAGGTAATGGAGCTAAATACTGAGGAAGAATTTCTACATCAAATACTAAACATGATTTGGGCAAATAAAAAAAGCCATTCCGAAAAATGGCTTTTTAAAAATAGAAGAATTATTTATAGTGGGTTTAGGTTAAAGAGATAAAAGTTCAGGTTTTTCATTCTTTTTAGTCACGGCCAACAATAAAACCGGAAGTAAAATAAGATTGGTTAACGTAGCAACCAATAACGTTAATGAAGTGAGCCATCCTAATGCCTGCGTACCACCAAAGCCACTAAAGCAAAAAATTATAAAGCCTGCAATTAATACTATTGAAGTATATAAAATACTTAAACCGGTATGTTTTATTGTTTCACTTACAGTTTTGATGACATTGTTATTGTGCCGGGGAAGCTCCTGTTTATAATTTACCAAAAACCGAATGGTAACATCTATAGCTATCCCCAGGGCAACACTAAATATCAATACAGTTGAAGGTTTTAGCCGTATACC
>DASYOS010000139.1:0-5029 GCA_036007525.1 Chitinophagaceae bacterium | reverse complement strand
AAATCTGATGGATATAAAGAAAATACAGGAATTAGTAAAGCTAATTACTAAAACCAACATTGGCGAGATCAGTATTGAGGAAAAAGATTTTAAGATCACTATTAAACAAAAGAGGGAGGCTACACAAAATTTTGCCGCTCCCCAATTACAACAAGTTCCACAACAACTTGCAGCACCAACTACTAAAGCTGACGCAATAAAAGAGGAACCCGCCGCTAAAGAAGAAAATTTTATTACCATAAAAAGTCCAATGATTGGTACGTTTTATCGCCAGGCAGGTCCGGGTAAACCAATATTTGTCAGTGTAGGAGACGATGTAACTCCAGGCTCAGTAGTATGTATAATTGAAGCGATGAAATTATTCAACGAAATAGAAAGTGAAGTGACAGGTAAGATTGTAAAAGTTTTAGTAGAGGATGCCTCACCTGTTGAATTTGATCAGCCATTGTTTTTGGTTGAACCTAATTAATAGTTGTACCAATAGTTTTCATTGCTAAAATTTACTTTCTAATTTGAAACTCATTAAAAAAATATTAATTGCTAACAGGGGTGAAATTGCATTGCGTGTAATACGTACCTGCAAGGAAATGGGCATTAAAACTGTTGCTGTTTATTCAACTGCTGATAAAGACAGCCTCCATGTAAAATTTGCTGATGAAGCTGTTTGTATAGGCAAACCTGCCGGTGCTGATAGCTACCTGAATATTCCTCACTTAATGGCTGCTGCAGAAATTACCAATGCAGATGCTATTCATCCTGGTTATGGATTTTTAGCTGAGAATGCAAAATTTGCACAAATATGCGGAGACCATCTGATTAAATTTATTGGCCCAACTCCGGATATGATAAATGCTATGGGTGATAAAATAACCGCAAAGGAAACTATGATAAAAGCCGGTGTACCTGTTGTACCCGGTGGTGAAGGGTTACTATCAAGTGTTGATGAAGCAAAAGGATTAGCAAAGGAAGTTGGCTACCCCGTAATATTAAAAGCAACAGCCGGGGGTGGCGGAAAAGGTATGAGGGTGGTGTGGGAAGACAGCGAAATGGAAAAGGCATTCGATAATGCAAAAATGGAAGCCGGTGCATCTTTTAAAAATGATGGCATCTACATGGAAAAATTTGTAGAAGAGCCTCGCCATATTGAAATACAAATTGCAGGCGATCAGTTTGGCACTGTATGTCATTTAAGCGAAAGAGATTGTTCTATTCAGCGCCGCCACCAAAAATTGGTAGAAGAATCACCTTCGCCATTTATGACTCCCGAGCTAAGAGAAAAAATGGGACAGGCTGCTATTAAAGCTGCTGCTGCAATAAATTATGAAAGTGTGGGTACGGTGGAATTTCTGGTTGATAAAAACAGGAATTTTTATTTTATGGAAATGAACACCCGGATACAGGTAGAGCATTGTGTAACCGAAGAAGTTATAAATTATGATCTTATAAAGGAACAAATAAAAATTGCACAGGGAGAAACCATTTCAGGTAAAAATCATTACCCTCAAATGCATGCAATTGAATGCCGCATTAATGCTGAAGACCCTTATAACGATTTTCGTCCATCACCGGGAAAAATAACTGTGCTGCACCAACCTGGCGGACATGGAGTAAGAGTTGATAGTCATGCATATTCAGGTTATGTTATTCCTCCTTATTATGACAGTATGATAGGCAAACTAATTTCCGTAGCACAAACCCGGGAAGAAGCCATTAACACCATGACACGGGCATTAAGTGAATATGTAATAGAGGGAGTAAAAACTACCATTCCTTTTCATCAGCAGTTAATGAAGAATGAAGATTTTATCAGCGGAAATTTTACCACAAAGTTTTTAGAAGGATTTACAATGAAGTAATTATTTTTTTTAAATTACAAGAGAGAACCGATTTTTATTTTTTGCCTTTCTTAGATTTCCTGGAAATTATTTTTTTTGAAGCAATACTCTTAGAAGCAACTTTTTTAGGAGCTGTTTTTTTGGAAGCTGATTTTTTAGATACAATTTTTTTAACAGGTACCCACATTACATTCGGCGATAAGCCTTCCATTCCTATCATTCCCGGCATTGCCGGCATTAGCACCGGTTGCATAAGAATTTCTTTATCAGTGGTAGATTTCTTTTTCATATAAATAAAGTTAGCACTTTTCTAAAAAAAATCTTATAGATTTTTATTTAAAAAACGCCTCAATTTCTTGAGGCGTTAAATAAAAAATAGTTTCTAAACTATTAAAACGGAGGATCGGGAGGCGTATTCAGATTATTATCTCTTTCTAAAAATGGATAAGGTAAAAGATTTCTTTTTCTTTCAGAAGTTGGTCTTCCAAACCTGCGCATATCTTCTAATTTCAATCCCGACATATATAATTCAATAGAACGGTTTTTATATATCTGATCTAATATTTGTTGTTGCGTGAATGGCCCCACCAATGGTGGTAAACCTGCGCCTACACCAAATGGATCGCTTGCCGGTTGTTTTGTTACAATTTTATTTAATTCAATCAATGCAAGTGCAAGATCAGGCGGCGTCATTCTTGCATAAGCTTCGGCTTTTATTAAAGTCATTTCTCCCGGTAAATAAATTGGCCAGGGAGTGGTGGAAGCTGCTCCAAATCCCAAAATTTTAGAGTTATACGCAGTTGTTGTGTAGAATGATAAACGCTTATCAGCAGGGTCAGGTTGCAAACCTGCCGGCAATCCTAATGTAGTATTATCAATTGCTGCATACACATTATTCGTTGAGGTTGATGTTTCAAAAATGGGATTTAAATTAACTGTAGAAAAATTAAATGTTGACTTTGCATTTAAGTTAACTGCATTGGCTGCCGCTAATGCCTGGGCATTGTTACCAATAAATAAAGAATACCTTGCCTTTAATGCATTTAGGGTATTCACTATGTCAATACCGACAGGGAGATTAGTTATTAAGGCAGAAGAGATTGCATTGGCAGAAATGCCAGCCAAAGCATTGTCAATAGCAGCTATTGCTTTTGTAAATCCCTGAGAACGGTCAACAAAACTTACATTAAGACCGTTATTTGCAGGAATTTTTTCCCAAAACATTGAAAGATCACCAAGCGATAACGCTTTGAAGATAGTAGCATATGCAATCAAACCGCTGGCATAATTTTTATCTCCTAATGTTGCTGCACTTGTAATAACCCTATCTGCATCAAAAATAATCTTGTTACTTGTTGTCCAAAGTCCTCCCAAAATAGTGTTAGTTCCATCTACTGAACCGCCACCTAACTGTAATTGATATTCGGAAGTATTACCCTGGTTTAAAACTATCAATTCATTAGTTAATAGTCCATTTAATGCAACCCTGTTATACAAAGAGCTTCCACGGCCCGCAGTATATAAACGCTGCAATCCGATTACTACTCCTGTCATAGCCTGAGCTGAACTAAAAGCCTGATTCGCCGGAACGGCAGAAGGATTTATAAAATCCTTTTTGCAAGATGTTTGGGATAAAGTTGCGATCAACAATAACCCGTAAAAAAATGTTTTTATAATTTGCTTTTTCATATTAAATATTTGTCAGGTTAAAATTTAGTTGTGATTCCAAATTTGAATGTCCTTGGAATTGGCACTGAGCCAAAATCAATTCCTCTTAATAATGTACTTTGCCCTGCTCCATTCACTTCCGGGTCATATCCTTTATAATTATCCCATGAAACAAGATTACGTCCGCTTAAGCTTATGGATAGATCTTTGAAGAATTTAAAATTACCAAAGTTATAGCCTAAAGAAACTTCACGGAGTTTTACAAACGATCCATCATCTACCCTCCACTCTTCAATTTGATATATGCTGTTAATATAACCACGGGGGTAAATTCCCAAATGTTCTTTTTCTGCTTCTGTTCCATTTCCTACCCCTTGTCTTGTTCTAAAATCAGCATTAAAAACATCAACACCCTGCACTGCATCTAACTGTACACGAAGATTAAATTTCTTATACCCTATTTCATTCACTAGTGATGCAGTATAATCAGGATTTGGATCGCCAATAACTTTACGCAAAGTAGTTCCGCTAGGTAAGCCGCTTGCATCACGTTGTACCGTATATGATGTGGGACTATTTTGAATACCTTTTTCAATCTGCCCTAAACCTGTTGTGGATTTAACCATGTTTCCACTCGGATCCAACGCAAAGAAAGTTCCATAATAAATACCAACAGGATAACCCTCTAATAAAGAAACAGGGGCACCTCCATTTGTTGAGAATAAGGTTAAGGCAGGACCAACTTCTAATACTTTATTTCTGTTATGATTGTAAATGGCCGTTATATCCCAATGAAAATCTTTATTACTAACCGGTGAACCATTTAGTACTATTTCAAAACCTTTATTTTCTAATGATCCAAAATTATCAAGTAAGCTGGAGTACCCGGTAGTAGGTGCTACCTGACGATTAATTAAAAGATCTTCTACCTTTTTATGATACCAGTTAAATTGTAAACCAAGCCTGCTTCTAAAGAAAGACATATCTGCACCTAATTCTAATTCCTTTTGTCTTTCCGGTTTTACACCCTCATTAGCCAAACGTGAGCTTCCTGACAATGCTATACGGCTTAAATAAGAATTACTGCTGTAGGCATTCGTACGATCGTAAGCGCCAATACCGGTAAGGTTACCTGATTCACCATAAGCAGCACGAAGTTTTAAAGTGTTCCACCATGGCATACTTGTTTTCCAAAATTCATTATCTGATAAAAGATAACTTCCACTAGCTTTATAATATACTTGTTGACGTTGATCTTCTCCAAATACTGATGACCCATCCAACCGAACTGCTCCCGTTAAAAAGAGCCTGTTTTTAATACGAAAGTTTTGTTGCAAATATGCACCTGATACTGATATCTCACTTCTTTCATCAGTACTTTGCAATGGAGTACCGGCTCCATTTACAGTTTGAATGAAAGGCGCTAAACCCCGCCCCTGCAACAATGAATACCTGTTCTTTTCATATTGTGTAGAATAACCAATCTGCGTGGTGGACCCTATATCACTACTAATATTAAACTGGTA
>DASYOS010000138.1:0-5026 GCA_036007525.1 Chitinophagaceae bacterium | reverse complement strand
TTTAATAGTAAAATACACTGAGCGAACAGGTTTAATAAGCAAGTTGGGAAACCAGATTGAATTAATTACTTTTTCAGCACCTTCCATATCTCCTGATTCCATATAACCCTGAATTAAACGCATAGGCCCAAATAAAAAATGCCCCACAATAAATACTACTGCCAGCAAGTACAAAATAAATGAGGGCCAAAAGCTGGTTTGTGTATTAACAATAATGGCAGCAACCAATAACATAATTCCCAACCATAGCCGGTATTTAATAATAATATTCAAAAACTTCATGATAAAAAATTTGGGAGTGCAAAGATACGTTTAGCAAAACAGATTATAGCTAATCAATGACAGAATCCGTTATTTTTGCAGTCCTAAAAACCGGTCCCGTACCTGCCTGCCGGCAGGCAGGGTTCAATGACCGCCCGGCTGAACGCCGTTCGGACGGGGATAGAATAGAATTTATGTTTTACTGTTACGTGATAAAAAGTATTAACTATGACTTTTATTATAAAGGACACTGTGAAAATTTAGAAATAAGATTACAGCAACATAATTCAGTTTCAACTCAATCTATTAAAAATTTTATTCCATTTAAATTGGCATATTTCGAGATATTTGACACAAGAGATGAAGCAATTACCAGAGAAAAATTTTTTAAATCTTCAGCTGGAAGAAGATTTTTAAAAACAAAATTGGTCCCGTAGTTCAATGGATAGAATAGAAGTTTCCTAAACTTTAGATGCAAGTTCGATTCTTGCCGGGACTACCAAAGCAGCAAACTAACTTAATTCTTGTCTTTAGTTTATAGTTCATAACGTGGCAAATAATATTTTATTAAGAAATAATGTAACCATCACAGGAAATGGTGATACTGTAATGCTATTTGCTCATGGATTTGGTTGCGATCAAAATGCATGGAGACGTATAACTCAGGCGTTTGCTGATGACTATAAGCAGGTACTTTTCGACTATATAGGCGCCGGCAAATCTGATACCAGCGCTTATGATAAAATAAAATACAGTAGGCTTGATGGGTATGCTACAGACATTCTGGAAATATGCCGGGAGTTAAATATAAAAGATGCAATATTTGTTGGGCATTCTGTTAGTTGCATGATAGGCGCACTGGCCTCTATAAAAGAGCCTTCAGTTTTTAAAAAATTAATATTTATTGGCCCATCTCCCTTTTACTTAAATGAGGAAGAATATGTTGGAGGATTTGAACAGGAAGATATTGACAACCTTTTAGAAGTAATGGACGACGATTATATTAAATGGTCAAAATCAATGGCGCCTGAAATTATAGGTAAACACCAGCAGCCCGTATTAAAAGAAGAATTGACGGATTTCTTTTGTTCATACGATCCTGAAATTGCAAAAGATTTTGCCAGGGTTACATTTTTATCCGATAACCGGAAAGATCTTCATAACATACCTGTTGAAAGCCTTACACTGCAATGTTCTGAAGATATTATTGCGCCATTGGAAGTTGGTAAGTATATACATGAAAATACACCCCTCAATATAATGGTGGTTCTAAATGCAACAGGGCATTGCCCACATATGAGTGCGCCTGAAGAAACCATTGAGGCCATTAAGGCATTTTTATAAAGGTGAAATCTTATATTTGAGATACATATGCAGGACTTAATTATTGAGATAAACGAAAGCGCTAAAAATATAAAAACAGATGAAGCCACTGTTGCGGTTCTGTACGATAAATATGCCCCAGCCTTATACGGAAGAATTATAAAAGTGGTTAAACAAAAGGAAATTGCTGAAAAAATATTATTGCGGGTTTTTGTAAATGCTGTCGTTGATAAAAATGTAAAGCAATCTAATCACCTATCGCTTTTTACTTCTTTATTAAACCATTCCCGAAAAAAAACTTATGGTACTCTTAAAGCTATGAGAGTACTTGAAGCATGTTGTGGTACTCAAAGCAAAAGCACAATTGTACCTGCCCAATAATAAATTAACGGCTTATTGCAATCTCCCGACCCGGGACTAAAGGGAAATTAATTAGAATTGATCAAAGCACTTCCTATTCTTTAATTATATTTAAGCCTCAATTCAACAAATTGTTATGATAAAAATTTCCCTGGTTGTACTCGTACTTCTTAGTTCTTACTTCTTACATCAATCGTCAGAAACTACATCCATAAAGTATGATGCTGACTTTGCTCCCAATAAAATGAAAACAGGTGCTGAGCAAACAGAAAAATATTTGCCTTACCTCAAAGGAAAAAAGATCGGCATCGTTTCTAATCAAACATCTATAATTGGTAAAACACATTTGGTTGACAGTCTACAAAAACTCGGTGTAAATATAGTTTCAGTGTTTGGGCCTGAGCATGGTTTTAGAGGCAACGCAAGTGCCGGAACTAGGGTTGTAGATGAAGTTGACAGCGCTACTGGAATACAGATCATTTCATTATATGGCCCAAGAAGAAAGCCACGAAAGGAAGATATGAACGCTATTGACCTGATGGTTTATGATGTGCAGGATGTAGGCTGCCGGTTTTATACCAATATAAATATTTTGAGAGGTATAATGGAATCCTGCTCAGATAATAAAAAAGAATTGCTCATTCTGGACCGCCCAAACCCCAATGGATATTTGATTGACGGACCAATACTGGACATGAATTTGAAATCAGGTATTGGCCAGTTTCCAATTCCCATATCGCATGGGTTAACAGTGGCGGAGTTTGCGCAAATGGTAAATGGTGAAGGATGGATGGAGAATAAAGGAAAGTGTAAACTAAAAATAATTCCTGTTTCTAATTACAACCACGATATGCCTTACACTTTGCCGGTAAAGCCATCACCAAATCTTAATACACAGCAGGCAATAATGCTCTATCCATCTACATGTTTGTTTGAAGGCACTGCTTTAAATCATGGCCGCGGCACTTATTTTCCTTTTACTGTTTTTGGCGCCCCGGAGCTTAAAGGCAAATATAATTTCGCTTACACACCGACTGGCATTCCCGGAATGGCTGAAACACCTTTGCACATGAACAAGGTTTGTTATGGTTTAGATCTTCGCAATTATGATGTGGAGAAATTACGTAAAAGCAAAAAAATTAATATCCAATGGATGATGGAATTGTATAAAGCATTTCCTGATAAAGAAAGATTCTTCGACTCCAAACAAAGCAAGGAGATTAATAGTATTGACAGGCTGGCCGGCACTTACTCGTTTAAGCAACAGATAATTGCCGGAACTTCCGAAACCGACATCCGTAAAAGCTGGGAACCCGGATTAAGCAATTATAAAATAATGCGGAAGAAGTATTTGATATATCCCTAGTACTAACTTGCAAATATGAATACAATCTCAAAGCTTTGGGAAAGCAAAGTCCTTATACGATTTCCTGATTGCGATCCTTTCAATCATTTAAACAATGCCCGCTATATTGATTATTTTATCAATGCCAGGGAAGACCACATCATGGCAAATCTGAATTTCAATATTTATCATTTTGCGGCACAGCATGGTTTAGGATGGGTAGTTAGTAAGAACCAGATCGTTTACCTTAAACCTGCCTTTCTTGCTGAAACGGTTGTAATAGATTCTGCTTTATTACGGTTGGGAGAAAATGACCTTCTTGTTGAAATGAAGATGTGGAATGAACGAAATGATAAACTAAAGTCGGTTATGTGGACCCATTTAGTACATATAAATATTAAAACGCAAAAGCCCGAAAACCATTCTAAGGATCTTCTTAAAATCTTTAAGCCATTTGAAGATCCTATAGATTCAAATATAAATTTTGATGAACGGGTGGAGCAATTGAGAAGCATTTGATGTTCACTTCTACTTTTTTACTACCAATAAAATTGAGTTTGGCAATTATGAAATATCTGGGGGAAGGAAAAAGAAGGTAGTTGAGGGATAAAGGTTAATCCCAACTGTCAGATTAAGTCTTGACTAAATTATTCTTATTCCATCAAACGATACCAATCGCGAACACTTAATTGTAATCGAACTTCTTCATATTCTAAAATTATTTTTAATACGTTGTTTATCCTCATTCTCTTTATCATTTTTATGGTATAACTCTATCATTACAATTCTTTCTTCCTTTTCAAAGTAAGCATAGATCAATCTCAATCCTGAGTTTACGCCTCTTCCCTTTAAAGCACGGCAGGCAATCTTTTTTACTTTAATTATGCAGGTCGTAATTCCAAGATCACTAATTCTAAAACTGAACGGCGGTTCTGCTTCCGGTGCCACTTCCAGGGTTTTCTTTAATGCCGCTATATCATCATTCAGCGTACGGTATTTTTTCAAAAGGTTTTTCAGGTCCTTCTGATATTCCGGCAATTCTTCAAAGGTCATACTACTCTTCATCTTCATTATATGCTCTTACTGAATAAGGCGGCCTCCGATAAAATGCCAGTTCATAATCAATCATCTCACCTTCCTTAGATGCTTTCCATGGCATATCATTATGAGAGTAGTTGCTGATGCCCGCAGCAGACCAATCACTCATCTGATCAATGACTTTATCTATTATTTCTTTTTGGCTTGCCAGTAACTTTGTAAGGTCTGGTTTTGCCAATGGCAAATACCTTGTCTGCAGTTTATTAAAATACTGCGTTTTAATTTTTTTAATTTCTCCTTTTTCAATCATACCAGTTACAATCTTTTCAAAACTAAGGGGCACAGGTCCATAAGGAAGCTTACGATAGCGGGCACCTGATAAATGCTCTTCGTATAATTCATAATAATTAAAATCAGAGAAATAAAGGAGTTTGTATAAAACTGTTTCCCCCACATTAGGCTTACCGGCACAGCGTTCTAAAATATACAACAGAACATTTTTGAACTTAGTAACATTCATTGGTGGCACCGATATTCTTTCCTGAATCTTTTCTTTTGCTTTCTTCTCTTCCTTTATTTCTTCTCCTGAGGTTTTAAATTCCCTTGCTAAAAATTCATCCATAGAAAACTGAAGCAAATGAGACATCTTTAGCAGTTCTCTTACATCCACACTTCGATTACCCAATTCTATCTGTGCCA
>DASYOS010000137.1:0-9063 GCA_036007525.1 Chitinophagaceae bacterium | reverse complement strand
TAGAAGCCGATATAACGGATGTTAATGGCGAGACAAGAAGTACTTCTGCAATAGTTCCTGTTGGATACAAAGCGCTGAATTTACAGGTAACCTTACCTCAAAATGAAGCAATAAATGTGGACAGCCTTAGAGATTTAAATGTAAGCACTAAAAACTTAAGCGGCGAATTTGAACCTGCGAAAGTTGAAATAAGAATTTACAAGCTGCAGACACCGCAAAGGCTAATCCGCAGCCGTTACTGGTCACAGCCAGACCAGTTTGTAATGAGCGAAGAAGAATTCCTGAAAAACTTCCCACATGATGAATATAAAGATGAGAACAAAAAAGAAACATGGCAAAAAGGCGATTTAGTTTTTTCAAAAATCGATAGTACAAAAGCAGTTGGCAGTTGGCAGTTGACAGTTGGCAGTTTGCAACAAGGATGGTATGTAGTAGAGGCAACTGCAAAAGATAAATACGGACAGGATGTAAAGGATATAAAATATTTTCAGCTGTATGATATGAAAGCGCCTTCACTACCGGCACCTGCCTATTCATGGAATACAACCATAAAAAATGTGGTGGAACCGGGAGAAAAAGCACAATTCATTTCAGGAACATCGGCCAATGATGTTTTTTTAATACAACAAGTTGATAAAAGAAAAACCGCAAACAACAATCGACAGATAACAGGTTATGAATTTATTACTCTAAACAATGAAAAGAAAATATTTGAATTCCCGGTTATAGAAGAAGACCGTGGAGGCTTTGGTGTTTCTCAATTTTTTGTAAAAGACAATAGGGTGTATTCTACCTCATGGAACGTTGCAGTGCCATGGACAAATAAACAGCTTGATATAACTTACTCAACTTTCAGAGACAAAACCTTACCCGGCAGTGAAGAAAAATGGAAAGTAAAAATAAGCGCCTATAAGGGGCAAAAGGCGGCGGCCGAAATGCTGGCAAGCATGTATGATGCATCATTAGACCAGTTTAAACCGCATAGCTGGAGTGCATTAAATATCTGGCCAAATTATTACAGCAATATTCGTTGGAATGGTACACAGAATTTTACTTCCGTACGCTCTTTTGAAAAATGGTGGAACGAAGAATATATTCAGCCAAAAGAAAAAACGTATGATGAATTAATGTCTGTGGGTTATGGAAATAGAATTATGATAAGGGGAAAAAATACAATGGCAGAAAGAGATGGAGTGGCTGATATGTCGATGCAAAGTTCACCTGCTCTTAGTGCAGTTGTGGTTACTGGACTCGCTGAAAAAAGACAGGCAAGAGATATTGGTAATGTATCAGATCAAATTGTCCCACCACCGCCACCTATAATTGTCCCAAATCCCCATGATAATACCATCGATCAATCCCAAATTCAAATTCGTAAAAACTTCAATGAAACAGCTTTCTTCTTTCCTGAATTAAGAACGGATAAAGATGGCAATATCGAATTCAGCTTTACCATGCCGGAAGCATTAACCAAATGGAAGTTAATGACCCTGGCACATACAAAAGATCTTTCAAGCGGCTATGCGGAAAAAACGGTTATTACCCAAAAGGAATTAATGGTGCAGCCATTTGCACCTAGGTTTTTAAGAGAAGGCGATAAAATGGAATTCACTGCAAAAATCTCTAATCTTGGTACAAAAGAAATTAAAGGACAGGCACAGCTACAATTATTTAATGCATCTACAAATGCCCCAGTTGATAATTTATTTAAGAATGCAATGCCGATTCAATCCTTTACAATACCTGCGGGACAAAGCAAAGTAGTAAAATTCAATATTGATATACCCAATAATTATAATAATGCTGTGGTTTATAGAATAGTGGCGAAAGCCGGTGAAGTTAGTGACGGAGAAGAAGCAGCGATTCCTGTTCTTACCATCCGAATGTTGGTTACCGAAACATTGCCATTACCGGTAAGAGGGAACACCACAAAGAATTTCACCTTCCAAAAATTATTGAATTCAGGCAGCAGCACAACGCTTACCAATTATGCATTAACCACAGAGTTCACTACTAATCCAGCCTGGTATGCGGTGCAGGCATTGCCTTATCTCGCAGAACCAAAATATGAATGTGCAGATCAAATATTTAACCGCTATTATGCAAACAGTCTTGCACAAAAAATTGCAAACAGCGCACCCAAATTAAAAGCAATTTTTGAAAAGTGGAAAATAACAGACACAGCAGCATTGCTTTCTAATCTTCAAAAGAATGAAGAATTAAAAGCAGTGTTGTTACAAGAAACTCCATGGGTTTTGGAGGCTCAAAATGAAAATCAACAAAAGAAAAATATTGCTTTGCTATTTGATATGGTTCGCATGGGCAAAGAATTAGAATCGTCTCTTGCTAAATTAAAGAACATGCAATCTTCCAATGGCGGTTTTGTATGGTTCAAAGGCGGACCTGATGATCGTTACATGACACAATATATTATCACTGGTATTGGTCATCTTAAAAAATTAGGTGCATTATCAACAACGCATGAACAAAAAATAAGAACAATATTAAATTCTGCAATTCCTTATCTCGATAGAAGATTAAAAGAAGACTATGATTATTTGATCAAATACAAAGTAAATCTCGATCAGAATAATCTTGGGTATTATGCAACCCATTATTTATATATGCGTAGCTTCTTCCCGGAATATGCAATTACAAAAGAATCGCAAACTGCTTACACTTATTATCGTGATCAGTCAAAAAAATACTGGCTCAGTCAAAGTAAATATATGCAGGCAATGATCGCTTTATCGCTGCACAGAACTGATGATAATATTACACCAAAAGCAATTACAAGATCATTAAAAGAGAACTCCATCAACAATGAAGAATTGGGAATGTACTGGAAAGAATGGGATAACCGTGGCTGGTGGTGGTACCAGGCTCCTATTGAATCGCAGGCAATGATGATAGAAACGTTTAGTGAAATTGATAGAGATCAAAAAGTAGTTGACGATCTTAAAACATGGCTATTGAAAAATAAGCAAACCAATAACTGGAGAACTACGAAAGCCACTGCAGAGGCATGTTATGCCTTGTTATTGCAGGGAACAGATTGGTTAAGTGAAGAAAAAAATGTGGTAATTAAACTGGGAAGCACCATCATCAACAGCAAAGATGAAAAACAGGAAGCAGGTACAGGATACTTTAAAACAAAAATAGAAGGCGACAAAGTAAAACCTGAAATGGGAAATATTTCTGTAACCGTTTCCACGATCAACCAGACAACCAATCAACCTATTAATCAATCTTCTTCCTGGGGTGGAGTGTACTGGCAATACTTTGAAGATCTTGATAAAATAACTTTTGCTGAAACACCGCTTAAACTCAGTAAAAAATTATTTATTGAAAAAAATACTGACAGAGGTCCCGTGCTTTCGCCTGTAAATGACGGAACACAATTAAAAGTGGGTGATAAAATAAAAGTGCGGATAGAATTAAGGGTAGATCGTGATATGGAATATGTACATATGAAAGATATGAGAGCAGCCTGTATGGAGCCAACAAATGTAATCAGTCAATATAAATACCAGGGCGGACTGGGCTATTATGAAAGCACAAAGGATGCAAGTACCAACTTCTTTTTTGGTTGGCTTGCAAAAGGCACTTATGTTTTTGAATACCCAATGTTTGTAACGCACAGCGGTAATTTCAGCAATGGCATCTCAACCATCCAATGCATGTACGCTCCCGAGTTTACAGCACACAGCGAAGGCGTAAGAGTGAATGTTGCAAAGTAAAATCTAAATAGTTTTATTATTTTGGGAGTTATTAAAAAACTTCCATGAATAATCAAGCAACATACAGTATCCCTATCCGTTACCGGAAAATGGAGAATCTACACATTGTTTTCTGGCTTTTTAAAGATATCAGCTGGTGTATGATCTGGCGCCCGTTGGGTATTGCAATGATCTTTCCAACACTCATCATTGCCATAATTATTGCTTTTCGTACACGGCAATTTATATCAGAGGTTTGCCATAATGTTGCTATCGTTTTTTGGATAACAGCAAACGCCTATTGGATGATAAGTGAATTTTTTCATTTTGACACATTGGTTGTTTATGGTAACATCACTTATAAATATCTTGCAATAATCCCTTTTGGCATTGGCATTCTTATTTTGGCCTATTATTATTTATGGTGGAAGCCAACGCACAAAAATGTAGTTGAAACAATGTGAGGGTTCTTAAAACTATTGATACCTTATCTTTGTCCGAAGTTGTTTTTTTGGTTACCGGCATTTGTTTATTAATTAAACATCGTTGTGTCACTCACTTCATCCGCATACCATTTAGCATCTTAAACCAAGGCGTAACTTGTAACACATAACCCGTAACACAAAGATGTATAGATCACATACCTGTGGCGAATTAAGGATCACAGATTTAAATAAAGAAGTAAGTCTTGCAGGCTGGGTACAAACTGTTCGCAAATTCGGCAGCATCACATTTATTGATCTTCGAGATCGGTATGGAATTACGCAATTATTATTTTCAGAAACACTTAATGCAGATTTGGATGCAAATCCTTTGGGAAGAGAATTTGTTTTGCAGGTAAAGGGAAAAGTAAATGAGCGCAGCAATAAAAATAAAAACATTTCTACAGGCGAAATTGAGATCGTAGTTTCAGAATTTACTATTTTAAATAAATCAGCAGTTCCGCCCTTTACCATTCAGGACGATACAGATGGAGGCGATGATATCAGAATGAAATACCGCTTTCTTGATCTTAGAAGAAATGCAGTTAAAAAAAATATAGAACTACGCTATGCGGTGAGCCGTGCTGCAAGAAATTATCTGCATCAATATAATTTTATTGATGTTGAAACGCCTTTCTTAATTAAATCTACTCCCGAAGGCGCCAGAGATTTTGTAGTTCCTTCACGAATGAACCCCGGAGAGTTTTATGCATTGCCACAAAGCCCCCAAACCTTTAAACAACTTTTGATGGTAAGCGGTTACGATCGTTATTATCAGATCGTAAAATGTTTTCGGGACGAGGACCTTAGGGCAGATCGTCAACCTGAGTTTACACAGATAGATTGTGAAATGAGTTTTGTAGAGCAGGAAGATATTTTGCAGATGTTTGAAGGCATGGTGAAATATGTTTTTAAAGAAGTAAAACAAATTGATTATACAGAGCCTGTGCAGCGTATGACATGGGAAGATGCAATGTGGAATTATGGAAATGACAAGCCCGATATTAGGTTTGCTATAAAGCTCACCAATTTAAAATCACCATTTAAAGAAATACCGGGAGGCGAAAAATTGCCTGCTGCAACGGGCTTCAAGATATTTGATAACGCAGAAACCGTTATTGCAATCTCAGTCCCAGGATGTAGTGATTATTCCAGAAAGCAGACAGATGAATTAATTGATTGGGTTAAACGACCACAAATTGGTATGGGCGGGCTTGCTTTTATAAAAGTAAATACTGATAAAACTTTAAAAAGCAGTTTTGATAAATTCTTTAATGAAGATCAATTAAAAAGTTTAGTTGATCAATGCAATGGAAAACCTGGCGATCTTATTTTAATTTTAGCAGGAAAAGAAGAACACACAAGAAAGGCAATTAGTGATCTTCGTTTGTACTTGGGCGAAAGATTAGGCTTACGCAAACCTGAAGAATTCAAACTCTTGTGGATTACTGATTTCCCTTTGTTTGAATATGATGAAGGAGAAAACCGCTGGGTTGCCCGACATCATCCATTCACATCACCGAAGCCTGAGCATATTGAAGTGATGATAAATAATGATCCAAACATAAAAGATGCAGAAAAATACCTGGAGCATCCTTATGCAAATATTAAGGCCAATGCTTATGATATGGTACTCAATGGGAATGAAATTGGCGGCGGTTCTATAAGAATTTTTCAAAGAGACCTGCAGGAAAAAATGTTTGCAGCACTCGGCATGAGCAAAGAAGAAGCTCAACATAAGTTTGGGTTTTTATTGGGCGCCTTTGAATATGGCGCTCCACCACATGGTGGTATTGCTTTTGGCTTCGACAGGTTATGTGCAATCCTGGGCGGAACCGAATCTATCAGGGATTTTATCGCCTTTCCTAAAAATAATTCTGGCCGGGATGTTATGATCGATGCTCCATCAACAATTGATGATAAACAATTTAATGAGCTGCGGCTTAAATTGGATTTGAAGTAGTCAATTTTCACTTTTCGTTTTCACCTAATCATTCTATCTTCCATATTATTCAATAACTGAATATGAAATATTACAAACTACAATTAATTGCGGCTATCCTGATGTTAATGATATCATGCAAAAAAAATGCTGATACTCTTCAAAGTACTGTTGAAGCAAAAACTTTATTGAATGTTTCCTACGACGCTTCTCCTGAACAAAAAATGGATATTTATCTGCCTGCAAACAGGAATATGTCTTTTACAAAAGTATTAATAATGATACATGGCGGCGGGTGGAGCGGAGGTGATAAAACAGACATGACCCAATTTGCTGATACCATGCAACGTCGCTTGCCTGATTATGCTGTTTTTAACATCAATTACAGGTTAGCTGTAGGTACAAATTTATTTCCTACACAAGAAAGCGATGTAAAAAGTGCCTTACAATTCATCATAAATAATTCAGCAGATTACCAGGTATCTCAAAAGATTGTTTTGCTGGGAGCAAGTGCTGGAGCACATCTTGCCCTGTTACAAGGTTATAAATATTCTTCCCCAGTTAAACCAAAAGCTATAGTTTCATTTTTTGCACCTATTGATCTTATTGACATGTATAATCGTCCGGCTAATTCATTAGTGCCGGCTGGTTTGGTTTCTGTAATAGGCAAAACCCCCATTCAGGATTCTCTGCTCTATGCCAATTCAAGCCCGGTAAATTTTGTAAACAGTACAAGTCCAGCTACCATTTTATTACATGGTGGCTTAGATCCTCTTGTAAGAGCAAGTCAGTCTACCGCGTTAAAAACTAAATTAGATGCAACCAATGTAATTAACCAATTAGTTATTTATCCAAATGAGGGACATGGATGGTTTGGCAGTGTTTTGTTTGACTCATTTAATAAGATTGAAGTTTTTATTAAAGCGAATGTTAACTAAGTAAGTTTAAACATTGTTCGGGTGTATTTTCTAATTAACAACTACCGCATGCGATTAAAAAGATTAATAGTTTGTTTATTACTTATCCTTTTTATTAACATTGAAGTGTTATCACAAACCGATTCGGTTTTTGCCACCTACACAACTGCAATTAATAGAAGTAACCTTTATACAAAACTTGTAAACCAGATGAATAAGAACTTATCTATACCTCTCACCCCTAAAACAGAAACTAAATGGCAGGATGTTATCTGGTCAATGGAATTGATAAATTATAAAACTCCTTGGGTAAAAACAAGGGTAAAATATGCTATCGATTCTATTCAATACAGAAGTACAGATTTTCAAAGAGACTTGCTGGAACTGGCTTATACCAACTATCCGAAAGACTTTGTCAAAGAAGTCAATGGCTTTATAACACAAATTTCTAATCCTAAGGTATTTGCAATGGCTGCTGAATATTTACTTCAGAATAAAAACGATAATGCCTCAATATTTTTTTTAAAAAATTTATTACAGAAGAAATTCAGCAACATAGCAGATGATGCAATATTAACCAGCCTTTCAATAAGATTACAACAAAAAAATACGGTAACTGCTAATAAGATTCTGCCTGATATTTTTTCAAAAAGTTTTCTTCCGGGGAATGTTATTATGTACAGTATTCAAAGAAAAAACAGGGATTATCCGGGTATTGTTATCGTACGAAATAAAGAAGGAAAATTTGTAAGAGAAAATAACGAAAAAGTTTTTAATGTTCCACAACTTGCCAGAAGCATTACAAACCTGCCGGGTTATTTAACGAATGGAAATACGCCGCAAGGCATATTTAGAATGTATGGCTTTGATAATTCTGCCAGTAGCTTTATCGGTCCTACCACTAACATACAATTAACCATGCCTGCAGAAACAAGCCTGCAACATTTTTTTAGAGACTCTTCTATCACTGATTCCACATGGAATATTGATTGGTACAGAAAATTATTTTCTGAAAAAATAAAAAAATATTCTCCCTTGTATGAATCTTTTTATGCAGGTAAAGCCGGACGTTCAGAAATTATTGCTCATGGCACAGCTATAGATCC
Organism: Chitinophagaceae bacterium; assembly: GCA_036007525.1. Lineage (GTDB taxonomy): Bacteria > Bacteroidota > Bacteroidia > Chitinophagales > Chitinophagaceae > Ginsengibacter. The sequence goes on along the minus strand of DASYOS010000137.1, from coordinate 897 downwards.
TGGCTATTATAGAAACAAGCCATACTATCCTTACACACCTTCACAGGGTTGTTTATCCACCAGAGAATTTTGGAGTCCTGCTACAGGAAAGCGATTACAAAGTGATCAGCAAAAATTAGCTGATGCAATAAATTTAGCAGGAGGGCCTGATGGTTATGCTGTAGTAATTGAACTGGATAATAAAAATATGCCGGTAAATATTAATGAAATCCTTCCTTTGATTCTTAAAGCAGAATCACTTAAATAATTTTTACCTTCACTAAGGATAAAAAAATCTTTTGGCACAAATACCTTTAGCAGAACGGCTTCGACCTAATACATTAAATGATCTTGTGGGCCAGGAACACCTTTCCGGCGAAGGAAGCATTTTGCGTAGTGCCATTGAGCAGGGAAAAATTCCGTCGATGATCTTGTGGGGACCACCGGGAGTTGGTAAAACTACCATTGCAAATATTATTGCACATTCACTTAGTGCGTCGTTTTATACATTAAGTGCTATTTCTTCAGGCGTAAAAGAAGTAAGAGAAATAATTGAAGAAGCAAAGTCAAAAGAAAAAGCAATTTTATTTATTGATGAGATACACCGTTTTAATAAAGGCCAGCAGGATGCATTGCTTGGCGCAGTTGAAAAAGGCATAATTACATTAATAGGTGCCACAACAGAAAATCCTTCTTTTGAAGTTAACAGCGCTTTGCTAAGCCGTTGCCAGGTTTATGTTTTGAAGTCATTAACTGAAAAAGATCTTATAAAATTATTAAATGATGCGATTGAAAAAGATGATTTACTCAAAGAAAAAAAGATAGTATTAAAAGAAACAGAAGCACTGCTAAATATTTCAGGAGGTGACGCAAGAAAATTATATAATTTATTAGAGTTGGTTGTAGATTCAGCTAAGG
>DASYOS010000136.1:0-4503 GCA_036007525.1 Chitinophagaceae bacterium | reverse complement strand
TCCTTAACGGAAACATCTTTCAAATACACGGAAGTTATATCATCATTGATGGATTGTACTTTCATGATAACACCAATCCACCTAACTCTGATCACAAAAATAAAAATGTTCAAAAGATGGGAGCCGTGTACTTCGCATTGGCATCACATCATAATACCGTACGCAATTGCGAATTTTTTCATTCTCCTGTTGCAATAAAAATAAAGGGATCGTTTAATCTTATTACGCATAATTATTTTCATGATGCCACCGATACGATGGCTCGTAGCTGGGGGCCTATCGCTATTATGGTTGTAAAGCCGGATAATGAAATTTGTTATAACAGTTTTATGAATTATGGTTCCTACGGTGGGCCTTATGGTTCCGATGGTGGAGTGATTGAGCTGGATGGTGTTGATGATAATTTTGAAGGCAGAAATATAAATATTCATCATAATATTTCTATTAACAATCACGGGTTTTTAGAATTAGCAGGTAGAAATGTGGATAGCATAACAGTTGCTTATAATTTAAGTGACGACAGAAACCAGTTTATCGGTGGAGGATCAATGAGAAACGTGCATGTATTTAATAATACAGTGATTAGAACACGTGAACCAAATGTTGATCGTTATATATTCTGGACATTCAATCGGGATTCTACTTTTTTAGTTGTTAGAAACAACATTTTTGTTTTTGCAAAAGACATAAAGGTTTTCGGTCCTTACATAAAACCTGTAGGTCATAAACGAACGAGAGTTGGCGACCAGGTACATGATCATAACTTATATTTTTCGCCGGGCAACCCTGATCCGATAGGTATAGCCGCCGGCAAAGGAGATATTATTGGCGATCCTTTTTTTGTTGATTTTGGAAATAGGAATTTCAGATTGAGAGAAAACAGTCCGGCAATTAATGCTGGCATAAAAACAAATTATAAAAAAGATTTAGACGGATACCCGGTTCCTAAAAAAGGATTACCGGATATTGGAGCTTATGAATATTAAAAAGTTATTTGAACATATAAAACATTCAGATGAATAATTTGTTACGATTAATATTATCAATCGCGATTTTTACTACCACCGCATGCATTGCTCAGAAAGTAAAAACCAAAAATCCCAACATAATAATTATTTATGCTGATGATTTGGGCTATGGGGATTTAAGCAGCTATGGTTCACTGATACCAACACCAAATATTGATCGCATTGGTAAAGAGGGAATTCGGTTTACTGATTTTTATGATGCTGCCCCGGTTTGTACACCATCCCGATTCAGTTTATTAACAGGCTCATATCCTCAACGTTCATTACATGGATTAACCCAGGTTGTGATGCCGGGAAGTACCAGCTACCTTGATGAATCAGAAACAACAATTGCCGAATACCTTAAAACTGCCGATTATACAACTGCAATAATTGGCAAATGGCATTTGGGATTAAAAGACAAAAACTCATCTCCCACAGATTATGGTTTCGATATGTTTTATGGTTTTAAAGGGGGAGCTATAGATTATTATTATCATGCGTATGCGAAAGAAACCACGGATTGGTATGTGAATAATAAACTCACCATTGAAAAAGGGTATTCAACTGATCTGCTAACCAAACATGCAATCGCATTTATTGATAAAGCAAAAAACAAATCAAATCCTTTCTTTTTATACCTGCCATATAATGCACCTCATTATGGTAAAACAGACACCGACAGTGCAACAGAAGGGCATACAATTGCAGTGAGCGAAGCAAAAGCGTCAGGCCCGACGGTGATTAATTCGTTGCAGGCTCCTAAGGCATATGTAGAAAGATTTTCACACATTACAAATAAGTACAGGCAGGTATATGCAGCTATGGTTTCCAATTTGGATGATAATATTGGCAAACTTTTAAATAAGCTTGAGAAAGATGGTTTATTGGGAACTACCATGATCTGGTTTATATCAGATAATGGTGGATATTCTCAAACGCAGCAAAAACATGCAAGCAATGGAGTTTTGCGTGGAGAAAAAGCAAGTTTGTATGATGGCGGGATCCGGGTACCGGCAATGGTTTTATGGAAAGGGAGAATAAAAAGCAACCAAATAATTTCTACACCGGTTTGTAATGCCGATTTGCTGCCAACCATTTGTTCTATTCTAAAAATAAAAAATTCTATTGCTTCTTTAGTTGTTGATGGGAAAGATATAAGCAACCTTATTTTTAAAAATATTGGCTCACCAAGAGATTTATACTGGAGATACAATAAGCAGTTTGCAATAAGAAGTGGCAAATGGAAATTGGTAAATGGAATTGAACTATATGACCTGGAAAAAGATATCAGCGAAAAAATTAACCTTGCTTCAAAATATCCGGCGGTAGTTAAAACATTGCAGCAAAAGTTTAAAGCTATAGATAGTAAAGTTAATCCGGTTGGGGGTAACAAATAACTGCCTGTGGTTCACATTTTAAATAGATATTAAATAAGAGGTGTTGATATGAAAATAAAAAACTTAATAATCTTCCCGTTTGTTTTAATGAATAATTTTTCTTTTTCGCAGGAGAAAAATATTGCTTTGCATAAGCCAGTTACAGCTACTTCCGAAGCTGTCGGTTTTCCTGTTGCAAACATTGTGGATGGAAAAATTTCAAGAATATCTAAATGGGAAGCGGCAAATAGTAGGGCTCCGCATATAGTTGAGATAGATCTCAAAAAATATTATAACCTTACTGAATTAAGGATATATAGTGGCATTTTGGATGGGGAAAAAAAAGCTGATGAAATGAATCAGGCTGCCGGTTTTTGGTCCGTTAAAAATTTTAAGATGCAGTATTGGGATGATGCCAACTGGAGTGATTTTCCTCAAAGCGAAATACATGAGAACCGTCTTACATCAGTTGTTTTTACTTACAAACCGGCTATCACAACTTTTAAAATACGCCTTGTTTGTGATGATGGGGAACCGATTAATATAATGGAGATAGAAGCGTTTGGAATAGAAGCAGTAAATATGCCGGAGCCTCCCACGATTTCATCTTCAATAAAAACACAACCACTTTCTACAGAAACAAAACAGGCTGTTATTACCGTTAATAAAAAGGTAGTTGGTAAATCTTTGAAGTATGTTGGTTATAACCAGGGTTATTATTTTCCCGGCAGTAATATTTCAGGCTGGATAGAATATTCCAATGTAAATAGTTTACGGGTATGGACAACACTCAATTCCTTTGTACCACAAACGGCTGTTCAGGTAGATAATAATATTTTATCAGTAAATGAATTTGATAAAAGAAAGAATGAAATAAGACAGAATCCTGAAAAAAACAATTATATAAAATGGGATGAATTGCTTCCTCTTTATGATAAGCCAGATTCTTCTTCAACCAACGCCATGGTTTTCAATTATGCACTTACAGAATTGAAACGATTAAATGTTGATGTGGTGTTACAAATCGGCAGTACAGACTTTGAAGATACCTGGGGGAATAAATGGAAACAATGGCAACGCTATTATGCACTGGCATATTATGCTGCTAAAAAAGGTGACGTAGCCATGTTCGCAATGCAAAATGAACCCAATCACCGAAACTCCGGCCCAATGAAGTTGAATCAATGGATTATGGGGATGCAAATTGTTTCTGATGCAGTTCACAGTGCTGTAGAAGATATAAATAAAAAGTATGGGAAAAATCTTACTCCAAAATTTGTTGGCCCTGTTACAGCAGGTTATAATCCTGAATGGTGGGCTGCAGTAGCAAAGAATATTCGAACAGATTACCATGGAAAAACAGTAGATAAAGATCTGCTGGAAATCTTTTCAACACATTCTTATAATTCCCCGGCAGTTGGTTATGAAAACAGAATAGCTAACATACAAAAGATCATTGTAGATAATCACCCTGCTAAAAAACCATTGCCAATTGTGTATACAGAAATTGGCCGATGGATGAATGCATATCTTATCGATAAGGAAGAGACCATGGATTCGCCTTCGTTATTTACTGAATGGGCGGGGATTTATGCTAACAACATGAAGAATGGAGGATATGGAATGTGGGCTTTTAAGTTTGCTAATACCGCAAGTGGAGCGTATGAAAGGGGCATTAAATCGGGGCATCATTTTATATGGCAGGGAAAAAGAATTGTTGAAGATGCATATAAAAATATTGCATTAGGTAAACCTGTATCAACAAGCAACTTAATTTCTGCATCTACACTAATAACAGATGGCGATAAAACAAATGCTTCCACATGGGTTTCAGATTCTGCATCTGCAGAAAAATGGATAGAGATTGATCTGGGCAAAATAAATGAAATTGGAAGCGCAGTTATTTACTCAGGGGATGCATCAGGAGTATATACAAGTCCTGTGCGAATAAAAAATTTCAAACTTCAATATTTCTCTGGCAATGCATGGAAAGATATACCGGGCACACAAGAAAAAGACAATAAGTATGCACAGGTATTTCAAATTTTTAACCAGCCTGTATCAACAAATAAAATTCGTTTCGTAAGTAATGATATAGGAAGCTTAAAAGTGAGAGA
>DASYOS010000135.1:0-4334 GCA_036007525.1 Chitinophagaceae bacterium | reverse complement strand
TTTCAACAAAATTTACGTTTACGTTATTTTTTTTAAGAAGAAAATCAACAGGGCTGTCATCATCACTCAAAAGCGCTTTTAATAAGTGTTCAGTTTCAATATTGGGATTCTGATTATTAAAAGCCAGCTGCTGGGCTTTTGAAAATATCTCCTGCGACTTTATTGTGAAATTATTCAAATTCATATTTAATTTTTTTCGCTGATATGTAACTACAAATGTTTAACCAACATCAATTGGCGGCAATTATGTCTATCAATACCAGCTTATCCTGCCGCAAGTGCAGTTGAGCAGTAAGTTTTCTGTTAATCTAACAGAAGCGTAATTTTGCTGATCATAATTATGTCTGTTTTAGAAACAAATACTTTTTTTATAAAATCTGCTGCTAAAACGCTGGGCTTCGATTTTTGCGGCATTGCAAAGGCACAAAAATTAGATGAAGATGCCAGGCGGTTAGAGAGTTGGTTAAATACCGGAAAGCATGGATCAATGAAGTACATGGAAAACTACTTTGACCTTAGGATTGATCCGGCAAAATTAGTTCCCGGTGCCAAATCAGTGATTACTTTACTGTTAAATTATTTTCCATCGGAACAGCAAAGAAAAGATGCTCCCCAGGTTTCAAAATATGCTTATGGAAAAGATTATCATCAGGTTATCAGGGATAAACTTAAAATTTTTCTGCAGATGGTAAAAGAAAATATAGGAGATATACACGGAAGAGGGTTTGCAGACAGCGCTCCTGTTTTAGAAAAATCATGGGCCCAAAAAAGCGGATTAGGATGGATAGGCAAAAATGGAAATCTTATTACAAAACAAAATGGCTCATTTTTTTTTATAGCAACCCTTATCATAGATCTTGAATTACAATACGATGATCCCTTTGTAAAAGATTATTGTGGAACCTGTACACGCTGTATTGATGCATGTCCTACCGATGCAATTTTAAATGATAAAGTTATAGATGGAAGCAAGTGTATCTCCTATTTTACTATTGAACTAAAACAATTATTGATACCTGAGAAGATGCAAGGACAATTTGCTAATAAAATGTTTGGTTGTGATATTTGCCAGGACGTTTGCCCCTGGAATAAATTTTCCAAACCAACAAAAGAATCAGCATTTACTCCACTTCATCAAATATTAAATTTTACAACATCAGATTGGGAAGAACTGACTGAAGAATCTTTCAAAGTAATATTTAAAGATTCTCCTTTAAAAAGAAGTAAACATGCAGGGATTAAAAGAAACTTAGCGTTTCTTTCCTAATAATATTTATTCCCAGCGAAATACTTTTATAGCTATTGCATAAGCAACTATTCCCCATAATAATAGAATACCGATTTCATTTTTTACATCCCAAAGATGAGTTCCTTCAAAAGCAACACTTCTCATCGCCGTATTTAAATGCGTGAGTGGTAAAACTTTTGCAATAACCTGTAGCCATCCTGGAAAACGATCTATCGGAAAAAAAGTTCCTGCCAAAAGAAATTGCGGAAGTGTAATAAGATTTGCAAATGGTGGAATGCTGCTATCACTTGTGGCAAGCCCGCTTACAATAAATCCAAAACCCATAAATACCAATAAGCCAATAAAGCTTAATATCATTAATTCTAAAAACGTTTGTATTCCATGAACAAGGGTAAACCCAAAAAGAAAATAGCCTAATGAAATAATTATAACAGCCGTTAGCAATTGAAAAAGCACCCTGCTCAAGGCTTCTCCTAAAACGATATATGATCGTTTAATGGGAGTTGCAAAAAACCGCTTTAAAACCAATGTGTTCCGTAAACTATAGAACATGAATGCTACACCAAATACGCCTGCACTTAATAATGAAAAACCCAATTGCCCAGGTAAAATAAAATCTATCGTTTTATATCGTCTTCCGGGAATATCGGGTTGTCTTTCTATTTTAGCACTGGTAGTTCTGTCTGGAAAATTTATTTCATCTGCCCGCCTTATTACTTCTCCTAATTGTGATTGTAGAATAGGAAATTTATCCATACTGGCAGATGATGTAGTGGTTTTAAAACTATATTGATAGGCTCCATTGCTTGTCAGTGTAGAATCAATCTCAATTATTGCAGCGATATTCCCTTTTGCCAGCTCTTTTCTGGCTTCCTCATCTGACTCATACTTAATTAACCGGATTGAGGGATTTTTGAGTAAACCATTTTTCATCAGTATATTATTGGTATCTGATGAATTTTTTAAAGCTACTCTAACTGTTACTCCGCCACCGCCTATAAACCCAAAAACAAGAATAAAGATTAAGGGAAAAGCAAATCCAAATATTACTGCCGAGGGGCTTCTGAATATTGCCCTAAGGCTTGCCTTTGTGATAGCAAGCATAGCTGTTGTTTGGCTATATGATTTCATTAATGTGGTTTAAAGTATAAAACTATCGGTTAAATATTTGAAAATTAATTTTAAAATTTATGACATATGTCGTATATTTGTATGACAAATGTCTATTACCATGGAAAGCAGTAAAAATAAAAAAAAGATTTCTGTTGAATATAAATCCAATTCCAGGGCCTCAAAACTACATGAGCCATCTATGCTTTTGTCAACTATAAAGCCAATGTCTCTTGTAAAAGATTTTAATTATAAGGAGTTTAAAAAGATTTCTGATAATGTACCTTTTACATTGCAGGAATGGTCTGATATCCTTCATATCTCAGAAAGAACTTTACAACGATATGCTAAAGCCAACAGCAACTTTCCTTTTAGTGTAACTGACAGAGTTTTACAAATTGATAAAGTGATAAAAAGAGGTATTCACGTATTTGGAAACATGGAAAAATTTATTGGTTGGTTAAGAGACAATCCTTTCATGTTGGAAGGAAGGTTATCTCTTCAATCCTTGGCTACTATTGATGGTATTCATAAGATACTTACCCAATTAGGAAGAATAGAGCACGGAATTTTCGCATGATAATTTATAGACTTACAACAAATGAATTCGCAAATGATCTTTCGGGTGAAGGCTCAAAACTTTATGGCGGACGTTGGAATTTAGCAGGAACGAGTGCATTGTATACTTCAGAATATATTTCATTATCCCTCCTGGAAATTCTAGTGAACATTAATAAAAATAGATCGCCTATCAGTTACACCCTTATAAGCCTTGAATTGCCGGAGTTGCATATTTCTAAAATTCAGTATAAGAAACTAAAAGATAATTGGCAACATCATTTTGAATACACTCAATGGATAGGAAACGAGTTTTTAAAAAATAACGATTTTCTTGCTTTAAAAGTTCCATCAGCAATTGTACCGCAGGAAAATAATTTTTTAATAAACCCCTTACACGCTGCTTTTAAAAAAGTCAAAATTCTTAATACTGAATTATTAGAGCTTGATAAAAGGTTATTCCAAAATTAATATGAACTCAGTATATCTTTTAATAGGAGGAAATTTAGGCGACAGGGTAGCAAACCTTGTTACAGCAATTTCATTAATCGAAACTGAACTTGGTAAAATAATAAAAACATCATCAATTTATGAAACAGCAGCCTGGGGAATAACAGAACAACCGAAATTTTTAAACCAGGTATTATTAATAAAAACTGATTTGCCATCAAAAAAACTGATGCAGTTAATTCTTTCCATTGAAAATAAAATGGGAAGAATAAGATCTCAGAAAAATGCTTCAAGAATAATTGATATTGATATTTTATTTTTTAATGATGAAATTATTAATAAGCCTAACCTCACTATTCCTCACCCCGAGATACAAAACAGAAGATTTGTATTAGTTCCCTTAAATGAAATTGCTTCCGGCTTGATACATCCTGTATTAAAGCAAAGTATAAAAAATTTATTATCCACAACAAATGATAACCTGGAAGTGAAGCCATCAGGCAAATTGTAAGTGTTATCAACACTACTTTGATTGTAATAAAATTTTCTTCAGTTTAGTTACTATTTTTGAGCTTTAGATGAAGTATAGTTTTATAACCATAGAAGGAAATATCGGTGCAGGAAAAACTACTCTGGCTCATTTACTTAGCAAGCATTTTGATGCAAGATTAATATTGGAGGAGTTTGCTGATAATCCCTTTCTCCCAAAGTTTTATGAAAACCAGCGTCAATATGCATTTCCCCTGGAGCTTTTTTTTATGGCGGAACGCTATAAACAATTAAAGGATTTGTTGCAAACAAAAGATATGTTTCAGAATTTGACTATCTCTGATTATCTTTTTACAAAATGTCTTTTGTTTGCAAAGGTTAATTTACCTGAGGAAGAGTTTCTTTTATATCAAAAATTATTTGATATAATTAATCCTCAATTAGTACAACCCGACCTACTGATCTATTTACATGCCCC
>DASYOS010000134.1:0-5706 GCA_036007525.1 Chitinophagaceae bacterium | reverse complement strand
TTTTACTTTGTGATCCGGATTGGATTCGAACCAATGACCCTCAGCTTAGAAGGCTGATGCTCTATCCAACTGAGCTACCGAACCATTTTTTGCAAATATAAGTAATTGATAATCGCAGGCAATGTTAACCATCTTCCAACTTCATCATTTTTTCAAATACAACTTCATATTCGGCATTAGATTTTTCTAATTGCTCTGAAATTTTTTTATAATCTGCTTCTGTTTGAGCAAATTTGGTAGGGTAAGTATAAATTTCAGGAGATGATAAAGCGCTTTCCAAAGTTGCCCTTTGCTTAGTTAAAACAGCAATTTTTTCTTCGAGTTGTTGAAACTGCCTTTGTACCTTTTGAAATTCTTTTTTAACATCTTTATCAATTGAATTTCTTTGATTATTATTTGGCCTAGTATCAACTTTTATCGGATCTTTTTTTACTGATAACTTATCACTATTTGCCTTTACTTTTTCAACAGGAGATTTTGCCTGTCGCTGCTTCCATTCTTCCCACTCTTCAAAATTGCCAACGAATTCTTTTATTTTATAATCTTCAATTTCCCATATTTTATTACAGGTTTGGTTTACAAAATACCTATCATGACTTACCAAAATATAAGTGCCTTCATATTTATTTAAAGCTTCAATTAACAGATCAACAGAATGTATGTCAAGATGGTTTGTTGGTTCATCCAGCAATAAAAAATTAGCTTTACTTACAATTGTTTTTGCAAGTGCTACGCGGGCTTTTTCGCCTCCGCTTAATACTTTTATTTTCTTATCAACATCATCGCCACTAAATAAAAAGCATCCCAACAAAGTGCGCAGTTCCAGATCAGTTTTTCCGCTTCGGGCTGTTTGCATTTCTTCCAACACATCATTATTCAAATTCAATGCTTCCAACTGGTGCTGTGCATAAAATGAATCGTCAACATTGTGCCCCCAAATTCTTTCACCTTCAAAGGTTTCCGTACCGGCAACAATGCGTAGTAAAGTTGATTTACCTTTTCCGTTTGCTCCTATTAAACCTATTTTATCTCCCCGGTTTATTTCGGCGCCTGTATGCTCCACAATTTTTACATCTCCAAATTTTTTAGTAACGTTTTTTAAAGTGCACAAGGTTCTTCCGGGTTGCTTGTCAATTGCGAAATTAATACGCATGTTTGGGCGTTCCAGCTCCGTATTCTCAATCCGTTCAATTTTATCTAAGCGTTTCATTATGCTTTGTGCCTGTGCTGCCTTAGAGGCCTTAGCCTTAAAACGCTCGACAAATCTTTCCTGTTGCCGAATATAATCCTGTTGATTTTCGTAGGCCTTTTGTTGTATTTCTATACGTTGTGCTTTTTCCTGATGATAATACGTATAGTTGCCTGTATAAAAGTGCAACTCCTGCTGATATAATTCAACAATCTTAGTTACCATCCTGTCTAAAAAATAACGATCATGCGAAACAATTACAACTGCACCTTGGTAATGCTGCAAATATTTTTCCAGCCATTCAATTGAAGGAAGATCAAGGTGATTTGTAGGCTCATCCAATAATAAAACATCAGGATGCATTAATATCATCTTTGCTAATAACACCCGCATTCTCCATCCGCCGCTGAATTCTTTATAAGGCCGTTGAAGATCTGCATTTGCAAATCCAAGTCCCTGTAATATTTCTTCTGATTTATGATGAATGCTATATCCACCAAGTATTTCAAGCTCATGCAGCTTATCAGCATATTTATGAGCAAGGTTTTCGTCTGAGCTTTTTTCCAACTCAATACCTATTGCTTCAATTTCTTTTTCCAACTGGAGTACATTTTCAAATGCACCCAATGCAACCTGTAATATAGAATCCTCGGTATTAAAACTCAAAAGATCCTGATGAAGGAAACCTATTGTAGTATCCCTGCTTTTTTCAACTGTACCGGCGGAAGGTTGAAATTGCCCGGTAAAAACCTTTAATAACGTTGACTTTCCGGTTCCGTTATATCCAATTAAACCAATACGTTCATTCGGTTGTATATGCCACGTGGCATCTTCAACAATTACACGGGCACCAAATTCAAACGTAACATTTTGTAAACCTAACAGCATTCAATTTATTTAAATTCAAAGAAACTCCTTTGAAGCCGGCAAAATTAAGCTGTATTTAATTGAAATGTATCTGAACTATTATAAGCGGTTACCTTTTATGTTTACCTTTACAAAAATATTATTTATATGAGACCTTTGTTGGCAATTTTAGCTTTAGTTGTACTGGCATTTGGTTCCTGGTGGTTGTTTTTTAAGGATAAAAAAAATAACGGTTCACCTAAACAGGAAGCTTTAAAAGTTGGTAAACATTCCACTGAATTCAATCAAAGCGTTGGTGCTATTGTTACAGAATATCTGGCATTAAAAGAAGCTTTCGTAAATGCAGATACATTTAAAATAAAAGCGCAGGAAAGAAAGTTTGTTTCTGCGATTGATAGTATTAAGATTGATGAGTTAAAAAAAGACACAACAGGTATTTTTCAATCTGCACAATTATTAATTGGTGATATTGTTTCTAATGCTAATGCTATTTTAAAAGAAACAGATATTACAGAAATGAGGCAGGATTTTAGAATGGTTTCAGAAAATCTTTTCCCTCTCTTAAAAACCATTCGTTACGAAGGCGAAAAACTATACTGGCAAAATTGCCCTATGGCTTTTGGGGAAGGTAAAGATGCAAGTTGGCTGAGCAATACAGAAGAAATAATGAATCCTTACTTAGGTAAAAATCATCCCCAGTTTAAAGGAACAATGCTGCACTGTGGCGAAATAAAAGATACGATACAATAAAATCTTATCCTCGGATAAGGTTACTGTTCCAAAAATTTAATACCGTTTTTTGAAAGACTATAATAAGACAGATGACAACCTTAAGACAATAAGTTTATTATTACTTTGTAGCCTGTATGTTGCCGCAGGCATTAATCATTTCGTACATCCCAAATTTTACTTAGATCTTATACCTCCATATTTTCCAAACCATAATTTATTAAATATTATCAGCGGCGTACTTGAAGTTATTGCCGGATTGCTAATGATAATTCCGTTTACAAGAAAGTTAGCTGCTTATCTAATAATTGCTTTGCTGATTGCTTTTATTCCTGCGCATATTTATCTTATCCAGCAAAAGGGATGTGTTTCAAAGTATTTGTGTATTTCCCAGTGGATAGCATGGGCAAGGCTTCCATTGCAATTTATTTTGATGTGGTGGGTATGGAAGACTTATAAATGGAATACAGATAAATTTGATAAAGGATAAGAAGGCTAATGAGAAAACCTTATCGTTCCATTTCTTTTAATGTCGGATGTTATCCTTGCTTCATAACGGTTATCTCCATCATGAATTATCATTAATGCGGTGTTCGGAGGTATCTCACCAAGATTTTCAGCATACATCACTAATTCATTTACTGTTTTGCCAGGATCAAAAGTTAAAGTAATTGTGATAGGCTTATCAGTTAATCGTTTATGTGATAAAACCAATTTACCATTATAAAAAACTGAGATTGAGTCTCCGTCAATCTCACCATTATCATAAAAATCAATCGTAAATGTTTCGTTTTTAATAGGTATCGTTTTTAGAACTGTGTTCTCTCTTTTCTCAAACTTTGTATTGGTTATCACATCCGGTTCCACTTTTTTAGAAGGAGCTTTAATCACAGAAATTTCTTTTTTAACTGTATCTTTTTTTGGTGATTGATTATTATTTATTGGTTTATTATTTTTTACTACAGGCGGTTTTGGGGTGATTACAGATTTTTTATTTTGTTCTTTTACTATTGGCTTTGTTTGTTTTATAGTTGGCTGCTGTTCCCGGGCTATATCTTTGGAAGGTGGGTTTATTTTAGCAGGGGAAAGATAAGTTTTTTGGTCATTTACAGGATCTCTCTTTACAATTCTTCTAGACAAACTGGTTACTCCATATCCACAGTTCCCATTTTGGTTAGGGGCAGGCACCCAAGTGCCTTGTAAAGTTTCAGCTTCTGCATTTTCTTTTACATATTTTAATTTATGCGTTTGAAAACAATTGCTCATATCCGGAGGAGTATTGTATTTAGTTCTTTCATATTCTGTAACAACAACTTCTTTTGTTGCTCTGTTAATTGTGCCCCTTAATTTACAGATTGTATAATATCGTTTACCTCTATCAGAAAAATATGTGTAAGAGTAACCAGTTACTTCTGCGCCATTAGATTCAAGCTCCAGTACATAATCAATTCTCTCTCCTCCAAAACCAATAAACCCCATACTATTATCGAGAAAACCTCCTTTCCATTGCCCGTTAAATGTAAATGGTTTTTCGACATTCCTGTATGCACTAGGGGCCGGTAAGTTTGATGTTTTCTTAGCAGTAGACTTAACCGGAAGTTTTTTTGTATAGCTTTTTTTACCTGGTATAGGTTTACCAGGTTTTTTTTGTTGAGCAACAATTGAAAAACACAAAATCAATAAAAAAAATAAGGTTGTAAAAAATTTCATCATGCTGTACTTATGCCTATCCGCAAAAATATAGTGAAATAAAAACCTAACGCATTATCATATTCTATCTTTGCCTAATACTTCGTTAAATTTGCCATCCACATAATTTGATTTCTATTTTAGAATAACCTTATTAATGATAAATATAACTTTTCCCGATGGGGCTATAAGGCAATATGAGCAGGGTTCTTCCGCCATTGATATTGCAAAACAAATTAGCGAAGGGCTTGCCCGTAAGGTTTTAGCCGCGGATGTGAACAATGAAGTATGGGATCCAACACGCCCCATAAACAATGATGTCTCAATTAAATTTTTAACATGGGATGATGATAAAGCCAAATCCACTTTTTGGCATTCCTCTGCACATTTAATGGCTGAAGCCGTTGAGCAAATGTTTCCCGGTGTAAAGTTTTGGGTTGGGCCACCTTTGGAAAAAGGTTTTTATTACGATATCGATCTGGGAGATAATGTTATTGCAGAAGAGGATCTTAAAAAGCTTGAAGTAAAGATGGCAGAACTTGCCAAACAAAATAATGGTTTTATAAGAAAAGAAATTTCAAAAGCGGACGCTGTAAAATATTTTGAAGAAAAAGGCGATGAATATAAACTTGACTTGCTTACCAATTTGAATGACGGGGAAATAACATTTTATACCCAGGGAAATTTTACTGACCTGTGCAGAGGCCCTCACATAGCATCCACAGGAGTTATAAAAGGAATAAAACTTACAAATGTTTCCGGCGCATATTGGAAGGGTGATGAAAAAAACAAAATGCTCACACGCATTTATGGAGTAACATTTCCTACACAAAAAGAATTGGATGAATATCTATTTTTATTAGAAGAAGCAAAAAAAAGAGATCATAGAAAACTTGGTAAAGAGCTTGGCATATTTACTATGGATGATGATGTTGGGCCGGGATTAATTTTATGGATGCCCAATGGAACTGTTATCATTGAAGAATTAGAAAAACTTGCAAAAGAGGCCGAATCAGCAGGAGGATACAAAAGAGTTGTTACACCACACATTGCAAAAGAAAATCTTTATCTCACCAGCGGACATTTGCCTTATTATAAGGATAGCATGTTCCCGCCCATGGAACTTGATGGAGTGAATTATTATTTAAGAGCAATGAATTGTCCGCATCATCACAAAATATTTGCTGCGGAACAACATAGCTATAAAGATCTGCCTCTGCGTTTGGCGGAGT
>DASYOS010000133.1:0-1680 GCA_036007525.1 Chitinophagaceae bacterium | reverse complement strand
CCAAGCTTTATTTATTACCAGGCATATACTGAATTAATTAAAGGAGGCATGTTGAGTGATGCAATAATAACAATGAGCAGTTTGAATTTGATTGCAGGAGAATTGGATTCGTAAAATAGATTTTTAATGGCAGTACAATTTTCGCAGGAAAAATTAAATAAGGTAAATGAGTTGATGTCTCATTATCCGGAGGGCAAACAAAAAAGCGCTTTACTGCCTGTATTGCATATAGCGCAGCAGGAGTTTGGAGGCTGGCTTGATGTAAGCACAATGGATTATGTTGCTTCTTTATTTAATATACAATCGATTGAAGTGTATGAAGTAGCTACATTTTATTCCATGTATAATTTAAAACCGGTTGGTAAATATATTTTTGAAGTTTGCCAAACGGGTCCATGCATGGTTAATGGAAGTGATAATATTATTGATTACATAAAACAAAAATTAAATATTGGAATTGGAGAAACAACTGCAGATGGATTGTTTACTTTAAAAACGGTTGAGTGTTTGGGCGCCTGTGGTTATGCACCCATGATGCAGTTAGGTAAAACTTATCGTGAACATCTTACTAAAGAAAAAGTAGATGCAATTATTGATGAATGTGTGAGGAATGCAACAACAAATAATTAAATAATTTTTATGAGACTATCTCCTTACATATTTTTCCCCGGCACCGCAGAAGAAGCATTACATTTTTATTCAGATATTTTTGGTGGAACCATATCTGATATAAATCGGTATGAAGGTTCGCCGTTAGAAAATATTACAGATGATAAACAAAAAATAATGCATGCCAGCGTTAGCTTTGGTAATTCTCTTATAATGGTTTGTGATGCAACGCACGATAAAATGCCGCCTCAAGGAAGTAACATTCAATTATTTTTAGAGTTTACTAATGTAAAAGAAATGAATGAAAGGTTTATTAAAATTGCTGAAGGTGGTAAAGTAACTATGGAATTACAGGATATGTTTTGGGGTGCAAGATTTGGAATGCTTACAGATAAGTTTGGAGTTAACTGGATGTTTAATTGTGAGAAGAAAGCAGAAAGTTCACCCAATGATCAGGTAAATAAACATTAGATATTACGGATTAAGAAATGAATAAGCTATTCTTATACATATTAATTGGGTTTGCGCCAATATTTTCTTTTGCACAAACTTCTTTTTTAAAAGAAGCCGCAGCAAAATTTAATAATGCATTGATTGCAAAAGACACTTTTATTTTAAAACAGTTGTTGCATAAAGATGTTACCTATGGCCATTCCAACGGTTGGGTAGAAACAAAAGCAGAAGTGATCAAAGATTTATTAAATGGAAAGTTATCTTATTATAAAATTGATACAAAAGACGTAAAGTGGACAGTGATTAATAATGTAGCAACCTTGCGCAATACTTCAGATATTAAATATGAAATAGACGGAAAAGCGGGAGAACTGCACTTGCATGTTGTACAGGTATGGTTAAAAACAAATAAAGGCTGGCAGTTATTTGCAAGACAGAGTACAAAAATTTGAGAATTTAAAATCAAATGAGTAAAAAATTACTTTTAGAAAAAGCAAACATAGAAGGCATCCGTGGCTTTGATGTGTATCGTCGTGAAGGTGGTTATAAAAGTGTTGAGAAAGCTTTAAAGATGTCTCAAAATGATATTGTGGAAGAAGTAAAAAAAAGTGGTTTGCG
>DASYOS010000132.1:0-18680 GCA_036007525.1 Chitinophagaceae bacterium | reverse complement strand
AAATAACGGAACTGAGCGTTAGTAAGTCTCCCCTATCGGGGGAGATTTAGAGGGGGCTTACATAGCAGCTAACTGAACCTTTTGCTGAAGTTCTATAACACTTTCTTTAAAAAGTGTATCAGTATCCATAAGATCTTTTACTGTTTGACAACTATGAATGACCGTAGTATGATCCCGTCCACCAAAATGCTCCCCAATGGTTTTTAATGAATTTTTTGTAAATGCCTTGGCTAGAAACATTGATATCTGCCGTGCCTGCACAATTTCCCGCTTACGGGTTTTTTGTAAGAGCTTATCATAAGGCACGTCAAAATAATCACATACCATTTTTTGAATGGTATCAATGGTAATTTCTTTTGAAGATGATTTTACAAAATTTCGTAACACTTTCTTTGCTAATTCCAGATCAATTTCTCTTTTATTGAGCGAAGACTGTGCCAACAGAGAGATCAAAGCTCCCTCCAATTCGCGAATATTATTTTGGATGTTATAAGCAATATATTTCACTACTTCCTTTGGCATTTCGAGCCCGTCATTCTTCATTTTCTTCTCAAGAATCTCAATCTTAGTATCATAATCAGGTATCTGCAGGTCTGCGCTTAATCCCCATCTAAAACGGCTTAATAATCTTTCCTGTACACCCTCCAAATCTTTTGGTGGTTTATCTGATGTTAGTATTAACTGTTTACCACTTTGATGTAAATGATTAAAAATTGCAAAAAATGCATCCTGAGATTTTTCTGCCCTGTTAAAAAACTGAACATCGTCTATAATCAATACATCAATAAGCTGATAAAAATGTATAAAATCGTTGATAGCATTATTTCTGCTGTGATCAATAAATTGATTAATAAATTTTTCAGAGCTTACATATAATACCACTTTGTTATTATGCAGCCTCTTAACCTCATTACCTATTGCCTGTGCAAGATGCGTTTTGCCTAACCCTACGCCACCATAAATTACCAATGGATTAAAGGAGGTTGAACCCGGTTTTTCTGCTACCGTTTTACCTGCACGCCTGGCAACACGGTTACAATCGCCCTCAATATAGCTATCAAATACATACACAGGGTTTAGCTGAGCATCTATTTGCATTTTTCTAAGCCCGGGAATTACAAACGGGTTTTTAACAGGGTTATTTATGACTAATGGAAAATCCATTTCGTTGTTTGAATAAGATTTATATCCATGACCCGGAACATCCATGGTTAATGGCTTATTATTTCCATTACCGCTGTCAACCATTATTCTATATTCCAGCCTGGCCTCTTTTCCTAATTCTCTTTTTAAAGTTTTTGCAAGAAGGTTTACATAATGCTCTTCAATATACTCATAAAAAAATTGACTCGGCACCTGGATAGTTAAAACTTTTTCTTTTAAAAGAACTGCTTTGATCGGCTCAAACCATGTTTTAAAATGCTGCCACTCTACGATATCTTTTATAATATTGAGACAATTGTTCCAAACTTTTTCGCAAGCTTTCTCCATTATTCCATAGCCATTTACCAGAGTTTTAAAAGTCAGTTTTCGCAGACCCAAAAATAATCTTTCAAAAAAATTCTAAAAGAAAAAATTTTGTGTGGACAGCGAATATCAAAATAATTTATTAAAAAAAAAATTTTTTATTTACTTGTTTTTAAAATAAGATGTACAGTATGGGTTTTTAAAGAATAATTATTTTTTTGTTCCAAAAAATGCTTAACTTCTTCGCCGAAAAAAATAAATTTGTGAATCCCAGATCATAAAGTATTTGTTAACTTTTACTTTACCTTTAACAACTAAATTTTTTAAGAATGAGCTACGAATTAAGCGGAAAAATAATAGCCAAATACGATACTGTACAGCGCACCGAGACCTTTAAGACAAGGGAGTTTGTTGTAGAAAAATCAGAAGACATAAATGGAAGAACAATTACTAATTATATCAAGTTTCAGGCAATACAGGATAAAACAAATATCATTGATAAATTAAATATTGGCGATGAAGTAAAAGTTTATTTTAATATTAAAGGAAGTAAATGGGAAAAAGACGGGAAGACGAATTATATAACCAATTTAGATGCCTGGAGAATTGAACAAATGCTGCAAACAAGCAATGCTGCAGCCGCTGAAGACGGGCATTTGGAGCCGCTTGATACATTTTCATCTTCACCTGCTGATGCAGTTGATGATCTGCCGTTTTAATATTAATAGTAGAAGTCGTAAAGAGAGATTAAGAGCTACCAGGCGAAGTACAGGAATTAATGCAATTCTCCATGAGAAAATTTTTTCTTTTTTATTTTTCTTTGATAATTCCCTTTGTATCCTCCACTCAGCCTTCAGATAAAATAGATTCATTTATCACAGTGGCTATGACTAAAAAGCATATCCCGGGCTTAGCATTAGCGATAATTCAAAACAATACCGTTGTAAAGAAATTCTTTTATGGAATGGCTAACCTGGAACAACAAACCCAAGTAACTGAAAAATCAGTTTTTGAGATTGCATCCATGACCAAACAGTTTACTTGTGCAGCTATACTAATGTTACAGGAAGAAGGTAAATTATCAGTAACTGATAAGGTTTCGAAATATCTTAATGACTTACCTCCATTATGGAATGAAATTACGGTTTCTCAACTCATGAATCATAGCTCCGGATTAAGAGATGACTGGAATGAACCTACATCATACTTCCTGGAAAATAATACATACCAAAAGATGTTTTTAGCGCAGATAAAAAATGGCCTTTATTTTCCCCCAGGCGAAAGTTTTAATTACAGCAGTGGACCATTTTTTTTAGGACTAGTAATTGAAAAATTAACAGGTAAACATTATTCTTATTATTTGAAGGAAAGAATATTTAATCCTTTGAAAATGAATGCTACTTCAGTATATAATGATACAACCATTGTTACAAATCGTGTCGCAGGTTACTGGTGGAAAAATAATAGTCTGCAAAATGGCGTTGACATATCACCTTCCGCCGAATCCCGGGCAGATGTTGGCATAATAACAAGTATAGATGACATGGTCAAATGGAGTATGGCTTTAAAAGGTAACAGTTTTTTAAGTCCCGAGAGTAAAAAACAAATGTTCACACCAGGCAGACTTAAAAACGGAAGTTATATTCCTTATGGCTTTGGATGGTATATTTACCCTTTTCGGGGGAATGTTATTTATGAGCACAGTGGAGGATTTAGAACAGGCTTCAATTCAATAATTATATTTTTCCCTGAAAAAAATTTAGAAATAGTTGTCCTTTGCAATTTATGGAAAGCCGGATTATCTAATATAGCTTATGAAATTGCTTCTTATTATCTCCCTGATTTTAAAAAAGTTTCTACTTTAAAACCAAAGCAGGGTGAGCAAAAAAAAGTTACAAATGAATTAGAACTTCTTTTTACAAACCTATCTAACAAGACATATAACAGGGGGCAATTATATAAAGAACTGAATATTGCCGGATTTGAGCCTGATGAATTAGCAGAGCTTTTAAAAGGTTTTAAATCATTACAATATATTGAAAAGTTAGATCTAAAATCAACTCCCATAAAATTATATGGAAAAAATATTTCTACTACCTACTTTTATAAAGCAATAGCAGAAAAAACAACCTACTGGTCTTTTAATTTCTCTTCTTCTAATAAATTAGTTTCAGTGAATTGGGAAGATTAAATAAAGATTTTCAGGATAACACCTGACTCTTAACTATGCAACAAAAAATCTCTCTCAAACTTCTGCCTTCTGAAGCAGCTGATGAAGCTGTTGTAAAAAAATTGCTGGCTGCATCTTCCGGTAAAAAAGAAAGTGAAATAAACGGATTTCATATTCTTAAGCATTCAATTGATGCAAGGGGGAAAACCATTTGGATAAATCTTATCCTTCATGCTTTTATAAATGAGCCATTCCATCAAAGAAAAATTCAGGAATTTAATTTTACTGATGTTTCTAAAGCTTTAAAAAAAGTAATTATTATCGGTGCAGGTCCTGCAGGATTATTTGCTGCCTTAAAATTAATAGAGCAAGGCATTAAGCCGGTGATACTGGAAAGAGGGAAGGATGTGAGGGCACGCAGAAGAGACCTTGCATTATTAAATAAAGAAGGGATTATAAACCCTGATAGCAATTATTGTTTTGGTGAAGGAGGTGCAGGTACATACAGTGACGGTAAACTTTATACACGCAGTAATAAGCGAGGCAATATTGACAGAATTTTACACCTGTTCGTCTACTTTGGGGCGGAAGAAAATATTTTATTTGATGCACATCCGCATATTGGTACAAATAAATTGCCGCAGATCATAACGGCTATGCGTAAAAAGATTGTGGATTGTGGAGGAGAATTTTTATTTGAGCAAAAAGTAATTGATCTTGTTATTGAAAATGAAAATATTAAAGCGGTTAAAACTTTAGATGGTTTGTTTACAGCAGATGCCTATATTTTAGCAACCGGCCATTCAGCAAGAGATCTTTTTACCTTATTGCACAACAAAAACATTTTGCTCCATGCAAAACCTTTTGCAATGGGTGTTCGCATTGAGCATCCTCAAAACCTTATTGATTCTATTCAATATCACACTACACAAAAACCGCTGCTTTTACCTCCTGCTTCCTATGGTTTGGTTGACCAGGTAAATAACAAAGGGGTTTTTTCATTTTGCATGTGCCCGGGTGGTATTATTGCTCCTGCTTCTACTGATAATGGAGAATTGGTTGTTAATGGTTGGAGCCCTTCTAAAAGAAATAACCCTTTTGCAAACAGCGGTATTGTTGTTCAGGTAGAAATTGAAGATGCCATAAATGCAATGGGAAATGGGCAATCAGCAACTGACAAATACTCACCACTGTTATTAATGAAATTTCAAAGCTTAATTGAACAAAGGGCTTATACAGAAGGCGGCGGTAAGTTTGTTGCACCGGCACAGCGCATGGTAGATTTTGTAGAGAATAAAATATCAGCTTCCTTACCTGATTGTTCCTATTTACCGGGGATACATTCTGCAGAAATAAAAAATATCTTACCAGATTTTATTTCTGATAGATTAAAGATCGCTTTTAGATCATTCGGGGAAAAAATGCGAGGCTACTTCACTAATGAAGCAGTGATAGTTGCTACAGAAAGCCGAACATCCTCGCCTGTACGCATACCAAGAGATAATGAAACACTCAGTCACCCGCAACTAAATAATTTATACCCTTGCGGAGAAGGCGCAGGATATGCCGGCGGCATAGTAAGCGCAGCAATGGATGGAGAAAAAATAGCAGAGAGATTAGCAACTGTTTTCCGTTTATAAAAAATTTTACCTGTAAGAAAAAGTAAATGATACTTTTACAGACATTAGCAATTCTTAACTAACGGATGAACATTCTTGAATTACATAATTTAAAAAAATATTATGCTACGCAAAAAGCTGTAGATGATATAAGCTTTACTATTGAGGAAGGAAGCATTTTTGGGTTACTCGGGCCAAATGGAGCAGGTAAAACAACTTTATTAAGAATGATAACGGGGATTTTTTATCCTGATAGCGGGGAAATTACTTTCCAGGGGAGAAAATTTGATGCCCGGAATGATATTTACAAGATTGGCTATATGCCGGAAGAAAGAGGCCTGTATAAAAAAATGAAAATTGGTGAACAGGCCTTGTACCTGGCACAATTAAAAGGCTTAAGCAGGCAGGATGCTATGAAAAAAATAAAGGAATGGTTTATTAAATTTGAGATGCAAAGCTGGTGGAATAAGAAAGTGGAAGACCTAAGTAAAGGCATGAGCCAAAAGCTACAATTTGTTACTACGGTTTTACATGAACCGCCTTTACTAATATTAGATGAACCCTTTAGTGGCCTTGATCCTGTAAATAGTAATTTAATTAAAGACGAAATATTTAATCTGGCTAAAAAAGGCACTACAATTATTTTTAGTACACATAGGATGGAGCAGGTTGAAGAAATTTGCGACCATATTGTATTGGTAAATAAAGGGAAGAAAATGTTGGATGGAACCGTAAATCAAATTAAACAGGATTTTAAAGAGAACTTATTCAGAATTGGCTTTGAAGAATTACCAATAACATTTGACAGCACCGAATTTGAAATTATTCATACCGAAAATAATTCCCTTGTGGTAAAAATTAATGATGGGCATAAGCCGGCTTCCGTTTTAAATAAATTTTTAAAACAGGATGCCAGCATCATTTCTTTCAATGAAATTTTACCATCATTGAATGACATTTTTATTAAAAAAGTAAACGATACTGAGGTAACAAGGCAGTTTCAAAAAGTGTAAATAGATAAGTTGTTAATTGGTTAAATAGTCTAAAAGTATAGTAATAAAATGTTACAGAGTTTAGATTCAAATCTCCAAACCAATAAACAAATTAACCGATAAACAAATAAACGAATTAAAAATGAGCAAAGTTTGGCTTATCATTAAAAGAGAGTACTTCACCAGGGTTAGAAATAAAACTTTCATATTATCCACAATTCTTTTGCCTTTATTTTTTATCGGCTTCATTGCAGCATCTACCTATCTCTCTATTAAAGGTGATAGTAAACATACCATCGCCGTTAACGATGAAAATGGAATTTTTAAAAATAGTTTTAAGAATGATAAATCTATCAATTATGATTTTTCCTCAGCCATAAATGCAAATAATTTTAAAGAAAAAGGTTATTCAGCTTTATTACATATTCCATCTAAATTTGATTCTCCACAAGATTCTATTACCCTGCTATCTGATAAGCCATTAGGTTTTGCTACAGAAGAAAAAATAACGGACCAGATAAACCTTGCCATTAAAAACCGGGCTTTTCTTGAAAAAAATATTGACAAAAAAATACTGGATTCGATAAATGACCTTGATGCAGAAAAACAATACAACTTTAGACCCGTTGTTAAAAAAGGAAATACTACACAAAAAGCTAATTCAGGATTAGCATATGCTATAGGTTTTGGAAGTGGCATTCTTATTTATATTACATTGTTTATTTATGGCGCTGCTGTAATGCGTGGTGTAATGGAAGAAAAAATGAACAGGATAGCAGAAGTAATAATAAGTTCTGTAAAACCTTTTCAGCTGATGGCAGGGAAAATAATCGGCATAGCTGCGGTTGGCCTTACACAATTATTGATATGGTTCGTTTTAATAATTGCTTTGTCCTCTGTGCTATCCACATTTTTATCACCGGAAACTTTACAGCAGGCCCAACATGCAAATAGTGCTATGGGTTCATCAACAAACAATACAATGGCGCTAGGTATTTTAAGTGCAAAAAGTAATTTGGCGCAGGCCAACTGGGCACTCATCATTCCCTGTTTTTTATTTTATTTTATTGGGGGATATTTATTTTATGCAGCCCTATTTGCAGCAGTGGGTAGTGTAGTAAATGAGGATCCCCAGGAAGCGCAATCTTTAATGCTTCCGATTACAATGCCTATTATATTATCATTTGTAATAATGACTGCAGCTGCTGCAAAACCAGATACACCAATAGCGGTTTGGGCAAGCATAATTCCTTTTTCATCTCCGATAGTTATGATGGCAAGAATTCCATCGGGAGTACCCTTTTGGCAATTGGCGCTTTCAATGGTATCCTTAGTTGCGGGATTTATTTTAACTACAATGCTTGCTGCTAAAATTTACCGCACGGGTATTTTATTGTATGGCAAAAAAGTAACGTTAAAAGAAATGAGCAAATGGCTTTTTAGGAGAACATAATTTCATTTTTACAGCTGCTTTAAAGTATCAGTATACTCCTTCCATATTTCACTAACTATTTCCGCTGCGGGCATAATATTTTTTATCAAGCTACTTACCTGCCCTATTTCTAATTCGCCTTCATTTAAATCGCCTTCAAACATTCCCTTTTTGGCTCTTCCTTTTCCCAATAATTTTTCAAGCTCTTCTTTTGATGCACATCCATCTTCAGCTTTTTGTACCTGGTCAAAAAAATTATTCTTTATCATTCGCACGGGAGTAACTTTTTTTAAAGCAACCATTGTATCACCTTCTGATGCCGCAATAACAGCATTTTTAAAATTTATATGATCTGAAGCTTCCTCGCTTGCAACAAACCTGCTCCCTATCTGTACACCTTCTGCACCAAGTATCATTGCAGCAAGCATTTGTTTGCCGGTTGCAATACCACCGGCTGCAATCACCGGAATTTTTACTGAGCCGCAAACCAATGGCACTAAAACCATTGTTGTTGTTTCTTCTCTCCCATTATGTCCTCCTGCCTCAAAACCTTCTGCTACCACGGCATCACAGCCTGCATCTTCAGCTTTTTTTGCAAACCTACTACTGCTAACTACATGAATAACTTTTATTTGCTGTTGTTGTAAATGTTTTGTCCAGGTAGATGGATTACCTGCAGCAGTAAAAACAATGGAAATCTTCTCATCAATAATTATTTGCATTTGTTTATCAACTCCTGAATATAATAAGGGAACATTTACACCAAAAGGTTTATCCGTAGCAGCTTTACATTTTTGAATATGCTCTTTTAAAATTTCAGGGCTCATACTTCCGGCCCCGATTAAACCAAGCCCGCCTGCATTGCTTACTGCGCTGGCTAATTTCCATCCGCTTGTCCAAACCATACCCGCCTGAATAATCGGATAATCAATATTAAAAAGATGGGTGATGCGGTTCTTCATTGAAAAAATAAAATGTAATTGTAATGTTTGCAGTTTGATTTATGACCCCAAATCAATTTCAGTATTATCACCAATGTTTAATGACCGGGTCTCTCCTCTTATTTCTGTATCGCTCCCGATAAGAGAATCATCCAAAACAACATCGTATAATTTTGAGAAAGAACCAATGATGGAATCTTTTACGATTGAATAATTAACAATGGTATTTTCACCCATCGCAACATGAGGGCCAATAATGGAATTTCTTATGTCACACCCTTCAGCAATGCTAACAGGCGGAATAAATATGGTATTCTCAAATGTATTTGATTCTGCAATTGTGCCTCCAAATTTTTTAAGCAAAATTGCATTTGATTTTAACAACGATTCTTTTTTACCGCAATCAAACCAGTTCTCCACTTTAAACGGTTGAAACTTTGCGCCGCTTTGTATCATACACTCAAGAGCATCAGTTAAATTCAGTTCATCATAACTTTTAATATCATTGGTAATAATATTTTCTAAACAATTAAAAAGAAATGATGTGTCCTTTATCTTGTACAATCCAACCAATGCCAGATTAGATTTTGGTATGGATGGCTTTTCCACTACACGGCTAATAAATCCATCCTCGTTAATTTCGGCAACGCCAAAGTTTCTTGGGTCATCAACTTTTTTAACCCCGAGCATAGAGTAAGGAGATTGCAAAACACACTCAATATCATATTCACATATGGTATCGCCCAGTGCAATAAATACCTCATCATCCCCTATTATTTCTTTTGCAAGATTAATGGCATGTGCTGTGCCTTTGCGTACGTTCTGGTATATAAAGTGGCATTTTAAATCAGGGTATTTACCATTAATATAATCCTGTATTTTTTCTCCCAAGTAGCCAACAATAAAAACAAATTCGTTAATGCCAGCCTTATGTAGCTGATCAACATTAATACTTAAAATTGTTTTTCCGGCTAAAGGAATTAAAGCTTTTGGCTGGGTGTATGTATGTGGTCGCAACTTAGTGCCTGCGCCTGCCACAGGAATAATAGCCTTCATTAATAGCTTATTTGTTATCCAATCTTCACAAAACAGTTGGCAAAGTTAGTAATATTATTTTTATGTGCGATGTACGGGGTTTGATGTACAATGTTGAAAATCAAATTATTTAAAAAAATAAATATTACTCACATCATAACTTCGTACATCTTACTTCGTACATCGTACATTTGTAAAAACCTGATTGCATGTTAAGAGATACGCAGATATTCAACATAATTAATAAAGAATTAGAAAGGCAAAGGCATGGCATTGAATTGATCGCTTCTGAAAATTTTACTTCTTTGCAGGTAATTCAGGCAATGGGAACAGTATTAACTAATAAATACGCCGAAGGTTATCCCGGAAAAAGATATTATGGCGGTTGTGAATTTGTTGATGAAAGCGAGCAGATTGCCATCGACAGATTAAAAAAAATATTTAATTGTGAATATGCAAATGTTCAACCCCATAGCGGGGCGCAGGCAAACGCTGCGTTAATGCTGGCTATCCTGCAACCGGGAGATAAAATTTTAGGGTTGGATCTTAGCATGGGCGGACATCTTACCCATGGCTCACCGGTAAATTTTTCCGGCAAAATATATCAACCACATTTTTATGGTGTTAAAAAAGATACGGGTTTGGTTGATTATGAAATGCTGGAACAAAAGGCCAGAACAGAAAAACCTAAACTTATTATTTGCGGTGCATCCGCATATAGCCGTGACTGGGATTATGAAAGAATAAGAAAAGTGGCTGATGAAGTGGGTGCTTTTTTATATTGTGATATGGCACACCCTGCCGGCCTAATTGCAAAAAATCTTTTAAAATCTCCGTTTGATCATTGCCATTTTGTTACTTCCACAACACATAAAACGCTGCGTGGGCCAAGAGGTGGAATTATATTAATGAAAAAGGATTTTGAAAACCCTTTCGGTTTAAAAGATATGAAAGGCAAAGTGAGAATGATGAGCAACCTGATTGACATGGGAGTTTTCCCCGGCACACAAGGTGGGCCGCTCGAACATATAATTGCAGCAAAGGCAATATCATTCGGGGAAATTCTTACTGAAGAATTTACGGATTATGCAAAGCAAATTCAATTGAATGCACAAAAGATGGCGCAGGCTTTTGTAAAAAAAGATTATAACCTTATTAGCGGAGGAACAGACAATCACTTAATGCTTATTGACCTTAGAAATAAAAATATAACCGGAAAAAAAGCACAGGAAACTTTAGACAAAGCGGAGATAACGCTAAACAAAAATGCAGTACCTTTTGATGATAAAAGCCCATTTGTAACCTCGGGTATTAGGGTTGGCGTGCCTGCCATTACAACCAGAGGAATGAAGCAAGAGCATATGCAAACTGTAGTTGACCTGGTTGATAAAGTATTAATGGATATTGATAATGAAAATACAATAACAGAAGTGAGGAATGAAGTAAGGACTTTCATGGATCAATTTCCGTTATACCCTGAATTAGAATAAATTTATACATGCGGCTTTCTAAAAAAGAAATATCAACCATTAAGAAAAACATTTTATACTTTGATTCAAAAGCAAAAATTTATTTATTTGGATCAAGGGTAAATGATAATGCGAAAGGGGGAGATATAGATGTGCTCGTGATTTCAGAAAAAATTGGCTTTAATGAAAAGGCAAAAATCAGAACTATGATTTTTAGTGAAATAGAAGAACAAAAATTAGATTTAGTGGTAAAGAAGAATTATAATGATGTATTTGTAAGAATGATAGAACCGGATTTACAAATCTTGTGAAAAAAGTACTACAATATTTGCAGGTAACTTTTGGTCAGGCTGACGAAGCAATGAATCATCTTACTATTTCAGCTGATCGTTGTAAAAATTTTTTTGATAAAGGGGGTTACTCTGAAGAAGAATTAATAGAGCTGGAAGCGTTAACAGGCAGGTTTGCAAGAATGAGTGATATTTTAACCCAAAAGATTTTTAAAACCCTTGACAGACTTGATGGAATAGCTGCCGGTACAGTTAGAGACAGAATTCTACAGGCAGAAAAGAATAATATAATAACTGATGCAAAAACTTTTTTGGAAATTAGAGATAAACGAAATACTATAGCCCATGAATATGAACTGAACTCATTAAAAGAAATGTTTGTGTTCGTATTTCAGCATACTCCTTTTTTAAATGACGCTCTTAAAAGAGCTAAACAATATTCTAAAAAATTTTATACAGATAATTTATGATACAACGGGTACAAACTATATGGATGCTGCTTGCAGCCATTGCAATATTTCTAACTTTAAAATTTTCTTTTTACAGCGGCACTCTCATTACAGATAACAGCGCTCATTTTTTAAAAGCTACTGATAATTTTATTTTGATGGTTTTAACCAGTGCTTTGGGCACAATTGTTTTTATTAATATTTTCTTATTCAAACACAGAACACTTCAGTTCAGAATTTGTATTATTGCCATTTTGGTTGAGTGCCTTATCTTATTTCTTTATTATCGTCAGGTAAAATTATATTCACAGGGTGTGCTCTCCTGGTCTGCAATTATACATTTGGTTATTATCATTGCTCTGATATTAGCTGCAAGAGGAATTTATAAAGATGAAAAGCTGATTAAGGATAGTAACAGGTTGAGGTAAAAATTAGATTATAAAAACTAAACAGAGTTCAGAGTTCAAAAAAAGAAGCAAATGAAAGCGATACTTATTTTAATTTGTCTTTCCTTTTTTCAAAATAATTTATTTGCGCAACAAATAATAAATGAAGGGGTATTTAAATATAGACAAACAAAGACCTTTATAAGTTCGCGGACCAATAAGGAAGTAAAAAGAATTCAGAAATATGAGTTCTATTTTTCAGAGAATACTTTAAAAAAGATAATGAGTCCCATGCCGAAAGTATATGTTACTGAGATCTCAAAATGTAATTCTCCAAAAATGCTTTCTTACGCAACTAATGGAGAAAAGTTTTATGTTATTGAAGATGATAATAACAGAAAGGTTGTTGACTTAGGAAAATTAAGTTCCACCAATTCAACCATTACCTATATTTCAGAAGATACTATTATAAAAAATATAAATTGTAAAAAAGCTATAATTGTGAGCAAAGTTGATGGTGGCGGCGAGGAATTAATCAATGTATGGTATTCTCCATTATTTAAAATAAAACTGGATTGTTTTGATGACTTTTTTAAAGACTTACAGGGATTGCCAATTAGCATTAGTTTTATTGAGCATTCCCGGGTATCATTTATTGATGTAAAGCCATTTTGCAATTTTCTAATTGACACTTTTTACATAACAAAAAATAGCCAAATAGATACCATTGAAAATAAAAATCTTTATGTAAAAATAGAAGAATCGGAAAAGGTAAATAAAATGATGGAATTATTACTACCTACAAATAAAAAATATATAATACCAAAAGGTGAGCCTGTAACAAAAGAAATAACAGGAGCAGATGGAACATCGATAACTATGACTCAATATAACCCATTTAAAGAGGGAGAAAAGCTCGCTAATTTTAAGGCCTTAACTTATGAAGGAACAGAAAAAACTTTGGATAGCTATAAAGGGAAAATTATTGTTATTGATTTTTGGTTTACAAAGTGTTTGCCATGCATTAATGAAATGCCCATCCTGAATAAAGTGATGAAATCAAATAAAGATAAGAGTGTTTCTTTTTTAAGTATCACCTATAACAGTACGGATGAAATAACAAAATTTTTAAAAAATAATAAGTTCGACTTTGAAAAAATAGTGGATGCACAGAATTTGATTGACCAATATGGAGTTTCATCATATCCTGTAACAATAATCATTGATAAAGCACAAATAATCAGGTTTATAAAACTTGGCGAATTTGAAAATGAGAAAGAGTTACAAAAAGAGATTGATAAGCTTTTATAGATGACCTGCCAAACATTGATTTTACCCAAAGAAGTTTTTTACTGATGAGAACAAGAGTAGCAGAGTTTTCGCAGAGATTTTTTATTTTGGTGCCAGCGTCCGCCGGTGCATGGTTATTCTCACTCGAAATAAATTAGTTAAATTTGATAAATGAAATTTGAACTTCAATATGTAAACGACAGCAATGGTACAACCCAGGCTGTTCAGTTACCTATCACGGAATGGGAAAGAGTGCTAACTAAACTTAAAAAATACGAACAATCATTAAAAATTAGATCAGATTTAAAAGAAGCTTTTGAACAGGTTGATGTTTTAAGAAAATCAAAATATAAAAACAAACACTAACTGATTTTCTCAATGAATTATAGTGTTCTACCTCTTGATAAATTCACTATAGAAAAACTTCCACCGCTAAGAACAAGAGAAGCAGAGTTTACGCAGAGGCTCTGCGACATCTCTATTAACTCTTTTCTCTGCGGTAAAAATCAAATATACTTCCCCGTATAACTCTCTTTCACTTTTTTTATCCCCGCCGGAATACCGGCGTACACAAGGTTTCCACCACCATCACCGGCTTCGGGACCAAGATCAATAACCCAATCAGCAGATTTTATCACATCGGTATTATGCTCAATTACCAAAATGGAATGCCCTTGCTCTATCAATGCATTAAAAGAAGTAAGCAGTTTTTTTATATCGTTAAAATGAAGCCCGGTAGTTGGCTCATCAAAAATGAATAATACATGTGTTTGAGATTTGCCCTTGCCTAAAAACGAAGCAAGCTTTACCCTCTGTGCTTCTCCACCGGAAAGCGTATCTGATGATTGTCCCAATTTTATATAACCCAAACCAACATCACTTAAAGGTTTTATTTTTTTTGCAACATCAGAAGCCCCCTCCCGGCCTCCCCCCATAGGGGAGGAGAAAAATTCCATTGCTTCATCTACACTCATATCCAGCACATCATAAATATTTTTTTCTTTGTAAGTAACTTCCAAAACTTCTTCTTTAAATTTTTTACCATCGCATACCTCGCATTGCAAATGCACATCCGCCAAAAACTGCATTTCAACAACCTGCTCTCCTTCACCTTTACATGCATCGCACCTGCCGCCTTCAACATTAAAAGAAAAATGCTTTGGCAAAAAACCTCTCATTTTGCTCAATGGCTGTTTAGCATACAGGTCTCTTATTTCATCGTACGCTTTTATATATGTTACAGGATTGCTCCGGGATGATTTGCCGATAGGGTTTTGATCTATCATTTCAATCTGTGTGATATAATCAATATCGCCTTCAATACCTCTATGCAAGCCAACTTTATCAGCAAACTCCCCCTTAATTTTTTGTAATGCCGGATATAATATCTGTTTTACCAGCGTGGTTTTTCCGCTGCCGCTAACCCCGCTTATAACACACAAAATATTTAATGGAATTACGACATTGATGTCCTGTAAATTATTTTGCTGAGCACCCTGCACCGTAATGGAACGATTCCATTTACGTACAACCTTTGGAGGATCAATTTTTAATTCTCCCTTTAAATATTTACCGGTCAGGCTTTTTTTATTTGCTATGAGTTCATCATAATTTCCTTCTGCGACCACTTCACCCCCAAGATGACTTGCGAGGGGGCCCATATCAATTATATGATCTGCCTGCCGCATCATCATCTCGTCGTGTTCAACTACAACCACGGTATTTCCAAGATCTCTCAGCTCTTTTAAAACTACTATAAGCCTTTCAGTATCCCTGGAATGCAAGCCAATGGAAGGCTCATCCAAAATGTATAATGAATTGGTAAGATTACTTCCCAAACTTCTTGTAAGCTGTATTCGCTGGCTCTCCCCCCCACTTAAAGAATTGGCCAAACGGTTTAAAGTAAGATAGCCAAGACCAACATCCATTAATGTTCTTATGCGATTATTTATTTCAATCAATATTCTTTTAGCAACGGTATTATCATAATCATTTAATTCAAGCTCAGCAAACCATGTCTGAAGATCTTTTATAGGCATTTCACATAAAGCACCCACATTTTGATGAGCCACCTGAACATACAATGCCTCTTTCCTTAACCGGTATCCATTACATTCAGGACATAAGGTTCTGCCCCGATAGCGACTTAGCAAAACGCGGTATTGAACTTTGTATAGATTTTGCTCAACCTCTTTAAAAAAATCATTGATGCCTCCAAAATGGTCATTTCCCGTCCACAATAAATTATATTCTGCCGTGCTAAGATCAAGGATTGGTTTATGAACAGGAAAATCAAAATGCTTTGCGGATCTTATCAATGCTTCTTTCCATAAGCCGAGTTTTTCTCCACGCCAGGGCGCAACAGCATTTTCATAAACACTCAATCTTTTATCAGGAATAACAAGGTCAGGGTCAATACCAAGTACTTGTGAAAAGCCACCGCATGTTGGGCATGCGCCGTAAGGATTATTGAAAGAAAATAAATTAGGTACAGGCTCTTCAAACTTTAGTCCGTCTAATTCAAACTTATTTGAGAATTGCAAATGTTTGTCGTCATTAATTTCTATAACAACTTCACCTTCTCCTTCGTAAAAAGCTGTATTAACTGATTCAGAAATTCGGTGTATATCATCTTCATCAAAATTCTTAACTACTAACCTGTCAATTAGAACATACGCTGTACGATGCTGGAAATAAGATTTAAAATCTTTTGTTTCCATTATATCCTCTATCCTTAAAATTTGCTTGTCCACATAAATTCTTGAAAAGCCTTTCTGCATCAGGATATTCAATTCTTCCTTCGCATCTCTTTTATGATGTTGCTTAAAAAGCACTAATAATAAAACTTTGTCATCTTTTTTTAAATTCTTAATTGCTTCCACTACATCTTTTACATCGTCTTTCTTTACTTCTCTTCCCGAAACAGGAGAAATGGTTTTCCCGATCCTTGCAAATAACAACCTCAGATAATCATAAATTTCTGTCATGCTGCCAACAGTAGAACGTGGAGTACGAGTAGTAACTTTTTGTTCAATTGCAATTGCAGGGCATAACCCTTTTATATAGTCAACATCAGGCTTATTCATCCTGGCCATAAATTGTCGTGCATAAGAACTTAAACTCTCTGCATATCTTCTTTGCCCTTCTGCAAATAATGTATCAATTGTAAGTGAAGATTTACCCGAACCTGAAACCCCGGTTACTACTATTAATTTATTGCGGGGAATTTCAACAGTAACATTTTTGAGATTATGCATACGGGCACCCTTGATAAGGATGCCATTTGTTTCATTTTTTTTAATCTTAGGATTCTTTACTTTAACTGATCTTACTGTACTCATTGCGGATGGCAAAAATACTTCCTATTAATATTTTTTAGTGCTTTCCTATCTAATATGTAGAATAAATTTCTTTCCTCCTCAAAAAATAGGTCCAGAATAATTTGTTTATACCAAAACATTGTATAAATTCATTATCCCAAGTTCCGGAAAAACTAAATTAAACGGCCTATTCAATAGCTTCTACTATCAATTTTTATTGGCAAATATTCCCCAATACCAAAACATAGAAGTTATGAAAACCGTTACCCAATTACCTGATCGCCAGCTTATCAATTTATATCTTGATGGTGACCCTCTGGCTTTTTCAACGCTTGTACATCGTTACAAAGACAGAATCTATACTTCAATTTATTTATTGGTAAAAGACAAATACCTGGCTGAAGATATTTTCCAGGATTCTTTTATACGGATAATTGATACACTACAAAGCGGAAAGTACTCAGATGAAGGCAAGTTTTTACCATGGGCAATGAGAATTGCACACAATCTTTGTGTTGATCATTTTAGAAAAGTAAAGCGTACCCCTGTAATTAAAACAAGTGATGACCGTGACATTTTTGATGTACTTAACTTTTCTGAACCCGGCGCTGACCACCGCATGATGCAAAGACAAACCCATGAGAGGGTAAGAAAAATACTGGAATTATTACCGGAAGATCAAAGAGAGGTTATAATTATGAGACACTATGCCGACTTAAGCTTTAAAGAAATTGCAACGCTTACCAACTGCAGTATCAATACGGCTTTAGGGCGTATGCGCTACGGCCTTATTAATTTAAGAAAGATGGTTGTTGAAAAGCAGATAGCTTTATAAGATATTTTTAAGCCCAAAATAAGAATTGAAAACCCTTCCAGTTGTTGGAGGGATTTTTTTATTAATGCAAATTTTTATTCTGAACCATTCTATTTAGTAGCTTAAAAAGTTCAGGGTAAAACCATCCGGAAATTGCAAAAAATAAAAAGGCGATATATGTTTTTGCGTCTTCCCAATCAAAGCCCCAAGTAAATTCGGCAATACAATATGTAAATGATATAATACTGAGAGAGCTTAAAATATTCCAAAAAACAGGATATTTATTTAAAAAAAATAGATAAATACCCGAACTAATAGATAAGGTAATAAAGTAAATCATAACCCATATAAATACGTCCGGAACGATTGAATATATTGGTCTTTTATTGAGTATATTAAAGAATATGCAAGCTAAAAAAGCTAAAATACCAACTGAAATAAGATGAATCAATACCAAAAAAATGCGGCCTCTCATTATGGAAATCTTTTTTTATTCTCCCCCTTCACTTCATTTAAAATCTTTATAAACCGCTCTACATCCGGCTCGTAACCTCCTGCATTTTTAATAACCTTGCCTTCCTGATCAGTAAAAATATATAATGGTTGCGCATTGGAGTTAGCAATGGTTGCTTCAAAGTCAAGATTTTTTGCGCCTACATTTTTAATTTTTGATCCATCAAATTTTGAAACATATTTCTCATTTTCAGGTAGCTCTCTTTTTTCATCAACATACAATGATGCCACAATAAAATCTTTATGAAGCATACTGCTAACTTCCTGCTTTGATAAAACTTCTGCTTCCATCTTACGGCAATTGGCGCAACTGTGCCCTGTAAAATCTATCATTATTGGTTTGTGCAATTGTTTGGCAGCGACAACAGCTTCATCAAAATCAAAAAAAGTTTCTACACCCAATATTTCAGAACTTAAAATGTCAGTATATTTTTTTGGCTTTATAATTAGGTCTGTTGTAGTATTATTTTGTGTAGAATCTTTACCGGAGCCC
>DASYOS010000131.1:0-5457 GCA_036007525.1 Chitinophagaceae bacterium | reverse complement strand
TGACTCGTCCTAAAAAAAGTTGTCTGGTTTATAATAAAGATCCTGCATTCGGTTTACTAAGATAATTGATCCTGAATAAGGTTGATCAAAATACTTTTCATTGTGCGTGGGCAAACAATATTTTTGTTGCCGCAAGAGCTAAAGAAAATATTTTTTCGTGTGTAGGCCCGTTAGGGTACTGCAACTTTCTTCTCCTTCTTTTCACGTTTGTAATAATAGTTTTTCCATTGTTTTATTTGCGGGCCTTTTTGTTCATGCACGGTGGCAGGTATTTGCCAGTTAAGGCTGGAATGCCGGCGTTTGTAATTGTAAATAGTAATGCATCTGGTGATGTGTTTTGAAGCCGTATCGGCATCGATGTATTGACTGCTTATGAGTTCTGTTTTTAATATCCCATTTACTCTTTCTGCAATAGCATTCTCGTAAGGATCGCCATTCTCTGTCATGCTTATCATGCAGTTATTTTGCTGTAATAGATTGGTATATGCTGTGCTGCAATATTGTATTCCCCGATCACTGTGATGGATAACAATAGCATCAGCAGGTTTTTGTGCCAAAGCTTTTTTTAAAGCCATAATTCCACTACTTACTTTCATATCATCACCGAGGTGAAAACCCACTATTTTTCTGCTGTAGGCATCTGTAATCAAGAAGAGATATGCATGCCTGTGCAGCGTAGGTATGTAAGTGATATCAGCTACCCATAACTCATGTGCTTTTAGTGGCGTGAAGTCCTTTACCAGGTTGGGATAGCGACGAAAGTGGTGCTTGCTCATCGTGGTATATACATTGCGTTTTTGTTTGCGCACAAGCAACTTGTTTTTACGCAACAGTTCAAAAAATTTATCCCTTCCCATGGTTATATTTTTTTGATTAAAAAAGTCCTGCAATTCCACAAAAAGTTTCCTGCCTCCATACCTGGGTTGCAGCTTTCGTATACGGGTGATCTGCTCCAGTATAAGGCCTTCCTGCAAGTGCAGGCGCAGCGTTTTATTTTGATGTTTGTGATATGCCTGTGGTGAATGGGCCAACAGCCGGCAAATAGATTTCAGACTTGCAAAACTATTTGTCTTTTTTACTTCCTGGGCTGTGGGCCTCCAGACTTTTTTCTGATAGAAATTTTGAGTTTTTCTTCTGCAATATTTATCATCGTATCCAGGGTGTCGGCCCTAAGTTTCTCCCACTGTAACTGCTTCTCCAAAAAAGCAATTTTCTTTTCCAGATCCAGCGCAGTGGGATTAGCCTTTGGGAGTCGCTTCTTTTGTGGATCATCCATATCTCTGAGGTAATGGTTTTGCTGTTTTGTGGTTCGCTCCAGGCCATGAACGCCCTGGTATATTTGAACCCATTTGCAAATGGTGGTACGGCCAATGCCATACTTTTCCTGTAGCTTTCTGTATCCGCAGCCTTGCTCCAGATACTCTAAAATAATCTGTTCTTTAATGTCCATTTTAAGTTGATTTTTAGTCAACCTATTTCAGGACGAGACAATCATATTTTGGAAGTGTAATTTTTACTTCAGAGCATATAATATTTGCTTTTGTATCTCTAGCGTAAATAATTTGCTAGCTCATCAATTTTATCTGTGCCTATAAGATCAGCATGTAATTTTTTTTGCAACTTCCATGAAGTTTTATTATCAGGAGCTGCCCAAAAACGAAAAGGCTTACCCGTATTATGAACACTGTCAATCATACCCTTTATGCGCTTTTTATCTTTAGGATTAATAACATCTTCGCCTTTCCATTCGGATATTTTATTAAAAGGCCGGCTTATTAAGCCTACCCTTTTCCACTCTTCTGGAGTATGCTTCAACATAAAATTGTCGTCGAAAAAAATATAGGCGGGATAGTTTTTATATTCCGATGGGGGTGGCCGGTCACCACTTATAATAATCATTAATGGTTTTATGTTTTGTGGTGTAGATAAATACTGATTAAGCGGATTTAATTCCTTAATGAGTAGGTCTAAGCTGAGCTTATAATTTTCTTTTATATCAACCAGTAAATTTAGTTGATGTAAATTATTTGCTTGCAGCTCTTTTAAGAGTGGATCGAGGTATAAACTTTTAAGAGTGTGTTGCAACATAATTTCTTTTTTACTATGTGCAACAAGTAAAACACCGTTCACAGGAAAAACATCTGCTTCTATTGAGCCAAAGCCTGCATTGTATGCTGTATAAAAAGGAACAGGATGAAGGTAATCGTTATGCGCATGTGCATTTGCAACAGAATATCCTTTCGGCTGGGCAATTGTTATGGCGCAGGTGAAATGAAATATAAAAAAGGTAATAGCTATAAGTAATTTTTTCATTTTAAAGTTTTCGCTTTTATTTCTGAAAGTTTAACCGGGCGTCCTTCCTGCATAGATATTTTAGCAGCTATTGCAATTAATGTAGCCTCTAAACCGTCTTCGCCGCTGACAAGCATTTCTTTCTCGTTTACCAAGGCATCAATAAATAATTCCATTTCTTTCAAATATGATTTGGCATATCTGTCCATAAAAAAATCCAAAGGCAAAGCGTGGTGTATTCCTTTTGCATCGAAAATGACATTCGTGTTATGATGGTTATTGTTTACTTGTATCATTCCGTCATCACCAAAAATTTCCAGGCGCTGGTCATATCCATAAGCAGCCTTCCTGCTATTAT
This sequence comes from Chitinophagaceae bacterium, assembly GCA_036007525.1. Classification (GTDB taxonomy): domain Bacteria; phylum Bacteroidota; class Bacteroidia; order Chitinophagales; family Chitinophagaceae; genus Ginsengibacter. The sequence continues at coordinate 2,807 of DASYOS010000131.1, read as the reverse complement.
CAATTACTGCATAAGTGCCATCTTCAAAAATAAGTGTTGTCAGTGCTGTATCTACATCTCCGGCGCTTCCAACTTCCTTATCAACTATTACTAAACCCTTTGAATATACCTCAACTACTTTTTTATTCATAATGTATCTCGCCATATCAAAATCATGAATAGCCATGTCCATAAACAAACCGCCTGAATTTTTTATATAATCAATAGGAGGTAAGCCGGGGTCACGGCTTGTGATTTTTACAATTTGAACATTCCCAATTCTTTTTTCACTTACTGATTTTCGTGCCTGCATAAAATCAGGATCAAATCTCCTGTTGAAGCCAAGCATTAGTTTTACGTTTGCCTCTTTTACAATCTTTACAAGCGCTGCTGTTCTCTGTAATGAAAGGTCTAATGGTTTTTCACAGAATATATGCTTGCCTTGTTTTGCCGCAGCTTCCACCAATGATGCATGCGAGCTTGTAGGTGTACATACCAAAACAGCATTTACTTCTGCACGTGCAAGGGCTTCTTCTGGATTCTGGGTAAAGAAAACATTGCCATATTCTTTTTTAAATGTTAGTTGATCGTATTGCGGATCAGATACAGCAACAACAGAAGCGTTTGAAAAATGTTGACTGATATTTCTGAAATGTATTTTTCCTATTCGTCCAATACCTAATAGCGCTATTTTAACCTGTTTCATTTTGTTTTTTAAAATGTTTAAACCCTATAATCCAATTGACTGGAGGTAATTTCTATTATTTTCTGCACATTGTTTAGGGTCTCCCATGCCAGGTAAAACATCCTGCTCCACTACGATCCAGCCCATATAGTTTTTTTTATTCAGAAAATTTTTTATCGCTACAAAATCTACATCACCTTTTCCTAATTCACAAAACACACCATTTTTTACCGATTCAAAATAATCCCATTTCTTATTTTTTGATTCTTGTGCAACCTGCGGCGAAAAATCTTTGAAATGTACATGCCATATTCTATCCCAATATTTTTCCAATACATCCACAGGATTTTTGCCTCCACCAAAACGATAATGCCCTGTATCAAAACATAACCCCAGCAATCTTGCATCAGTAGCTTTCATTAAAGCATCAATTTCTGAAGGTGTTTCTATATATCCGGCACAATGATGATGAAACACTGTCCGCATCCCGTATTTATCTTTCACAGCTTGCGCAATTTTCTCTGCTCCCTTTGCAAATGTGTTCGTTTGTTCAGGAGATAAACTTTGCTCTTTGGAAATTCTTCCAGCATTTTCGGTTCGCTCTTTTACGCTACCATTATCATCAGCAAGTACAATAAAAGTGTCTTTATATCCTGCATCAAACATAAGCCCCGCAACTTTTAATGCCTGTTGTACTCCTTTTTCATGAGCCAATTCATTAGATAAAGCAACCGGAACAAACGCTCCTAATAAATTTATGTTACGACTAGATATTTCTTTATGTAGCTCCTTTGGGTCAGTTGGCATAAATCCCCAGTCACCTAACTCTGTTCCTGAATAACCTGTTTCTTTTAATTCATCTAAAACCTGTTGATAGCCTATCGATTTACCTTCCAATTCAAATTCTAAAACTCCCCAGGAACAGGGAGCGTTTGCAATTTTTATTTCGGATTTTGTTTTCATTAATATTTTAATGTCATCAACCTTTTAATAATTTATAAATAGTGTTTCTGATTTTTTTTGTTTTTTTGGAGCGTTTTGTAACTTTTGTTCACAGAATCTATTGTTGATACTTCTGCTACAGGCACTTCCCACCATGCATAACCATCCACTCTTTGCTCCCTGTCTGTTTCAATATATATTACGGTTGTCCTATCATTTTTCTTTGCATTAGCTAATGCCTTTTTAAAACTCTTTATATCTTTTGTACGAATTACAATGGCTCCCAAACTTTCGGCATTCGTGGCTAAATCAACAGGTAGAAAAGTTCCGTCAAGCTGACCTGTTTTTTTATTTCTGAATTTATATTCAGTCCCAAAACCTTTTGTACCTAAAGCATTTGATAAACCACCGATGCTTGCGAAACCATTATTATTTATAAGAATAATGGTGAGCTTAAATCCTTCCTGAATAGAAGTTACAATCTCCTGCGACATCATTAAATAACTTCCATCGCCTACCATCACATATACTTCACGAGATGGGTCAGCCATCTTTGCACCGAGTCCACCGGCTATTTCATAACCCATGCACGAGTACCCATATTCCAAATGAAATCCTTTGCAATTACGGGTTCTCCAAAGTTTATGAAGATCGGCCGGAAGACTCCCTGCGGCACATAACACAACATCTTTTTCATTTGAAAAAGTATTTACCGCTCCAATCACTTCACCCTGGCTTACAGGAATACCATGGTTGAGTGTATAAATTTTTTCTACTGCCTTATCCCAATCGGTATTATATTTTTTTACTGCAGCCGCATAACTTTTGTCAACTTGATATGATTGCAGAAGCCTATCTAATTCTTTAATGCTTTCTTTTGCATCTCCAGTAACAGGCAATGCCCCTTGTTTAAAAGAATCAAATTCACTAACATTAAGGTTTATAAACTGAACATCAGGATGCTGAAATGCTGATTGAGAAATGGAAGTAAAATCACTGTAACGTGTTCCTATTCCTATTACCACATCAGCCTTGGCACAAATTTCTATAGATCCGGGAGTGCCGGTAACCCCTGCTGCGCCTAAGTTTTGTGGCTCATCATAATTAAGAGAACCTTTACCTGCATACGTTTCCACAACAGGTATACCGGTTCTTTTCACAAATTTTTTTAATTCATTACATGCATCACTATATATAACAC
>DASYOS010000130.1:0-4689 GCA_036007525.1 Chitinophagaceae bacterium | reverse complement strand
GGCCCATCTCTTTGCAGAAACCCTTTATGATTAATGATTATTTTTCTACAGTAAAAATAGAAAGCAATTTTTGCGAAAAATTTTAAAAATGTATAAAGCAAACTTTGCGGATGAGATGTTATTTAAGTTATTATTCAGCTTACGATGAATGTTTTTTTCCTTTATAACCAACGTATACTTTTTTGCCGTCTTTAAGAAAGTAGCGGCCACCATTAGCACCTATAAATATTTCTTCACCCCTGGGCCCTACCATCTCTTCATCCAGGTTTCCAATTTCAGATTTATCTTTCTTATTTTTTTTATCACTCCCCATTAATAAGGTAAAAATGGCAAGACCCATAACTGATAATGCAATAGCTAATTTTTTCATGGTTATTTAAATTAAATTTTAAAATGATTTACAATTTTTCAATCCAAATATCATTCCTAATTCAATTGTGGATCAAGCGGGAAGTTAATCATCATTTCATAATCACCGCCTAAATGTTTTAAAGAATCCTTCCATATTTCTTCCGGGTTTTTATGAAAAATAAGTTTTTTAATGGCATCAACTGTAAGCCAGCTTTTTTCTTCCATCTCTCCATTTAACTGTCCTTCGCTCCACCCACTGTATCCAATAAAAAATCTTATCTTATTAAAATCAATATCATCATTTTTTACGTAAGAAATAAGGCTTTCAAAATTTCCTCCCCAAAAAATCCCATCCAGCACTTCTTCACCGCCGGGTATTAAATCAGGATACTGATGCAAAAAGTGAATAGTGTTTTTTTGTACAGGGCCGCCATAATAAACAGGAATTTTTTGTTCGGCTAACTCTGGAATTAGTTCTCCTAATGTTTGATGAAATTTTTTATTCAGCACAAAACCAAAGCTTCCTTCTTCTTTATGTTCACAAAGAAAAATAACACTCCGTACAAAATTCGGATCTTTTAAAAAAGGGTTTGCAATTAATAATGTGCCTTTTGCCGGTGAAATCATAATTCTAAATTATATTTATTTGGCGAAGAGTATATTGCTTTGCTAAAATATTTTTCGATATTTTTAAAAGATAATAGTTAGTTAAAGATTGCTTAAACACTTCACTCATTTTTTTAAGGTGCTTGCCGGGGTTATTTTTGTATACACATGAAGAAAATATTTCCGATCATAACTGTGCTTATTTTTCTGTCCCTTATCGGGTTGATATTTTTTCAATATCTCTGGATAAAGCAGATGTATAATGATAAAGAGCAACAATTTAAAGAGCATTTAGTAATAGTTACTGCAACCACCGGGATGGATTTAGTTGAGCAAAAGGGAAATTTATCTCCGTTTGATAATAAAAAGAATAATGATGAGCTTACGCCAATAGTTGGATCTCCACTAACTATAACCCATAAATTTACCAGGGATGATATACGAATGAAGATAAAAAATGCTTTTCAAATGCACGGATTTAAGGATATGCCATTCGAATTTGCAGTAGGACCAATTTCTATGATAGGGGAGCAGATAGAATCAGACAATTTTGCCAGATCTTTTCAAGATACCATCGATAATAAAGTTATTGTTTACCCTTTGATATCACCAAGCGGAAGCGTGTCAGAAGGTGTATCACCTGAAGAATTACTTGTAATTGTAGTACCAAAGTTTAAAAATATTATCTGGAAAAAAATGTCGTGGATAGTTATGGGCTCCGTTTTATTTACTATTCTCATTTTTGCTGCATTTTTTATTACACTAAGGGCGTTATTAAAACAAAAAAAACTTAGTGAGATAAAGTCTGATTTTATAAATAATATGACGCATGAATTTAAAACCCCTCTTGCTACAATTTCACTTGCGGTAGATGCTTTAAAAAATGAAAAGGTGATGCAGGACAGAACAAAAACTGAATATTTTTCGGGAATTATTAAGGAAGAAAATAAGCGCATGAATAAGCAGGTGGAAACAATACTGCAGGCTGCTATGCTGGATAAACAGCAGATACAATTAAATTTAAAAAGTTTACATGCACATGATTTAATTAATACGGCAGTTAAAAATATGAAATTGCCTATAGAAGAGAAGCATGGTAAACTTGTGGTTAGTTTAGAGGCAAAAAATGATCTTGTAATAGCTGATGAAGTACACTTTACAAATCTTGTAAATAATCTGTTGGATAATGCTGTAAAATATTCAAAAGACGAAAATTTGATAATTAAATTATGCACTCAGAATATAAATAATCATTTTCGCATTAAGATAGAAGACAACGGTATTGGAATGAATAATGAAACACTACACCGCATCTTTGAAAAATTTTACCGTGCACACACTGGCAATCTTCATAACGTAAAAGGATTTGGCTTAGGCTTAAGCTATGTAAAAAAACTTGTTAAGGCACATCATGGCAAAATAAAAGCGGAAAGTACATTAGGTAAAGGAAGTTGCTTCACCATTGATATGCCACAGAAAGCCTAACTACCCCCAGGAATAAAAACTTAATAATTATCTTTTAGCTAAAGGGACAACTAATTTTAATCCGCTCCATATTTCATTAACAGCACAAACTTTTACATCCACAAGGTTATTTAGCAATGCGTAATTCCTAATTACATCTTCAGTAATATCTGTAGCAATCCCTGCACTTTTTTTATACCACGATACCCAAATAATGGTTGTGGGTTTCATCCTTGACTTTATTTTTTTCATCTCATTTTCAAATTCATTATATCTTTTTACAAACAAATGAATAAAGTCAGGCAATTCATTTTTGTGAATCAATTGAGATGATATATCTCTTTCCAACAACTCAAAATAATCTTCGGGATGGCCAATCAACTGCACTTTCATATTCTCTTTTATTCCAAGCTTTTTTAACAGCGGCGTACCTGAATAACCTGTTTTCATATTTTATTTTTTGAGGTATTAAAATGGAATGCTTGTGTGAATTTAAAATATGTGTATAAAAAAATATTTCCAAATTCTTGGTCAAGTGGGAAAAAGTGTTATTTTGTGGAAATTATCAAAAATAGCTCTAAACCCTTAGTAATGATAGGTTTTATAGGTGAATATGAATCAACGCTGGATGTAAAGGGACGTTTTTTACTTCCATCGGCTATAAAAAAGCAATTACCAGAGGGTGGTTCAGAGCATTTTGTAATAAACCGCGGGTTTGAAAAATGCTTGAGTTTATATCCCATGAAAAGCTGGAAACCAATTTTTTCTGAGATAAGTGATCTGAATGAATTTGAACCTAACGTTAGGCAATTCAGGCGCTATTTTTTAAACGGGGCAACCCAGGTTGAGCTCGATAGTGCCAACCGTTTATTGATACCTAAAAATTTAATGGAATACGCAGGTTTAGAAAAGGATATTGTATTGGTGTCGGCAGTAAACAAAATTGAGATCTGGGATAAAATTAAATACCAGCAGTTCTTTGAAACTTTTTCACCGGAAGCATTTAGCAATCTGGCTAAAGATGTAATGGCAGGTGATAAAAAAAATGAACTATAATTTATGCAACAGGGCATTTATCATGTGCCGGTAATGTTGCAGCAGGTTATAGAAGGATTAAAAATTAATCCATCAGGAGTATATGTTGATTGCACATTTGGCGGTGGCGGGCATAGCAAAGCAATTCTGAATAAATTAGATGATACCGGAAAATTAATTGCTTTTGACCAGGATGAAGATGCAAAAAGAAACCTGATAGCTGAAGATGAAAGAATAATTTTTATTCCTCAAAATTTTCGTCACCTGCAAAAATTTCTTCGGTTACATAAAATCACAAAGGTTGATGGGATATTAGCAGACCTCGGAGTTTCCAGTCATCAGTTTGATAAAGTAGAGCGGGGATTCTCAACCCGTTTTAATGCAGCCATGGATATGCGGATGGACCAGCGGCAGGAATTGAAAGCAATTGATGTATTGAAAAATTATCCTGAAGAAAAGCTGCATAAAATGTTTGAGCAATACGGAGAGGTAACTAATTCCAAGACATTAGCCAGAACAATTGTGCAAATGAGAAACACTACTTCAATGCAAACAATTACAGATTTTAAAAATGCTGTTCATCATACAGTTAAAGGAAACCCTAATAAATATTTTGCGCAGGTTTTTCAGGCATTACGTATAGAAGTGAATGCAGAGTTGGAAGCTCTTAAAGAAATGTTGCAACAAAGCCTTGATATTTTAAAAGAAGACGGCCGTATAGCTATAATCACTTTCCATTCATTGGAAGATAGAATTGTAAAGAATTTTTTTAAAGGTATTGATGAGGAAAGCAGGGATGAAGTATATGGAACGAAGCTCAAAAACCCATTTAACATCATCACAAAAAAACCTATTACCCCGGATGAAGAAGAGATCAAAAAAAACTCAAGAGCAAGAAGCGCTAAGCTTCGCATAGCTCAAAAAAATATTTCGGAAAACTCAATATAAAAAAACAAATATTATCAAAAAATAATGTCTCAAAATCCTGAAAAGAATATCAAAGGCAAAGTTTCCAATCCAAAAAAGGATTGGAAAAGATGGCTTTACTACAGGTGGATTGTAAAAAATATCCCCTTTTTTTTATTTACAGCATTACTTACTGTTTTATACATAGCCAATGGGCACTATGCCGACAAAAACATACGGAAAATTAATGCTGCTACCAGGCATTTAAAAGAAATGGAGTATGAATTTAAGACTGTGAAACGGGATGTGATTTTTAGAAGTAAAGAA